>CALUGY010000017.1 GCA_944320295.1 uncultured Bacteroides sp.
GAAGGGCGACACCGCCACCAACACGTTGAAGCCTGCCACGGTGGAATCGGGTGCCACGGTTCGCGTGCCGCTGTTCATCAACGAAGGCGAAACCATCGAAATCGACACGCGCGACGGTTCATACGTAAGCCGCGTCAAAGCATAAGCGGGCATCCCGCGCACGCAGTCCGGCCTGCCATGCCACGGGGCGTTGGCAGGCCTTTTTTATCCGTTCCACACTCCATACACAGGAAAAACACCCATGCGCTATTCCTTCATCATTCCCGTCTACAACCGTCTCGACGAGCTGGACGAGCTGCTCGACAGCCTGACGCGCCAGACGTTCACCGGCTTCGAAGTGCTGGTAGTGGACGACGGTTCATCCGTCCCCTGCCGTGAGGTCGCCGAAAAATATGCCTCTCTGCTTGACATACATTATTATTATAAGCCAAACTCCGGCCCGGGCCAAAGCCGGAACTACGGGGCCGAACAAAGCCGGGGCGAGTACCTCATCATACTCGACTCGGACTGCTTCCTGCCGTCCGACTACCTGCAACACGTGGAAGACGAACTACGTGCCGCGCCTGCCGACGCATTCGGCGGGCCGGACAAGGCGCACCCCTCGTTTACGCCCATGCAGAAGGCCATCAACTACTCCATGACCTCCTTCTTCACCACCGGAGGTATACGTGGCGGGCGGCGGAAGATGGACAAGTTCTACCCCCGCAGCTTCAACATGGGCATACGCAGCGAAGTGTACCGCCGGCTGGGGGGCTTCGCGGCCATGCGCTTCGGGGAAGACATAGACTTCAGCTTGCGCATCTGTACGGCGGGCTGCAGCACACGGCTGTTTCCCGGAGCATGGGTGTACCACAAGCGGCGCACAGACCTCAAGAAGTTCTTCAAGCAAGTGCATAACTCGGGCATAGCCCGCATCAACCTGTACAAGCGGTACCCCTCGTCGCTCAAACTCGTGCACTTGTTGCCAGCAGCCTTCACGGTGGGCATGGCGGTGCTGTTGCTGGCCTCGCCTTTCTGCCCTTGGACGTTACTCCCCATAGCCCTCTATGTGCTGGCCGTATGGCTGGACTCCACCTTCAAGAACCATAGCGTACGCATCGGGACCTATTCGGTGGCGGCCGCCTTCGTGCAACTCACGGGCTACGGCACAGGCTTCCTGCGCGCCTGGTGGAGGCGTTGCGTGCTGGGCAAGGGGGAATTCGAGGCATTCAAAGGGAACTTCTACAAATAAGAGGAGAGGTCATGGACAAACTCAACATAAACCAATGGGCGGTGGAAGACCGCCCGCGCGAGAAGATGATGCAGAAGGGTGCCGAGAGCCTGAGCGATGCCGAGCTGCTGGCCATACTCATCGGCTCGGGCAACACGGAGGAGAGCGCCGTGGCCCTGATGCAACGCGTGCTGGCAGCCTGTGGCAATAACCTGAACGCGCTGGCCAAATGGGAGATGCGCGACTTCGCCCGCTTCAAGGGCCTCGGCCCGGCCAAAAGCATCGCCGTGATGGCCGCGCTGGAACTGGGCAAACGCCGCAGCCTGCAAGAGAGGCCGGAACGCGCGGGTATCCGCTCGGCACAAGACGTGTACCAGCTGTTCCACCCGCTGCTGGCCGACCTGTCGCACGAAGAGTTCTGGGTACTGTTGCTCAACCAGGCGGCGCGCGTGATAGACAAGGCGCGCATCAGCCGGGGCGGCATAGACCAGACATCGGCCGACGTGCGCACCATCCTGCGGGAAGCCCTGCTGCAACGCGCCACGCAAATCATACTCGTGCACAACCATCCGTCGGGCAATGTGCAGCCCAGCCCGGACGACCTGCGCCTGACCCGCTCGGTGCAACAGGCCGCGCAGGTGATGAACATCCACGTGGCCGACCATGTGATTGTAACGGACGGCATGTACTTCAGTTTCAACGACGAAGGGAAGTTGTAATCCACCCCCAAACCCCAAAGCCTCTCCCCGGCCCTCCCCCGAAGGGAGGGGGCAGGAAACGGGAGGTTTCCGCGCAACGTGTTCCGCCCTTACTCGCAACGCGTTGCGAGCGTGCTTCCAACGTGTTGCGGGCGCGCTCGCGACATGTTGCGGACAAACGGCTGATATACAAGCAACCCAAGAGGCATATAACGCAAGAAAATCTCCGGCAAAACGACGCTCGCCCCGGGCATCGTTTTGCCGTTTCAATTAAAATATATAGCTTTGCCGCACAGCAAGATGTAAGATTACCGGCTAACTAACGAAACTATGACCAAATTCGATATCGAAGAAAAGATTGTCTCAATGCTCAAGACCGTGTACGACCCCGAAATCCCGGTCAACGTATACGACCTGGGCCTCATCTACAAGATAGACGTGGCCGACAACGGCGACACCGTCATCGACATGACCCTCACCGCGCCCAACTGCCCGGCGGCCGACTTCATCATGGAGGACGTGCGGCAAAAGGTGGAAAGCATAGACGGGGTGAACTCCGCCACCGTGAACCTCGTGTTCGAACCCGAATGGGACAAGGACATGATGAGCGAGGAGGCCAAACTGGAACTGGGATTCTTATAACCGCAACAAAACATAACCTGTCATGAAACATAAAACCCTTATCCTGCTGGCCGGCGCAGCCCTGATGTGCGCCTGCCAACCGTTGCAAAGGCAAACCGTCATCAGCGGCACGCTGGAGGGCGTGGAGAGCGACACGCTCATCGTGCGACACTTCGCCATAGGCGACCTGATGCGCGCCGACATGCAGACGGACACCGTGGTGCTGCAAAACGGAAGATTCTCCCTCGCCATCGCCAACGACAGCACGCCCACCGAGGCATACTTCTACGCCAAGCCGCGCGGCAAGGCGAACCTTACCGGCCTTACGAGGTCTGTGGCCGTGGTGGCCTATCCCGGCGAGACCACCGAAGTCAGCGGGAGCATGGAAGACTACCGCACGGCAGGCAACGCCTTCCAACAGGCACTACAGGCCGTGAACAACCTGTGCAAGCCCTACCGGCAGCAAATGGACTCCATCAGCGCATTGATGGTGTCCAAGCAGCAGGCCGGCGCCCCCATGGACACGATACGCACCATTTATGAACAAGCCTACAGCCCCCTGCGCGACAAGATGGAACAGGTGCAGGCCGACTACGCACGCCAACATACGGACGAGGACATCGCCGTCTACCTGACTGCCCAACTGGACCGCGAGCAGGGCGAAGCTCTCTTGCCGCTCCTGGGCGACAACGCCAAGCAGGGAGCCATGTCGTCGCTATACCAAGCCCTGATAGAAGCCGTGAACAAACAAAAAGCCCGCGAGGAGGCCCAGAAGAGCGTGGTGGAAGGTTCGCAAGCCCCCGACTTCACGCTGAAAGACCTCAAGGGGAACGACCTCGCGCTGTCGTCGCTGCGGGGCAAATACGTGGTGCTGGACTTCTGGGGAAGCTGGTGCGGATGGTGTATCAAAGGCATACCGGACATGAAGAAGTATTACGACAAATACAAAGACCGCATGGAAATTCTCGGCATCGACTGCCGCGACACCGAGCAGAAGTGGCGGGACGCCGTGGAGAAGCACCAGCTGCCCTGGCTGCATGTGCGGAACGCCGGAACGCCGGACGTGAGCGTGATGTACGGCATACAAGGCTACCCCACCAAGATTGTGGTAGACCCTGAGGGGAAGATTGCCAAGATTGTCATCGGTGAAGACCCCGCGTTTTACGAATACCTGGACGGGCTGTTCGCCAAGAAGTAAAGGAGGCCGGCATGAAGAGCGTGTATTTCCTTTCCGACGCCCACCTGGGTTCGCGCGCCATAGAGCACGGCCGCACACAGGAACGCCGTCTGGTCCGCTTCCTGGACAGCATAAAGCACAAGGCGGCAGCCGTGTACCTGCTGGGCGACATGTTCGACTTCTGGTATGAGTTCAAGACCGTGGTGCCCAAGGGATACACGCGCTTCCTGGGCAAGCTGTCCGAACTGACGGACATGGGCGTGGAGGTGCACTTCTTCACGGGTAACCACGACATTTGGTGCGGCGACTACCTGACGCGGGAGTGCGGCCTCATCATCCACCGGGAGCCCTTCACCACCGAAATCTACGGCAAGGTGTTCTACCTGGCACACGGCGACGGACTGGGCGACCCGGACAAGAAGTTCAAGCTGCTGCGCTCGGCCTTCCACAGCCGGACGCTGCAACGCCTGTTCTCGGCCTTGCACCCACGCTGGAGCATGGAACTGGGACTGACCTGGGCCAAACACAGCCGCCTGAAGCGGGTGGACGGCAAAGACCCGGAGTACATGGGCGAGGCCAACGAGAACCTCGTGCGCTACAGCAAGGAGTACCTCAAGCAGCACCCCGACATCAACTTCTTCGTCTATGGCCACCGGCACATAGAGCTGGACCTGATGCTCAACGCCGCCACGCGCGTGTTGATACTGGGCGACTGGATAAACTATTTCACCTACGCCGTATTCGACGGCGAGCACCTGTTCCTCGAAACGTACATAGAAGGGGAAACGCAGCCGTAAACAAGCCCCTCCCGCAGCCGCCGCGAGCGGCATATACAGGGCTTGCGGGCGCGACGCGTTGCGAGCGAACGCGCAACATGTCGCGGACAAACACGGAACACGTTGCGAGCACGGACGCAACACATTGCGGACAAAAGCCCCATACACCCCCTGCGAAAGGGCATAAAAAGAGCCTCTTCCACCGAAACATGCGGGTGGAAGAGGCTCTTTCGTTTCCAGCCTACCCGGCATCAATATCCGGCGGCCTCGGCTATGCGTTTGGGTATGTCCGTATTATCCATCTTGCCGGAGAACAGCTTGGAACCTGCACCTACGGCATATACCGGCACATACTCGGCAGAATGTCCGCCGGTGGTCCAACCCAAGTGGGCAATCTGCGACATGATGTTCTTGGCTGCGGCTGCCAACGGTTCCGTCTTGGCGTAGAGGCTCTCCTCGAACACCACCTTGTTCTTCTTGAACGAGGTCTCAAACTCGTCGCGCAACGTGCGCTCCTGCTCCCAAGTGAGCGGCAGTTCCGTCCAGAATCCCATTTCGGCAGACAGGATGGCCTTCGCGTCTTCCCACGAAGCGTCTTTCCCCTTGGCCTTGCGCAAGTCGGTGATGGCACGCGACAACGTTCCCACCGAGCCTTTCTGGCACTCCAAAGCCTTCAAGTTCAAGGTATACGAGCTGGTGCCCAGTCCCAGTCCGCCTGTCTCGTGGTCGGCCGTGATGACTATCAAGGTTTCTTTGGGGTGCTTCTTATAGAACTCGTAAGCCACTTCCACGGCCTCGTCCAAGTCCTGCACTTCGTTCACCATCGAGGCGGCATCGTTGCTGTGGCAAGCCCAGTCTATCTGTCCGCCCTCCACCATCAAGAAGAAGCCTTTGTTCCCCTTGCCTTTCGTAAGGAAAGAGATGGCGCTCTCGGTAATCTCCGCCAAAGAAAGGTCGCCCTCCTGGCGGTCGATGGCAAGGCTGAGAGCGCCGGGATAAGTGGGTGCGTCTTCCTCTTGTATCAGCACCATCTTGTCGGCCGTAGCCGCCTTGGCTTCATACTCGTCCAGTCCGCGTGCTATGGTGTAGCCCGCCTCCTCGATGATGGGATAGATGCTGGGCGCGTCCTTGCCGTCGAAGGCGGTTGTCGGCTTCAGGAAGCCGGCACCTGCGTAAAAGTCGAAGCCTGCCTTCGGAAGGTCGAGGGCTATCTCATAATACATGTTCCGGTTGGGCTGATGGGCGTAAAACGCAGCCGGCGTGGCATGGTCCACGCTGACGCTGGTGGTGATGCCCACCCGGCGACCGGCCTTCTTGGCCTTCACGGCCACGCTTTGCAGCACGTTTTTCTCCACGTCCACACCGATGGCGCCGTTATACGTCTTCGAGCCGGTGGCAAGTGCCGTCCCGCCTGCCGACGAGTCGGTAACGGAGTTCGTGGCGGAGAAGGACGTGGCCATGCCCGCTACGGGGAAGCTGGCAAAGGTCAGCGGCTCCACGCCGATGCGGCCGTCTTTTTCCCCCAAATACATTTCGGTCGCGTTCACTTGGTTCAGGCCCATGCCGTCGCCTATGAAGTAGAACACATACTTGGCCTTTTGGGCCTGCATCGTACCGGCCACCAGTACGAATAGCAACATGTACATCAATCGTTTCATAACAATACAGTCTTTTAGGTTTAAATGTTAGTATGTCAGTTGCAAGCAAAGGTAGGCATTCCGCCCGCCCGTTGCAGTTACAAACCGGTTAAAAAAAGGCCGCGCTTCCGGCAGAGGGGCACGACCTTCGGTTTATGCGGTCAGGCAGGAGACAGGGGTTCCCGTCCCGCGGCCCGTTTATTTCCCTTGAAGGATGGAGAGCGTGTCCGAGGCAATCATCAGCTCCTCGTCGGTCGGTATCACTACAACCTTGACTTTCGAATCATCTGTCGAGATGACGGCTTCTTCGCCCCGCACTTTGTTGCGCTCCGCGTCGAGCTTCACACCCATGAACTCCAAGCCCTCGCAGGCACCCCAACGGGCGGAAGCCTGGTTCTCGCCCACGCCGCCGGTGAAGACGATGACGTCCACGCCGCCAAGCGCAGCCGCGTAGGCTCCGATGTACTTCTTGATGCGGTAGAAATACATGTTCTCCGCCAGGCGTGCCTTCTCGTTGCCGGCTGCTACTGCGGCCTCAAGGTCGCGCATGTCGCTCGACTCGCCGAAGATACCGAGCACGCCGCTCTTCTTGTTCAGCAAGGTGGAAACTCCCGCAACGTCCAGGTGTTCCTTCTCCATGATATAGGTCACAGCCCCGGCATCGATGTCACCGCTGCGGGTACCCATCATAAGTCCCTCCAGAGGAGTCAGGCCCATGCTGGTGTCTATGCTCCGGCCGTCCTTCACGGCTGTGATGGAACCGCCGTTGCCTATGTGGCAGGTGATGATGCGCAAGCCTTCGGGCTTCACGCCAAGGAACTCGCACACGCGCTGCGACACATAGCGGTGCGACGTGCCGTGGAAGCCGTAGCGGCGCACACCGTACTTGGTGTACAGCTCGTAGGGCACAGCGTAGAGGTAGGCATAGTCGGGCATGGTCTGGTGAAAGGCCGTGTCGAACACGCCGACCTGTGGCACCTGCGGCAGGATGGCCTTGATGGCGTTCACGCCTTTCAAGTTGGCCGGGTTGTGCAAGGGTGCCAGGTCGTTGCAGGCCGTAAAGGCTTCGAGCACTTCAGGGGTGAGGAGCACGGACTTGCTGAACTTCTCGCCGGCGTGCACCATGCGGTGTCCCACAGCGTCTATCTCCTCCATGGAACGGATGGCACCGTACTCAGGGTCGATGAGCGTGTGGAGGATGAACTGCACCCCTGCCGTGTGTTCAGGGATGTCCTTTTCGAGGATTTTCTTCGAGCCGTCGGGCAGGGTGAACTTAAGGAACGAGTCTTTCAGCCCAATCTTCTCCACGCCGCCTTGGGCTATGACGGACTTGCTATCCATGTCGAACAGCTTGTACTTGATGGACGAGCTGCCACAATTCAGTACTAATATCTTCATAATATTCCGCGTTTAATGGGTTTACTTGGCTCGTTTGGCGGCAATGGCCTGGTTGGCCGTAATGGCTATCATGCGGTACACGTCCTCGATGGAGCAGCCGCGCGAGAGGTCGTTCACGGGACGGGCGATGCCTTGCAGCACAGGGCCTATGGCGTCGGCATGCCCCAGGCGCTGTACCAGTTTGTAGGATATGTTGCCCACTTCGAGCGAGGGCACTATCAATACGTTGGCATGGCCGGCAATGGCCGAGCCGGGTGCTTTGCTTGCGCCCACTTCGGGCACGAGGGCCGCGTCGGCCTGCAATTCGCCGTCGATGGCGATGTCGGGAGCCATCTCCTTGGCCAGTTTCAAGGCTTCCACCACCTTGTCCACCACCTCATGCTTTGCGGAACCTTTGGTGGAGAAGCTCAACATGGCCACTTTCGGGTCGAGCCCGGCCACGGCCTTGGCCGTGCGTGCGGTGCAGACGGCTATCTGTGCCAGTTGGGCGGCATCGGGCACGGGGGTGACGGCCACGTCGCCCATGACGAGCACGCCATTCGTGCCGTATTCGGGCGCATGGGTAAGCAACAGCATGGCACCTGACACGCAGGTGATGCCGGGAGCCGTCTTGATGATTTGCAACGCCGGGCGCAGCACGTTGCCCGTGGTGTTGCGTGCCCCGGCCAACTGCCCGTCGGCATCGCCGTTCTTTATGATGAGGCAACCCAGGTACAGCGGGTCTTCCACCAGACGACGGGCTTCGTCCAGGGTCATGCCCTTCTTCTGGCGCAGCTCAAAGAGCAGCTGGGCGTATTCTTCTTTCTTGGGATGGTCCATCGGGTCTATGATGGTAGCTTTCCCGATGTTTCCAAGTCCCCACTCTTTAGCGCAGGCGCGTATCTCCTCCGGGTTTCCCAGCAGGATAAGGTCGGCCACACCATCGGTCAGGATTTGGTTGGCGGCTTTCAAGGTACGTTCTTCCGTCCCTTCGGGAAGGACGATGCGTTGACGGTTGGCTTTGGCACGGTCAACGATGGCATTAATAATCCGTTGCATGATATTATATATTGTATGTTACACGTATGCGTGACGCAGTTTTTTGCAGCACAAAAATACTGAATTTTGCAATATAGGCATTGCAATACGCAGGCTATTTGCGGGGCGCGGCTGAATTATCGTAATATTTAACATTAGAGGCCGCGCCGGCGGGAGGAAAGGAAAGGCAGCCCACGCCGGAAGCGAGGCGCATCCGGGGCAGGCATATTCCGCCCGCAAGCGCAACACGTTGCGCCCGTGCTCCGGACATGTTGCGGCCGCGCTCCGTACACGTTGCGGACAAGGGCGGAACATGTTGCGGACATCGACGGTATTTACAAGCAGAAAACACCCTGGGAAACAAGCATTTGCCTCGGACAGAAATAAAAAATTCCCGGCATCTGAAGAAAGAACGGGGAGAATGGCTAACTTTGCGCCCGTTTTCAGCGATAACACGATTTTCTTATTCAAAAAACAAGACATCATGATTCGTCAATGCGCCATCCTCTTCGGATGCCTCGCCTTGGGCGAGCTGGTGGTTTACCTCACCGGCATCAAGTTGCCGTCCAGCATCATAGGCATGCTGCTGCTCACGTTGTTCCTTAAGACAGGCATTGTCAAGCTGCACTGGGTGCAAGGCATGTCCGACTTCCTTGTGGCCAACTTAGGTTTCTTTTTCATCCCGCCCGGCGTGGCGCTCATGCTCTACTTCGACCTCATCGCCGCCGAATTCTGGCCCATCGTCATCGCCTCGGTGGCAAGCACCCTGCTGGTACTTGTCATCACGGGGTGGGTACACCAATTAACACGCAAACTGAAATGACTTTCCTGGAGAACGAATACTTCCTGCTGGCCGCCACGTTCGGCCTCTACTTCCTGGCCAAGCTGTTGCAGAAAAAGACGGGGCTGATGCTGCTCAACCCCATACTGCTCACCATAGCGGTTCTCATCGTGCTGCTCAAGACGGCGGGCATCAGTTACGAAACGTACAACGAGGGCGGCCACTTCATAGAGTTCTGGCTCAAGCCGGCCGTGGTGGCGCTCGGCGTGCCGCTCTACCTACAATTGGAAACCATCAAGAAGCAGTTGCTGCCCATCCTGCTGTCGCAACTGGCCGGCTGCATTGTGGGCGTGGTGTCGGTAGTGCTCATAGCCAAGGCAATGGGCGCATCTGAAGAAATCATCTACTCGCTGGCACCAAAGTCCGTCACCACTCCCATCGCCATGGAAGTCACGAAGTCGCTGGGCGGAATCCCGTCGCTCACGGCGGCCGTAGTGGTGTGCGTGGGGCTGGTGGGCGGCATTGTCGGGATGAAGGCCATGAAAGCCACGCACATAGGCAGTCCCATGGCGCAAGGACTCTCCTTGGGTACGGCGGCCCATGCCGTAGGCACCTCCACAGCCATGGACATCAGCCGCAAATACGGGGCCTTTGCCAGCCTGGGCCTGACGCTGAACGGCATCCTTACCGCCCTGCTCACGCCCAGCATCCTGCGATTGTTGGACTTGCTTTGACCGGGATAACGCTTTTCTTCGTTATCTTTGCAGGCAACATCCGGAAACCAAACATATGATAACATTCAAAGACATAGAACCGGACGACAAGCCGCTCGTCACCTCGTTCACCTTGCAGTCGCCCCACCGCAACTGCGATCTCTCTTTCTCCAACCTTTGCAGCTGGCGTTTCCGCTACGGCACACGCTTTGCCGTGAGCCACGGATTCCTGTTGATGAAGTTTTGGGTCGAGGACGAACCCATGTACATGATGCCCATAGGCAACGGCGACCTGCGCACGGCTCTGGACGAGCTGATGGACGATGCACGCCGTGAGGGAAAACCCTTCTGCATGGCAGGGCTCTGCGCCGACATGTGCAACAAGCTGGAAAGCCTCATGCCGGGGCAATTCCGTTTCACGGCAGACCGCGACTATGCCGACTACATCTACCTGCGCTCCAGCCTCGCAACCCTGGCGGGCAAGAAGCTGCAGCCCAAGCGCAATCACGTGAACAAGTTCAAGCGGACACACCAATATACCTACACCCCTATCACACGCGACCGCATAGCCGAATGCCTGGAGCTGGAAGCCATCTGGTGCAAGGCCAACGATTGCGACCAACAAGAAGGCACGGGCAACGAACGCCGCGCCCTGGCCTACGCCCTGCACCACTTCGACGAACTGGGACTGACCGGGGGGATACTCCACGCCGATGGGCGCATTGCCGCCTTTACCTTCGGGATGCCCATCAATCAAGACACCTTCGGCGTACACGTGGAGAAGGCCGATACAAGCATAGAGGGCGCGTATGCCATGATAAACTACGAGTTTGCCAACCGCATACCCGAACAATATACTTACGTGAACCGCGAGGAAGACCTCGGCATAGAAGGCCTGCGCAAGGCCAAGCTGTCGTACCAACCCGCCATCGTGCTGGACAAGTACATGGCCTGCCTGCGCGAAGCCCCCGTGAAACCCGTCAAATGGTAAAGCCGCTTATACATGCCATGAACAAGGAAAAGATAAAAGCATTGTGGAAGCTGTGCTTCGACGACAGCGAGGAGTTCACCGAACTCTACTTCAACCTGCGCTACGACCCACGCATAAACGTGGCCATGCAGAGCGGTGAGGATGTGATTGCCGTCATGCAGCTGCTGCCCTATCCCATGACATTCGGCGGGACGGAAATCGGCACGGCTTACATATCGGGAGCATGTACCCATCCCGACTACCGCAGGCGGGGTGTGATGCGCCAATTGCTGGGCGAGACATTCGCCCGGATACAACACGACGGAGTGGCCCTGGCCACCCTGATTCCTGCCAATGCGCACCTGTTCGACTACTACGCGCGGAGCGGGTTCAGCCCCGTGTTCCGTTGCCGCCGTGCCATCTTCCATGCCCCTATTCCTGATAAAACGGACGAGACTTTCCGCCAGTTAGACCCGTCAGACAAACGAGAGGCCGCAGAAGCGTACGCCTACTTCGACCGGAAATTGCACGAACGCCCCTACTGCGTGCAGCACACCGCCAAGGATTTCGATGTCATCCTTGCAGACCTCAAATTAGGAGAGGGAAAGATTTACACCCTGGGAAGTCCCATCGACGCACTTGCCATAACCTATCCAAAGGGGAACGGGCTATGGATTGTTGGCGAAACGGTGGCCGGCTCACCGGAAACAGAAGCCGTACTCCTGCAACACGTCTGCCAGGCCCTTGACGTGGAAACGATAGAACAGCTCCTACCCCCTTCTGAGAACGACTGCGGGGAACCGCTCGGCATGGCCCGTATCATTGACGCACAAAGCATGTTGCAACGCTACGCCCGCTTGTACCCCGAAACCGAATGGAGCATACAACTCACCGACGAACAGCTCAGCAGTAACAATGGCTTCTATTACCTGAGCAAAGGTCATTGCATGAAAAGTGCCAAGCGACTACCAGGAAGCCACTTGGCACTTTCTATCGGTATGCTCACCGAAAAGATATTCGCTGAATCGAAACCTTGGATGAGCCTGATGCTGAACTGACGCCTACAATCCGCTGAAGTTCACCCCGTCGAACACAAGCGAGGGTACTAACCAGGAGCGGTTCGGCTGCGGGTCGTTACCCATGGCCACCAAGGACCCCCACAGGTCGATGAAGTTACCCGTCACGTTCATCTCGTTCACGGGCTGTGTCAACTTGCCGTTCTCAATCAGGAAGCCTTCTATGCCGTAGGAGAAGTCACCAGTCGTGCTGTTACTGTTCCCGCCGTTGAATCCGGTCACCAAAATGCCCTGCTCCACGTCGGCCACCAGCCCGCCAAGATCCTTGCTGCCTGGTTCGAGCACCAACCGCGAGGGTGAGCTGATGGTCGGCGCCACACCCATCTTCTTGGCGTTGTAGGTGTCGATGAAGTACGTCTGCAACACGCCCTTGTCAAAGATGGTCATCGGACGGGTGGCCACGCCTTCATTGTCGAAATAGCGCGAACCGTTGGCACCCACCACATGCGGCTCGTCACGCAAGGTAAAAAGGCCCGAAGCCACCTTTGCACCAAGCTTGTCAAGCAGGAACGAGTCCTTCTGCTGTAACGAGGAACCGTACAAAGCGTTCAGCATGGGACCTAAGAGCTGGCCTGTGCGTTGCTGCTCCACCACCATGGTATACTTGCCGCTTTTTGCTTTCTTCTGTCCCAAACGACGGAGCACGCGCTCCAAAGCCGTAGTACCGAGGCCTTGCTTCTTCAGTTTGTCATAGAACAGGGAGGAGTCGTACCAACTGCCCTGCGGACGGGCTTCCCCTTCCCCTTTGATGGACACCATGGCCGAAAGCGAGAACCACGTGCTCTGCGATTCTCCCTCGAAGCCATTGCTTATCAGTCGGTAGGACGAGCCCTCGCCATCGCCGTATGCCGTGTCCACGGAGATGATGCGTTCGTCCTTTCCCATTGCCTCCTCGGCGGCGGCTTTGGCAAGGTCAAGCTTGTCATCAGGACTTATGGCGTATAGCTTCTTATCGAACAACTGCAAATCGGGCAAGCCGCCCTTATAATAGCGCGAAGGGTCGGGCAACACACGCGCCTCGTCCACGGCAAGGTAGCGGGTAGAGTCTATGCCGTTCTTGATAAGCGTTTCCAGTTCTTTCTTGTCCAAACGGTTCGTCGACACGTAGCCGTAGCGTCCATCCACGTAAAGGTTCAGGGACAAACCGTTTTCGGTAGCCTGTTGCAAGCGGTCTATCTTTCCGTTGCGCAGCTCGAACGATGAGTTCGAATTGGTATATAGTGTCAGCTTGGCGGCCTGGCAACCGTTCTTCAGGGCGTAATCCATTGCCCATTGCGCCAGTTTCTTATTCTCTTCTGTAATCATTGTACTGCTGAATTAAACGATGTATTGTCTGTTATTCCCCTCCTACTGTCAACTTGCTGACCAATGCAGAAGGCATGCCGCACGTCACGGGGCACGACTGTCCGTCCTTGCCGCAAGTCCATGTGCTGTTATCAATCTTGGGATTATTGGCCACCATGGTGATATCGGCCAGCGCTTTCGGTCCGTTCCCGATGATGTTGATATCCTTGATGGGCTGCGTCAGCTTGCCGTTCTCGATAAGATAACCCGACTTCACGAAGAAAGTGAAGTCGCCAGCACCAATCTGTACCTGCCCGTTGGTGAACAAGTCTACAAAGATGCCGTTCTTCACCGTTGAGATGATGTCTTCCTCCTTCATGTTGCCTCCCTCCATGTAGGTAGCACGCATACGCGGTATGGGCACGTTGCGGAACGTGTCGCGGCGACCGTTTCCGGTGGGAGCCACTCCGTAGTGCTTCGCGCTGATGCGGTCGTGCAGGTAGCTTGTAAGCACGCCATCCTTCACGATGTACGTCTTCTGGCCTTCCACACCCTCGTCGTCGAAGTTCACCGCACCACGGTTGAACGGGATAGTGCCGTCGTCTACCACGTTGATATGTTCGTCGCAGACTTTCTTACCCAACAAGTCGCAGAATATGGAGGTACGCTTCCGGTTGAAATCAGCCTCGAAGGCATGGCCTATGGCCTCGTGCAACAGGATGCCGGAGCCTCCGGCACCCATCACGACTGGCATCTCGCCACCTTTGGGCTTTACGGCCTTGAACAGGATGGATGTATTGTCCACCACTTCACGCGCCAACATATCCACAACATCGTCTGTCAGGAATTCGAATCCTTTACGATAAGAACGTGCCGCATACGAGTTCTCCATGCGCCCGTTCTCCTCCATGATGCAGGTTACGCCGAGGCTCACCATGGGACGGTAGTCGTAATAGCTCACGCCCTCGGAGTTACAGAACAGCACATGCGACGTGCTGTCGATCAAGTAAGCTTGTACTTTCCTTACCCGTTGGTCAAGCGAAAAGACTTTTTCATTCATCTTCTCCAGGTAAGGAATACGGTCTTTGATACCGGCTTCCTCCCACGGCTCGGTCACGGCGTAACGGCTCTTGGCCAGCGTTTTTTCCGTCAGGCCCACGGGCTTTCCGGCCTTGCCGGAGGTAGCTATACGGGCGGCCGTGCGGGCGGCACGCAGCATCTCGTCGAGCGACACACCTTCCACATAGGCATAACCCGTCTGGTCGCCGGAGAGTACACGTACCCCCATGCCGAAGTCTATGTTCGAGCCGCAGTTGTTCACCTTGCCGTCCATCAGGCTCACACTATTATTAAAGGTATGTTCAAAGTACAGGTCGGCATAGTCGCCCCCCTTCTCCAGGGCAGCGGCAAGTACCTTCTTCAAGTCGGCTTCCGTTACCGCGAAATGAGCCATTGCCGCCGCAACAGCCGATTTACGGTCTTTGTCTCCCAGGGCACCCCTGACGGCTTCGGGCACCGCCAGCGACGGCATGGCCAGCGACCCTAACATCGCCAGGCCTCCC
>CALUGY010000018.1 GCA_944320295.1 uncultured Bacteroides sp.
GTAATAACCACAAAGAAGGGCCTCCTGATAGCCATGTCCTCTAGGAGACCCTTCACTTCGTTCAGGGTGACAGGCCAGATGCCACGCTCGCCCCACCTGTCATGTTGAGCGCAGCGAAACATCTCCCTCCGGCCATGTATTAATCACAAAGAAGGGCCTCCCACAGGACATTTCCCCTGGGAGACCCTTCACTTCGTTCAGGGTGACAGGCCAGTAGTCATGCCGGCCAAGTCTTCATTCTTCACTCTTCATTCTTCATTTTTGTTCAGGGTGACAGGCAGGATGCCACGCTCGCCCCCCCTGTCATGTTGAGCGCAGCGAAACATCCCCCGCCGGCCATGTAATAACCACAAAGAAGGGCCTCCTGATAGCCATGTCCTCTGGGAGACCCTTCACTTCGTTCAGGGTGACAGGCCGGCGGTCATGCCGGCCAATTCTTCATTCTTCACTCTTCATTCTTCATTTATCCAAGCGTTCCTTCCCCACCACCTTGGCCGGGCTCACCGCCGGGTTCCTCGCCGCCGCCGCCCGGCTCGTCAGGCGTGAGGCCCTTCGCCTTGCGGTAGCTGGCCAGGTTGGAGTAGCTGATGCCATCCTCCGTTACCCCGCCGTTCTCGAACTTCAGGTCACGCAGGAACTCGCTCCGCATCTTCCCGTCACACAGGAACGTGATACGTGGGTTGCGAATCATGGTTGTCGCGTCGAAGTCATTGATGTCATCCACGCCCTCGCTGCCAAAGGTGGTGCGGAACGTGCCCAGTCCCGGTATCCTTGCCCGCTGCCCGTTGACCAGCTGCCTCTTCACGAAGCGGGCGATGAGTTTCGACGCGGCGGCCAGCTCCACGTCGCTGAACGTCGTGTCCTCCGTGGCTGCCTTAGTCGTGGCATCCTCGTCCATCGGGCTGTTACTTACTGGTGTGGCGTACCACTTTGCAGGCTCGTCCTGCTTACCTGGCAATTTCTTTTTCTGCAAGATATATTGTGTTGCCATTACTTACTATATTTTATGGTTATCGTATGAATTGTCTAAGAGAGCTGCCCAGCTCATGGGTAGAGAGCTGCCCAGCTCATGGGTGGTGAGCTGCCCAGCTCACATGGGGTGAGCTGCCCAGCTCTTTTCGACCCCCTCCGCAGCTATCTGTAGCGGGGGTGACGTGCCCTCACGGGTCAGCTCGTATGGTGTAAAGATGTTTCATGGCATATACAGTTAATTAATGGAGAGGTTCAACGGGGCTTCATGCAGGCCGTGGGCCCGCCCCTGTGCGTGCGGTAATATAGGAAACGTGTTTCCCATGATGTTAGATAGGTTCTGATTATGATAAGTACATTATTCACGCGTAAAGATATGCACTTTTCCCGTCATTTGCAAGCCTTGTAGCACGAAAAAAAGGCGGCCCGCATCACGCGGGCCGCCTTCAAAAGAAAGGGGCATCTCGGCGGGACGGTCCCGCCGGGGATTCAAGTTATTCGTTGGCGTCGGCCCCCCAGTTTTCACGGGCCAGACGTTTGTAACTGTTATACCGCCACTTGGCGTTGTCCTCGGCAGCCTGGAACAGCTCGTCGGCCTCCTGCGGGTACTGCTTCATGACAGATGCGTAGCGCACCTCTCCCTTCAGGAAGTCCTTGAATGCCGACCAGTCCGGCTCCTTGCTGTCCAGCGTGAAGGGGTTCTTCCCCTCGGCTTCGAGGGCGGGATTGTACCGCCACAGGTGCCAGTAGCCGCACTTCACGGCCTTCTCCTCCTCGGCCTGGCTCTTGCCCATGCCGGCCTTCAGCCCGTGGTTGATGCAGGGTGCATAGGCGATGATGAGTGACGGTCCCGGGTAGGCCTCGGCCTCGCGAAGTGCCTTGAGTGTCTGCGCCTGGTCGGCTCCCATGGCCACCTGCGCCACGTAGACATACCCGTAGGTGGTTGCCATCAAGCCGAGGTCCTTCTTGCGCACGCGCTTGCCTGCGGCGGCGAACTTGGCGATGGCCCCCACGGGCGTTGCCTTCGAGGACTGTCCGCCGGTGTTGGAGTAGACCTCGGTGTCGAGCACGAGGATGTTGACGTCCTTGCCGCTGGCGATGACGTGGTCGAGCCCGCCGTAGCCGATGTCGTACGACGCGCCGTCGCCGCCGATAATCCATTGGCTCCTCTTCACGATGTACTGCTTCAGTCCGTAGAGGGCCTGGCAGGTGGGGCACTTGTCCTTGGCCGCCTCGAGCATGGGGACGATGCGGTCGTAGATGTCCTTCGTACGGTCGGCATCCAGCTGGTTGTCGAGCCACTCCTTGAAGATTTCCTTGTATTCTGCCGGGGTGGATTCCGCCATGATGCCTTCCTGCATGATGCGGGCAATGCGGGCGCGCATCTTCTCATTGGCCAGCTCCATTCCCAGGCCGAACTCGCAGAAGTCCTCGAACAGGGAGTTGGCCCATGCCGGCCCGTGCCCCTTCTCGTTCTTGGTGTACGGCGTCGAGGGAACCGAGCCGGAGTAGATGGACGAGCAGCCCGTGGCGTTGGCCACCATCTCGCGGTCGCCGAAGAGCTGGCTGATGAG
This sequence comes from uncultured Bacteroides sp., assembly GCA_944320295.1. Taxonomy (GTDB): domain Bacteria; phylum Bacteroidota; class Bacteroidia; order Bacteroidales; family Bacteroidaceae; genus Bacteroides. Next base: position 2,544 of record CALUGY010000018.1, read on the forward strand.
CTTCACGTAGGGTGTCTCGCCGCATCCGGAGCATGCTCCCGAGAACTCGAAGAGCGGAGTTGCGAACTGGGAGTTCTTCACGTTGGCCTTCACGTCGACCAGGTGCTGCTTGGTTTTCACGTTGTCCACACAGTAGGTCCAGTTGGCAGCCTCGCCCATCTGGCCCTCCAGGTGCACCATTTCAAGTGCCTTGCCTCCCTTCTTGGGGTTGCCCGGACAGACGTCCACGCAGTTGCCGCAGCCCAGGCAGTCGAGCACGTCCACTTGCATGCGGAACGTCATGCCTTCGAACGCCTTGCCCACGGCCTTGAGCATCGGGAAGTTGGCGCCCTTCTGCTCGTCGGCGTCCAGCACGAACGGCCGGATGGCGGCGTGGGGGCAGACGTAGGCACACTTGTTACATTGTATACAGTTTTCCGGGTTCCACACGGGGACGAAGGCGGCCACACCGCGCTTTTCATACTTGGCGGTGCCCACGTGCCATGTGCCGTCCTCGATGCCCTTGAAGGCGGAGACGGGCAGCAGGTCGCCGTCCTGTGCGTTGATGGGCCGCACCACTTCGTTGATGAAGGCGGGGTCGTTGTTGGCGGCCTTCTCGTCGTCGGGCAGGTTGGCCCATGCCGGGTCGACGGTCAGCTGCTTGTACTCACCTCCTCTGTCCACGGCGGCATAGTTCTTGTTCACCACGTCTTCTCCCTTCTTGCCATAGCTCTTGACGATGAACTTCTTCATCTGCTCCACGGCCAGGTCAACGGGGATGACCCCGGTAATGCGGAAGAAGGCCGACTGCAGGATGGTGTTCGTGCGGTTGCCCAGCCCGATCTCCTGGGCTATCTGTGTGGCGTTGATGTAGTAGACGGTGATGTTGTTCTGAGCAAAGTACCTCTTGACGCGGTTGGGCAGGTTCTTGGCCAGCTCGTCGCCCTCCCATATGGTGTTGAGCAGGAAGGAACCGTTCTTGCGAAGCCCGCGTGTCACGTCGTACATGTGCAGGTAAGCCTGCACGTGACATGCCACGAAGTTGGGCGTGTTCACCAGGTACGTGGAGCGTATGGGCGTGTCACCGAAACGCAGGTGCGAGCACGTGAACCCGCCGGACTTCTTGGAGTCGTACGAGAAGTATGCTTGGCAATGCTTGTCGGTGTTGTCGCCTATGATTTTCACGGAGTTCTTGTTGGCACCCACCGTTCCGTCGGCACCCAGTCCGTAGAACTTGGCCTCGAACATGCCTTCGCCGCCGAGGGCAATCTCCTCCTGTTGCGGCAGGGAGGTGAACGTCACGTCGTCCATAATGCCGATGGTGAACTGGTTCTTCGGCATGGGCAACGACAGGTTCTCGTACACGGCCAGTATCTGTGCCGGCGTGGTGTCCTTCGAGCCGAGGCCATAGCGTCCGCCCACGATGAGCGGGGCATCCTCCTTGCCGTAGAAGCAGTCTTTCACGTCCATGTACAACGGTTCGCCCACGGCTCCCGGCTCCTTCGTGCGGTCGAGCACGGCGATGCGTTTTGCCGTCTTGGGCACGGCTGCCAAGAAGTGCTTGGCCGAGAACGGACGGTAGAGGTGCACGGCCACCAGGCCTACTTTCTCTCCCTTGGCGCGCAGGTAGTCTATTACCTCACGGATAGCTTCCGTCACAGAGCCCATGGCGATGATGACGCGTTCAGCCTCCGGGTCGCCGTAGTAGTCGAACAGACCATACTGGCGTCCGGTCAGCTCGCTGATTTTCTTCATGTAGTCTTCCACGATGGCAGGCACCGCTTCATAGAAGGGATTGCACGACTCGCGGTGTTGGAAGAAGTGGTCGGGATTCTCGGCCATGCCGCGCGACACCGGGGTCATGGGGTTCATTGCACGGTTGCGGAACTCTGCCAAGGCCTCCTGGTCGATGAGCGGGGCGAGGTCTTCGTTGTCCAGCTTCTCAATCTTCTGTATCTCGTGAGAAGTGCGGAATCCGTCGAAGAAGTTGATGAACGGCACACGCGCCTTCAGCGTGGAGAGGTGTGCCACTCCTGCCAAGTCCATGACCTCCTGCACGGAACCTTCTGCCAACATGGCGAAGCCCGTCTGGCGGCAAGCCATCACGTCTTGGTGGTCGCCGAAGATGCACAGCGCGTGGCTGGCCAAGGTACGTGCTGACACATGGAATACACAAGGCAGGTTTTCGCCGGCAATTTTGTACATATTGGGAATCATCAGCAGAAGTCCTTGCGAAGCGGTGTAGGTGGTGGTCAACGCACCAGCCTGCAACGAGCCGTGGACGGCACCTGCCGCACCGGCTTCTGACTGCATCTTTTGTACCAATATTGTTTCGCCGAAGATGTTTTTACGACCTGCGGCTGCCCATTCGTCCACGTGCTCTGCCATGGTGGATGACGGGGTGATGGGGTAAATGGCTGCTACTTCCGAGAACATATACGAGATATGTGCGGCAGCTTCGTTACCATCACAAGTGATGAATTTTTTTTGTTTAGCCATAACTAATAAATCTGTTTATATTAAGTGTTTAGTTTATGTCCTTTTCCTTTGGTTCCCTCGTGGGGAGTCCGGAGTTTTTTCCCTCTAATACAAAAAACCGAACAGCCATAATGGTATCTGGTTGGCTTTGCCTGTCTCTGCGTTGTGCAGGGCATAGGTTATGTTCGGGTTATTCCTTATTTTTGTTCCGCCTGCACATATCTTGACCGGCATGTGCTCATCCACCAGGAACGATATGTTCTTTTCACCGATGTTTACCTTATGGTCTTTCCACAACGTATTGGCCAAGAATGTGTCAAGCACGTCCTGCTCGTCTATCTTGACTGGATAGACGGTATACATCAGGTTCGGATTGTGCATCATGATTTTGGACGGCTTCTTCGGAAACTCTTCCCCCGGAGGGTACACCATGTTGATGAGACGTGCGTCGGCCAGGTATTTGATGTAGTTCATTACCGTGGCGCGGGAAGTCTGTATGTCGCTTGCCAGTTGGCTCACGTTGGGGGCTTTTGGCCCGTCCACGGCCAGCAGGTAGAATAGCTTCTTTATCTTCGGCAGATATTTCAGCTCTATTTGTTTGATGAGCAGTATGTCCACCTCTATCATCATGTTCATGGTCTTGAGCAGGTTCTCGGAGAAGTTGCGCTTCTCCAAGAAAAACGGGTAGAAACCATGGTGCAGGTAGGCTTGGAAATAGTCGAGCGGGCGCACCTTCGACAAGATGCCCTTGGCTATTTGCTCGTGGTTGTCGAGCAATTCTTCCAAGGTATAAGCGTGGAACTTCATGCCCGTCTGCAAGTTCAGAAACTCACGGAAGGAAAAGCCGCGCAGGTTGTAACTTTTCACGATGTCGCACAACTCGTGGTTTTCCTCTTTCAACCGCATGACAGACGAACCTGTGAACACGATTTTCAGGTTAGGGTAACGGTCGTAACATTCACGTAACTCGTGGCTCCAGTCGGGGTATTTGAACACTTGGTCTATGAGGAGCACTTTGCCTCCGCGGCGTTGGAATTCGCCTGCCAGTTCTACAATGCCGTGTCCTGCAAAATAGAAGTTGTTCATGTTGATGAACAAGCATGAACGGTCTGTACCGAACTTTTCTTTTGCGTATTGCAGCAGGAAGGTTGTCTTGCCCACGCCCCGTGTACCTTTGATGCCTATAAGCCTGTCGCTCCAGTCAATCTCGTCCATGAGATCGCGGCGTACAGGAGCATTGGTATGCTCCACAAGGTAAGCGTGTGTGCGGTAGAATGATTCCATGCTGTCGGCTTATTTTTAACGGCGGGCAAATATATTGTTTTTTTGTCGTATTGCAAAGTCGAGTTGGCAGATTGTGCGTTTTGAGGACGTTTTTTAGCTATTATTCATCATTCTCTTATGGAATGCCATTACGCTTAGTGTGGGCTAAGTGTTACTTTCCGGCTGCCTTTCTTCTGCTTAGTCCGTACTTTTCTTGCTTACCCACGAGGGTGGTTCGATATCTCCACCTTCGTGGTTCGATATTCCCACCCGGGTGGGACGATATCCCCACGGCCGTGGGTAAGTGATGAAAGTACGCAGGAAGCGCAACTTATACCGTATTTTGTGCCAACCTGCTCCGTACATTGTACGAACCTCCTGTGCGACGGTTTGGTGTTTTATTCGTATGTTTGCCTTGCAAATAGGCTATGGCATGAAACTTTATATTTTCAATCCGGATACGGACTTGGCCCTTGCCCACGGCGGGGAAGTCTACATAGCACCGGCTTCGGCGCGGCTCATGGCGCGGGACTTGGCGGCATTGCCCATGTGGTATGCCTCCGAGGATGGCGTTGTGTGGCTTCCACCGTATTATGATACTGATTATGTGGAGAAAATGGCGAAGATGTTCGGGTTGAAAGCGAGATGGACAACGCAACCTGACATGCAGGTGGATGCCGTCGTGCCGTGGGGGTGGAATCTTGCTTTACGGAGGCACTTGTTGAAATCTGGCATGCAGGAGAGTTGCCTTCCATCCGTGGATGAACTTGCCGGATATCGCCGTATGGCCTCCCGCGAAGAGGTTTCGGCTTTGTTGCGCGACTATGCTTGCGGTACGGATTATTGCGGGGAGAGCCATAACCTGTATAGCTTGCAGGCATGCCGGGACTATGTGGAGGGACACAAGTGCACGCTGCTGAAGGCCCCGTGGTCGGGTAGCGGCAAGGGGTTGAGATGGGGCAGGGGAGTGTTCGGCCCAGCCTTGGCAGGATGGTGTGTCAAGGTGTTGAAAGGACAGGGTTGCGTGGCCGCCTCGCCCGTGTACGACAAGGTGGCGGACTTTGCCATGGAATACGTGTCACATGGAGATGGCACAGCCACCTTCGTAGGATATTCCTCTTTTACAACAAGTGGCACGGGCGTATATGCGGGCAATTGCCTGATGCCGGCCGAATTGTTCGAGGAGCGGATGGCCGCCTATGTGGGCCGGGAAAGGTTGCGCCGACTGCACGTCACGGCACAAGGCATCGCCAGACATTATGCATCGGCATATACAGGGCCGTTAGGCATAGACATGATGGTGTGCCGCGACGAGGCCCGCGTGGGGCACTACTTGATTCATCCTTGCGTGGAGGTGAACCTACGCATGAACATGGGGCTGCTGGCCTGTAAGCTACAACGGCGCATCATGGCACCAGGTGTCATCGGGCAATTTGCCATAGAATGTTTCCCGGTTGAGGGTGATTTGCTCCACCGTCACGAGGCGGACATGGTGGAACATCCGCTACGTGTGTCTCATGGGAGGTTATTGTCCGGCTACTTGCCGTTAGTGCCCGTGTGCCGCGAGAGCCGCTATAGGGCCTACGTCATGGCGGGTAGGGGAGACTGGCCTACTTGGCCTGGCAGGGAAGACTCTCATTGCCGCACCTGTCCGTAGCCGTTATGGCAAAATACTTTTTCCTCTCCCATGGGTAAACGGGCATGTATACATGGCTGGTGTCGCGCAGACCTTGTGCCACGATGTTGACAGGATTGTTTGTGTCTACGGGATAGCTGTCCGAGGCATATAGCACGTAGGTGGGGGCATTGTGCGGGTCGTTGTCCGTGGATGGCTGCCATGTCAGCGTATAGCTTCCGTCGGCCTCTTGTCGGACGGACAGCCCTTTTGGAGAAGTTGGGGCACTATCGTCTATCCACGGCATGGAGGGTTGCAGGGCTGGGGTGGAGTAATAGTCATCGAGCAACATGTCGTATAAGCCTTGCGTGTTGTCCATCAGGAAGGCCACGCGGTAGTGTGCTTCGCCGGATAATCCATGCTGACGGATGAAGTTCATTTGTCTCCCTATTTCGTCGAGTGTCCAGTTTCCCTCCGAAGGATGGAGAAAATATATGCCGAGACCGGGGACGATGTGCCGCCCGTTGCTTTGCTCCTGCCAGTCGATGGCGAACGGGTAGAAACTGTTTCCACGGAAATACATCATGGGGTATATCTGGTCTTGTATCCCTTCACCCAACCAGCCTTGCACGTCTTGGTATACGGAGTAGTAAGCGTTCCATCCTCGTGATGAGTAACGGCTGGTGTCGCGATACTTTCCGACCGGGCTGGTACTGACCTTGACCCATGGTTTAAGTTGCTTTACGCCTTCATATATATGGCGTAAAATCTCGGTCAAGTTGTCGCGCCGCCATTGGTCAAGCGAACGTCCCTTGGCCAGCCTGCGGTAGTCATAGCGGTCAGGAAAGCGTTTGGCACCCTCCGGATAGCGCAGGTAGTCCAAATGGATGCCGTCTACGTCATAGTTCTTTGTTACTTCCCGCACAAGTGACAGTAGGTATTCCTTGGTCTTCGGGTGGCCGGGATTGAGGTAGTAATGGCCTTTATATGGTACACAGATTTGCGGATGTGTGGCTTTGGCAGAGTGTTTTCCTAAGCGGGCTACGTGCTTCCGGCTGCCTAAAGGTATGGCTACCATCCATGCATGGCACTCCATACCTCGTTTGTGGCATTCTTCGACGGTAAATGCCAGCGGGTCGTAGCCGGGGTCGGTGCCGGTCTTACCAGTAAGGATGGCGTCCATCGGTTCTATTGAGGAACAATATAAGACTTCGCCTCTTGTACGGGTTTGGAATAATACTGTATTGAAGTGTGCCGCTTGTAGCTTGTCGAGGATATGGATAAGTTCCTGTTGCTGACGTTTCATGTCAGCGGGAGACAGGGCACGGGTATGGGGCCAGTCCAATCCGTAGGCGGATGTAATCCATGCGGCACGTACTTCGTGCTTGGGACGATGCGCACTTTGGGCCAGCGTGGCGGCTGCACAAGCCAAGAATATGGCGGATATGAGCAAACGTTTCATAGGGCAGAAATGCTGTTTATGTCTTATTTGACCGCGAATATAAGCAAAACGTTGCATTATTATATGCCTGTATCGAGGAAACTGCTATATTTGCGGGCATCAATGAAGAGACAGGGTGAGCAACTTTTTAGGAGGTGGCGAGCCGTAGAGAGATTATTTTTTAATTTAATTGATAGATGGAAATGAAGAAACTTACATTGATTCTTTGCCTGCTTGTGAGCACATTGGCGGCCCATGCACAGTTTGAGAAAGGTAAATGGATAGTAAACCCGTCCATAACAGGGTTAGGCTTCTCGTATGATACGGGGCTGGACAAAGCGGCATTCGGCTTGGAAGTGAATGGTGGTGCTTTCGTGATGGACAACTTGGCGGTGCTGGTTCATGCCGGGGCTTCTTGGAATGACAGGTCTTCTGACACGGACATCTATACGCTGGGAGCCGGCGGCCGATACTATTTCGACCAAGTGGGTATCTTTGCTGGATGCAACGTTAACATGGACCGATGGAAAGGAAAAGGATGGGATGATACGAAGGTGTCATTCGGAATGGAGGTAGGCTATGCCTTCTTCCTTTCGAAAACAGTAACAATCGAACCAGCCGCCTACTGGAATGTCAACGGCGACAGGTCGAAATTCGGGGTGAAGGTTGGCTTCGGCTTATACTTTTAGACGGCTATTTCAAGGTAATACTTGCCATATTGCAAGCAGGGGCGTACTCATGAGGGTGCGTCCCTTTTCTTTTTGTGCCTACATATTTGCTCATGACAGATATTCTTGCTTAATTTGCCACGAATCCGGAATAGGGGTGCCTTCCCATGCATTGGAACGGCTGAGATCATACCCATTGAACCTGATGCGGGCAACACCGACGTAGGGACTTTCCACGAGTGGCACATTCTCTTAGCCCGATACAGGTATATGGACATGCCGGCCGCCCCCCCGATTCCGGCATATGTGAATCATTTAAATAGCATACCTGTATGTTCCAAGTACAGTTTATCAGTCATTTTACAAATACGGTCGATTACGTCGCATCCGTACGTATTGCCCTCTTGGGAGGGTGTAAGTGGATACAACTCCGCATGAAGGATGCCTCACCAGAGGAGGCTCGTGAGGCGGCCATAGCTGCCCAAAACTTGTGCCGGACACATGGTGCGACCTTTATCATCGATGACCGTGTGGAGCTGGTACGCGAGTTGAAAGCCGACGGGGTACACCTTGGCAAGGAAGACATGCCGGTGGAAGAGGCGCGCGCCCTGTTGGGGAAAGGGTTTATAATCGGGGGAACGGCCAACACGATTGCCGACATACGCCGCTTGTATCGTGCCGGTGTGGACTATGTGGGCTGCGGACCTTTTCGTTATACTACGACAAAGGCGCGCTTGGCACCCATCTTGGGGTTGGAAGGTTATCGCTCCATCATCAAGACGATGCGGCAGGAAGGCATCGGCATACCCGTGGTTGGTATAGGAGGGGTTACGGCCGAGGACATACCGCAGCTCAAGGATGTTGGCTTGGATGGTATCGCGTTGAGTGGTAGCATATTACGCGCACCGGATCCGGTGGCGGAAATGGAACGTGTCATCCGCATTTGCAATGGAAACTAATACTAACGTGCAATTATATTAATAGGTATGGAGAACAATATCAAGATTACGTATCCGTCCTCCGAGAAGATGTACCTGAAGGGAGAGATATACCCGGACATCAGGGTAGGCATGCGCCGTGTACACCTGACACCCACGGTGACGATTGAGGACGGGGTGAAGCGGACCAGCGAAAACCCGCCGGTCTACGTGTACGATACCAGCGGTCCATATAGCGACCCGGCCGCACAGATAGACCTTGCCCAGGGACTTCCGCGCATAAGGGAGCCGTGGATACGGGAACGCGAAGTGGAACTGCTGTCCGGACTCACGTCGGACTACGGGCGGATGAGGCTGGAAGACAAGTCGCTCGACTCGTTGCGCTTTGCCCACATACGCTCCCCTTACCGGGCCAGGAAGGGCAAAGGAATCACGCAGATGTACTACGCCAAGCAGGGAATCATCACTCCCGAGATGGAGTACGTGGCCATCCGTGAGAACATGGACAACCGGGCAAGGGGTATCGAAAGCCACATCACGCCCGAGTTCGTGCGGCAGGAAGTGGCGGCCGGACGTGCTGTCATCCCCGCCAACATCAACCATCCGGAGGCGGAGCCTATGATTATAGGTACCAACTTCCTGGTAAAGATAAACACCAACATCGGCAACTCCGCCACGACGTCCACCATTGAAGAAGAGGTGGAAAAGGCGGTATGGAGCTGCAAGTGGGGCGGCGACACCCTGATGGACTTGTCAACAGGGGAAAACATACACGAGACGAGGGAGTGGATAATCCGCAACTGCCCCGTGCCGGTGGGCACCGTACCCATGTATCAAGCCATGGAGAAGGTGAAAGGCCGTGCCGAAGACCTTACATGGGAGCTGTTCCGTGACACGCTCATAGAGCAATGCGAGCAGGGAGTAGACTACTTCACCATCCATTGCGGCATACGCTTGAAGAACGTTGACCTGGCTGCCACCCGCCTTTGCGGCATGGTCAGCAGGGGAGGGAGCATCATTTCACAATGGTGCAAGGCGCATGGCAAGGAGAGCTTCCTGTATGAGCACTTCGACGATATCTGCGACCTGTGTGCCCAGTACGATGTGGCGATATCGCTGGGCGACGGCCTCCGTCCCGGGGCGATATACGATGCCAATGACCGCGCCCAGTTTGCAGAGTTGGATACCATGGGCGAATTGGTGCAACGGGCTTGGCAGAAGAATGTGCAAGCCTTTATCGAGGGCCCCGGACATGTGCCGATGCACAAGATAAGGGAGAATATGGAACGCCAGATCGAGAAGTGCCACGGTGCACCGTTCTACACCCTTGGTCCCATCGTGACCGACATCGCACCGGGCTACGACCATATCACGAGTGCCATAGGGGCCGCGCAAATCGGGTGGCTGGGCACGGCCATGCTGTGCTACGTCACGCCGAAGGAGCACCTTGCCCTGCCCAACAAGGACGACGTGAGGGCGGGTGTAGTGGCATACAAACTGGCCGCGCACGCCGCCGACCTCGCCAAGGGATTCCCCGGTGCCCAGGTGCGTGACGATGCCCTCAGCAAGGCGAGGTACGAATTCCGGTGGAAAGACCAGTTCAACCTGAGCCTTGATCCGGAACTCGCATCCAGTTACTACATGGCAGGGAACCACCTGAACGGCAAGTACTGCACCATGTGCGGGCCGCATTTCTGCGCCATGCGCATCAGCCAGCGCATGACCGGTTGCGACTATGGCCAGCATCCAGGCCAAGACGAAGACGAAAGCAACACTATTCAATAACCATTAAACAGAACAAATATGATTGAAACAAAAGTATCGCAGGCCATCATCGGCACTTACTTCACCAAGTTACAGGAGAACCTCAACCTCGATGTGGCCATCGTGGGCGGAGGGCCCTCGGGAATAGTCGCCTCCTACTATCTGGCAAAGGCCGGACTACGTGTGGCACAGTTCGACCGCAAGCTCGCCCCGGGCGGCGGCATGTGGGGCGGCGCCATGATGTTTAACCAAATCGTCATACAGGAGGAGGCCATCGACATCGTGCGCGAGTTCCAGATAAACCACCAGCCGATAGGCGACGGGCTGTATGCCATGGACTCTGTGGAGAGCACCGCCTCGCTGCTGTACCATGCCGTGCATGCCGGCGCCACGCTCTTCAACTGCTACTCCGTGGAAGATGTCGTGTTCAAGGATAACCGGGTTGCCGGTGTCGTGGTCAACTGGACACCCGTACTTCGTGAAGGTCTCCACGTAGACCCCTTGAACATCTTGGCAAAGGTAGTGGTGGACGGCACCGGGCATGACAGCGAAATCTGCACCACGGTGGCACGGAAGAACGGTGTCCGCCTGGCCACGGACACCGGAGGCGTGGTGGGCGAACGCTCGCTGGACGTGGTGACGGGCGAGGACGAGGTGGTGCGCGGCACCAAGGAGATATACCCCGGTCTCTACGTGTGCGGCATGGCGGCCAGCGCCGTGTCCGGCACGCCACGCATGGGCCCCATCTTCGGAGGCATGCTCATGTCGGGACGCAAGGTGGCCGAGGACATCATCAAGCAGTTCAAGGGCTGACCGGTTGCCTGCCTGTCAGGGGACAAGCCCGCCGTGTATGGGATGCACGGCGGGCTTTTTTGCGTTCATGAGTAAAAAAGCATGCCTTCCTGTTGCATGTCAAAGGAAATGTGCTATCTTTGCCGGAAATCATTAAGTAATAGTCTATGATAAAGCAACCAATGATGAAGGACACTTTTGCCCTCCGGTTAAGAAACATTAACCTGCCGCTCCTCGCGGGCCTCCTGCTCCTTGCCTCCTGCTCGCAGGACGGGGAACCGGCCGGGGAGCCGTTGCCCGACGGGCAGTACCCCTTGCAGATAGCCTCCGTCACCCTCGACGTGGAGGGGACGGAGCAGCCGTGGACACGCATCGCCGAGACGGCGGACGGCAGCGGCAGCACGTGGACGGGCGGCGAGCGGATAGGCGTCCGGATAGCCAACGGGGAGCCGGGCACGTACACCGTGCAGGCGGACGGGACGGTCTCCCCCGTAACCCCTGCCTACTGGCAGAGCACGGCAGCGACCTACGTTTACGCATGGTATCCCGTGGAGGAAACCGTCCGCTTGGCCGACCAGACCGGCGGCTTGGCTTACGTGTTGCAAACCCCGGATGTGGCGGCCACCTACGGCCAGCCCGTCTCCCTGGCCTTCACCCACAAGCTGGCCAAGGTGCGGGTGGTGCTGGGCGGCACGCAGGCCAGGCAGGTGACGCAGGTGGAGGTGAACAACTACACCCAATGCTCCAACAACAAGGGCTCGTTGGCATACAATGGCAACGACCAGGGCTGGATAAAGATGCACCAGGCAGACGCCACCACCTGGGAGGCCAATGTGATACCCGGCTCGCAGATAGACCCCGCCAACTTTATCCGCCTGAACGGCACGGCCATGACGACCAATCTCACGGGCCTGCCCAGTACGCTGGGTGCCGGACAGATGTACACCGTGAGCCTCACCGTGGGCGAACCCGTATTGCAAGACGGTGCCACCCTGACCGAGCCGGGCACATACACCATGCAAGGCACATATACCCAGGGCATCACCATCCAGGGCGACGGCATCACCGTGGTGATGGACGGTGCGACGGTCTCGACCTCCGGCATCGGCATCAATGTGCAGAGTGATGCCACCATCCAGGTGCAGGGCGCGGACAACGCCATCACCAGCGGCGGCGCGGGCATCTACGTGGCGGAGGGCAGCACCGTGACCATCGAGGGCAGCGGCCGCGACGACCAGCTGACGGCCAGGGGCAGCAACAGCTGCTGCGGCATCGGCGGATACATAACAAGGTCGAATAGCGGAGTCTCTTGTGGCAACATCACCATCCGCAACGTGACGGTCTATTCTTACGGAAGCATTAGGGGAGATATGGCTGCGGGCATAGGCAGCACAGGCGATGCGTCTTGCGGGGCCATTGCCATAGACAATGCCGCCGTCCATGCCTATGGGGCGGACCTTGAATTCCAAGCCACCCCGGCCATTGGCAGCGGATTCCCTTCAGCAATGACTCCGACTTCTATCCCGACGGTGACCATCACCGGCCAATCGGAGGTGCATGCGCACCGCGGCGGGAGCGTCGGCAGTACCGACTATATCGGTTGGGGAGGCATGTGGGGTAATCACACCGCCGCCGCCAATGCCGTCAACCTGGGCGGCGGCACGTGCACCAACAGCACCGTCTATTGCTACACGGGCACGGGCGACACGGTGGACAAGACGGTGGTGTACGATGCCTCCGGCAACGGCACGGAGCGGCCATGAAAACTCGGCCTTGGTGGAGGCGAAAACGAGACCCCGGTCTCGATGCCATCGCCGCCCCGGTCTCGATGATGTTGAGACCCCGGTCTCGGAGCGGTCGAGAGCCCGGTCTCGATTCGGCATCGGGCGAGGCAGGGACGGGAACTCCGTCGGGACAGCATGTAATCGTCTTATAATTAATGTATTAGCATTAAAGCGAACTATAAACCTAAATTTCTAATCATTTAAAAAAGGAGGTATGTATGGCTTTTAAGTATAAGCTTGTAGAGAAAAGCACGAATCCGTCGGACAAGTCGTCCCCTAAGAAGTGGTACGCTACCATGCAAAGCGCCACCTCGCTCAGCGGCAAGGCCATGACCAAGGCCGCCACCAAGAACACCACCGTGGCCCCCGTCGAGCTGGAGGCCGCGCTCGACCTGCTGGCCGACTTCATCCCCCAGCAGCTCTTGCAGGGCCACACCGTCATCATCCCTGGGCTGGGGTACTTCCGCCTCTCCTTCAAGAGCCAGGGCTCGGACACGGTGAAGGGCTTCAACCCGCAGGAGATGATATACGACGTGCGTCCCGTCTTCGTGCCCGACAAGGCCTTCCGTACCCGCGTGCAGCAGGACATCGAGTTTGAGGACGGCGGCGTGAAGCAGGGCAACGTGAACTACGCCACCCGCGCCGACTACTACGAGGCCACCGGCCAGACCGGCGGCGGCGAGGAAGAAGAAGAGGGCGGCGGCACCGAACCCGGCCAGGGCGGCGGCGAAGGGACGCTTGGGTAAATGAAGAATGAAGAGTGAAGAATTCGTCACCCTGAATGAAATGAAGGGCCTCCCGGAGGACATGTTCCTCGGGGAGGCCCTTCTACATTATTATATATGCATGTCCTGCGGGAGATGCTTCGCTGCGCTCAGCATGACAGGGATAGCGGGCATGCCAATGACAGCCGGAAGGCCCCGCCGCCCTGTCACCCTGAATGAAATGAAGGGTCTCCCGGAGGACATGTTCCTTGGGGAGACCCTTCTACATTGTTATATATGTATGTCCTGCGGGAGATGCTTCGCTACGCTCAGCATGACAGGGATAGAGACCGCGCGGGGCAATTCTTCATTCTTCACTCTTCATTCTTCATTTACCCATGCTGCTCCCAGCATCGCCATCCCCCCGAACCCCCAGCGGCGGAGTTCCGCCTCCTTGTCCGGCGTGACGCCGCCCAGGGCCACGGTGTCCTCGCGGATGATGCCGAGGCGTGCCGCACGGTCCAGCACCTCGCGGGGGAAGGCGGCGCGGTATCCCGCCTTCGAGATGCTGTCGTATATGGGGCTGAGCATCATGTAGTCCACCCGCCCGCGCCACTCCGCCAGCTCGTCCAGGCTGTGGCACGAACGGCTCAGCAGGCCGGTGAAGCCCTCCGGGACGGCGGGGTTGCGCTGGTTGAGGTGCAGCCCGCCGATGCCGTAGTCGCGCCACAGCGGGTGGCAGTCGTGCAGGCTGATGCGCTCCCTCAGGCCGGGGCCTATGTCGGAGAGCAGCCGGCGCATGTCCTCCTCCCGGCACCCCGGCTTGCGGATGTGGACGCGGTCCATGCCGCCGCGCAGCAGTCGGCCGATGGCCTCCGCCTCCCCCTCCCAGAAGTCCGGCCGTGTAATGGCGATGCTGGTCATGCGAAGTGCCATAGGGGTCCGTTTTCTCCGTGCCCCAGGTGCCAGTCCTTTGCGGCCTGTATGGCGCGTGTGATGTATTCCTTTGCCTGGGCGATGGCCCTCCCCAGGTCTTTGTCCCGCGCCAGGAGCGTGGCTATGGCGGAGGAGAGGGTGCATCCGGTGCCGTGCAGGTTGCGGGTGTCCACGCGCGGTGCGGCGTATGTCTGGAGCACGGTGCCGTCATAGAGCACGTCCACCATGCGGTCGGTGCCCTCCAGGTGCCCGCCTTTTATGAGGAAGGCGCATCCGTGTGCCCGGTTCAGGCGGCGTGCGGCGTCCATCATCTGCGCGGGTGTCCTGACCTCCTCGCCCAGCAAGACGGATGCCTCGTGCAGGTTGGGCGTGCACAGGGTGCAGAGCGGCAGCAGCTCGTGGCGCAGGGCGGCGGCCGTCTCGTCCAGCATCAGGGCGTGGCGGCTGGTGGACACCATCACCGGGTCCATCACCACGGGGATGCCCGGGTGGCGGCGCAGCACGGCGGCGATGGCGTGCACGATGTCCGCGGTGCCGGTCATCCCTATCTTCACGGCGGCCACGTCCATGTCTTGCAGCACGGCCTCGGCCTGGTCTTCCACCAGTCGGGGCGTCATGTACTCCACGGCCTTTACCCCCTGGGTGTTCTGCACGGTGAGGGCGGTCATGGCCGCTGTGGCATACCCTCCCAGGGCGGATATGGTT
>CALUGY010000019.1 GCA_944320295.1 uncultured Bacteroides sp.
CCGAAGCCTTTAAGGGCAAGCACGTCCTGATTGTCGATGATGTGTTTACTACGGGAGCCACGGTCACAGCCTGTGCCGATGCCCTGGACGGAGTGGAAGGGGTGCAGGTCAGTGTGCTGACGCTGGCTGTGGCGGGCAGCTAAAGGGGAGGCTGCCTGGGCAAGGGCGCATACAAAAAAAGAGGAAAGCGGCGGCTCTCCTCTTTTTCTGCTCTTCGTCTTGGACTTGAACCAAGGACCCTCTGATTAACAGTCAGATGCTCTAACCGACTGAGCTAACGAAGAATTAAAACTACCGCGCTGTGCTCTTCGTCTTGGACTTGAACCAAGGACCCTCTGATTAACAGTCAGATGCTCTAACCGACTGAGCTAACGAAGAGTGTTTATTTTCCTCAAATGCGCTGCAAAAGTAATAGGATATTTTGAAATATACAATATCTTTGCGGGAAAAATTAAGTGGAATGAACAAAATTGTGGGATTAGGCAACGCGTTGGTGGATGTACTGGCGGTTCTTGAAGACGATAGCCTGTTGGCTGAAGTGCAGCTCGAAAGGGGGTGCATGACGCTGATAGACAAGGAACGCTACCATCGGATAAGCCGTATCCTTTCTTGCATGAGCACGCATCTTTCTACAGGCGGTTCGGCCGGTAACATGATACGGGCTTTGGCGCACTTGGGGATTCCCACTAAGTTCATAGGCAAAATCAATGCCGGTGACGACTATGGCCGTTTCTTCCGCGAGAGCCTTGTGGCCAACGGTACCGAAGCCTCCTTACTGACGACCGATGCCTTGCCAACGGGGGTGGCCAGTACTTTCGTCTCACCCGGAGGAGAACGTACTTTTGGTACCTATCTGGGCGCAGGAGGCACGCTGGCTGCTGCCGAACTTACTCCCGCCTTGTTCGCGGACGGCTCGTTGCTGTTTGTGGAGGGCTATCTGGTGCAAGACCACGAATTGATAATGCGTGCTGTGCAAATGGCCAAGGCCTGTGGCTTGCAAGTTTGCCTCGACTTGGCCAGCCGTAATATAGTCGAGGCCGACCGTGCTTTCTTCGACACATTACTTTCCGAATATGTAGACATCGTTTTTGCCAACGCGGAGGAGGCACGTGCTTTTACCGGTTGCGAATCGTCCGAGGCTGTGGAAGCTTTAGGGCATGTGTGCAGCATTGCCGTGGTAAAGGAGGGGGCACGTGGAGCCTGGGCTTGTGGCCGTGGCGGCAAATGCCATGTGGATGCCCTGCCCGTGCCTCAAGTGACGGACACCACCGGGGCAGGCGACTTTTTTGCAGCAGGTTTCATCTACGGTTTGCAGCAGGGTTATGCGTTGGAGCATTGCATGCGCGCCGGGACCCTGTTATCCGGCCATGTGGTGCAGGTCATGGGTACAGAACTGCCCGAAGAGCAATGGCTGCGGATAAAGGCGGACGTCGCTTCTGAACAAGAAATACAAAAGACACAATTATGAATAAGAGGAAACATTCTTTTAAAATGCGCTGGGCGGCTTCCTTGCTGTTGCTGGTGACTGTCGTGGCATTATGGGGCTTCGCGAGCGGCGATAGCCGTAGTTTCCAGGTGGCTAAGAACCTGGACATTTTTAACTCCATCGTGAAAGAACTGGACTTGTTCTATGTGGATACCATAGACCCGAACAAGACCGTCCGTGAAGGCATAGACGCCATGCTCTATTCGCTCGACCCTTATACTGAATATTATCCCGAAGACGACCAAGCCGAACTGGAGCAAATGCTGAAGAACTCCTACGGCGGCATCGGTTCCGTCATCACATGGAACGCGAAGCGCAAGCGTTCCGTCATCTCGGAGCCTTACGAGGGAATGCCGGCCGCTGAGGTGGGACTGAAAGCGGGCGACGTGCTGCTTGAGATAGATGGCAAAGACTTGATGGGAAAGAACAACCAGCAAGTAAGCGAAATGTTGCGCGGGCAGGTGGGTACCAGTTTCAAGTTGAAGGTGGAACGTCCGGGCGAAAAGAAGCCTTTGGAGTTCGACATCGTGCGACGCTCCATCCAGTTGCCTCTTATCCCTTACTATGGTGTGGTGGGAGACCACGTGGGTTACATCAACCTCAGTACGTTCTCGGGTCGTCCGGCCAAGGAGTTCAAGCGGGCCTTCCTCGATTTGAAGAAGCAGGGTATCGCCTCGCTGGTCATCGACCTCAGAAACAACGGCGGCGGTTTGTTGGACGAATCGGTGGAGATTGCCAACTATTTCCTGCCGAGGGGCAAGACGCTGGTCACCACGAAGGGCAAGATAGAGCAGGCAAGTAACACGTACAAGACGCTGCGCGAGCCGATAGATTTGGACATTCCCATTGCGGTGCTGGTGAACAGCGTCACGGCCTCGGCTTCGGAGATTCTGGCCGGTTCGTTGCAGGACTTGGACCGTGCCGTGCTGGTGGGTACGCGTACCTTCGGAAAAGGTCTGGTGCAGACCACGCGCCCCTTGCCTTATGGTGGGACTATGAAAGTAACCACTTCTAAATACTACATCCCCAGCGGCCGCTGCGTGCAGGCCATAGATTACACACATCGTAACGAAGACGGCAGCGTGGGCCGCATTCCCGACAGCTTGACCACCGTGTTCCACACGGCAGCAGGCCGCGAGGTGCGCGACGGAGGCGGCGTGACACCCGACATAGAGGTAAAGCAGGAGAAGCTACCCAACATCCTGTTTTATCTGGTCAACGACAATCTGATTTTCGACTATGCCACGGACTATTGCCTGAAGCATCCCACCATTGCCGCACCCGAACAGTTCGAGGTGACGGATGCCGACTACGCCGACTTCAAGGCCAAGGTGAAAGCCGCCGGCTTCAAGTACGACCAGCAGACGGAGAAGATGCTGAAGAACCTGAAAGAGATGGCTGAGTTCGAAGGTTACCTTGAAGGGGCTTCGGCCGAGTTCGATGCGCTGGAGAAGAAACTGCAGCACAACCTCGACCATGACCTCGACTACTTTGCCGACGACATACGCAGCCTCATTGCCGTGGAGATTGTGAAGCGTTACTACTACCAACGCGGAAGCATCATCCAGCAGTTGAAAGACGACAAAGACCTCGACGCGGCTCTGGAGATACTGGGTGACACGGCGGCTTACCGCAAGATGCTGTCCGCCCCAGAAGCCGTGGCGGCGGAATGACCTATGGATTTGCAAGAAAATGCCATCAATAAAAACACTTATTCTTATGAGAAAAGCAAGATTCTTTATCCTTGTCTTGGCCCTGCTGGCAACATGCGGCATGTTGCGGGCGCAAGACTCTTTTGAGCGTGCCGTGTATGTATCGCCCACGGGCGATTCGCTTCTTTACCGTTACCTGAGGCCTGAGAACGAGCAGGCGGACAAGAAGTACCCCTTGGTGCTGTTCCTCCACGGGGCGGGCGAGTGTGGCACCGACAACGAGAAGCAACTGGATCACGGCGGACAGATGTGGCTCAACCCGGTAAACCGCGAGAAGTATCCGGCTTTTGTGCTGGCCCCGCAATGTACGGGCAAGAACTATTGGGGCTATGTGAGCCGTCCCTCGTTTGTTCCTGAGGAAATGCCTGCCGAGACGGCCGATACCCCGGAAATCCGCTTGGTGAAGGAGCTGCTCGACCAGTACCTTGCCCTGCCGCAAGTGGACAAGAGCCGCGTCTACGTCATGGGGCTTTCCATGGGAGGCATGGCCACGTTCGACGTGGCGATACGCTATCCGGACATCTTTGCCGCTGCCATCCCCATTTGCGGTTCGGTGAATCCCAAGCGCATCACTCCTGCATTGCGTCCTGTGAAATTCCGTCTCTTCCATGGTGATGCCGACAATGTGGTTCCGGTGGAAGGTTCGCGCCATGCCTACCGTGCCTTGAAGGCCGCCGGTGTGACGGTGGACTATGTGGAGTTTCCCGGTTGCAACCACGGCAGCTGGAACCCGGCTTTCGGCTATCCGGACTTCATGGAGTGGCTGTTCAGCTGCAAGAAGAAGTGAGCGCGGATACGGCGTATTTGGCCGGTTTGGGCGCAACGCGTTGCGGGTGAGCTTCCAACGTGTTGCGTCCGTGCTCGCGACATGTTGCGGGCGTGCTCCGTACACGTTGGAAGCGCGGGCGGAATAGTGCTTGCGGTAATCTGTTAAATGATAACGATTTAGGCGCGGGTTGCGCGGATTTTGCCGAGGTGGTATGAAACCTCTGTGTCTTCCGCGCAACCCGCGCCTTTTTTATCTCTTGCGAAGGCGGCTTTCAGTCGCGCTCCACGTAGTCGCCGTTGGCCTTGATGAGGGCGATGAGGTGCTCCACGGCCTCTTCTTCAGGGATGTTCTTCGCCACGCACTCCTTCTTCTTGTAGAGGCTGACCTTTCCCCGGCCTGCCCCCACATAGCCGTAGTCGGCGTCGGCCATCTCTCCCGGGCCGTTCACAATGCACCCCATGATGCCTATCTTCAGCCCCTTGAGGTGCGCGGTGGCCGCCTTGATGCGGGCTATGGTGCCCGGCAGGTCGTACAGCGTACGTCCGCAGCCGGGGCAGGATATGTACTCCGTCTTGCTGATGCGCGTCCGGGCGGCTTGCAGTATGCCGAAGGCGGTGCTTTCCGCGCAGCGGGCGTCCGTCTTGCCTTGGTTGAAGAGGAACAGCCCGTCGGTCAGCCCGTCCACTAAGAGCGCGCCCGTGTCGGCGGCGGCTTTCAGTTGGAAGTCCTCCGCCACGTCCTCGGCATAATGTTCGAAGAAGACAACGGGGTTCTCCAGCCCCTCTGTCATGAGCTGCATGGCCAGTCCGCGTTGCTCGCCCAGGCGGTTGGGATGGTTGCTCTGTGCGATGAGCACCACTTCAGGGTGGTATTTCAGGCAGGCCAGCACCTCGTCGTCCAGCCCCATGTAGGTGACGAACAGGAACTTCAGCGCGGCCGGGCATCCGGCTACGAACGGCAGCTGGTCCGTCTTGAAGGCCGGCCACACGTTGTCGCGTGCCGTCCATACGTCCGCATCCACGATGTATTGCATGTTTCCGCCCTTCTCAGGGAGATGCCGTCCCGTATAGACGTAGTCCGGTTTCAGCGCGGGGTCGAAAACCATGTCTTCTCCTCCCAGCCGGGCGCTGATCACCACGGGCGGGTTGTCGCCGCCGATGTCGCGCACAGCGCGGGTCTTGCGGCGCGAGGGGTTCAGGTAGTCGAAGTCCGGCGGCACGGCACCGGGAATGTAGGGATGGCCCTCCCGGCTTGTGATGTAGTCGGCCAGCTTGCGCGCCACGGGTATCTCCGCTTCGGGCGCCTCGCTCAACGACACGCGGATGGTGTCGCCCAGCCCATCGGCCAGCAAGGCCCCGATGCCCACGGCCGACTTGATGCGGCCGTCTTCCCCGTCGCCCGCCTCGGTCACGCCCAGGTGCAGGGGGAAAGACATGCCTTCTGCTTCCATCGCCTGCGCCAGCAACCGCACGGTCTTTACCATTACCACGGTGTTGGACGACTTGATGGACACGGCCACGTCCGTAAAGTGTTCATCGCGGCAGATGCGTAGGAACTCCATGCACGACTCTACCATGCCGTGCGGCGTGTCGCCATAGCGCGACATGATGCGGTCGGACAGCGAGCCGTGGTTCACGCCGATGCGTATGGCCGTGTGGTTCTCGCGGCAGATGCGCAGGAAGGGCACGAAGCGGTCGCGTATCTTCTGCAACTCTTGTGCGTATTCCTCATCCGTGTAGTCCAGTTGCTTGAAGGTGCGTGCCGCGTCCACGTAGTTGCCGGGGTTGATGCGTACCTTCTCGGCATAGAGGGCGGCCACGTCGGCCACGTGCGGATTGAAGTGCACGTCGGCCACGAGCGGCACCATGCAGCCGTCGGCACGCAGGGCGGCGTTGATGAGGCGCAGGTTTTCGGCTTCGCGCACGCCTTGGGTGGTGAGGCGCACGTATTCGCCTCCTGCCTCCACAATGCGCTTGGCCTGTTCCGCGCAGGCTTCGGTGTCCATCGTGCTGGTGTTCGTCATGCTCTGCACGCGGACGGGGTTGCTGCCGCCGAGGGGCACGTCCCCGATGTTGACTTCCGTCGTTTCCCGGCGGGAATAGTTGAATAAGTCCACTTGTCTTTGTTGAAAGGTTGGTTGTTGATGGATGGGTGGCCGTCCGGGACGTCCGGGCAGCCGTTTTGCCGAGGGTGACCCTCGAGGTGGTCGAGGGTGACCCTGGAGCAGGTTGAGGGTGACCCTAAAGGATGCCGAGGGTGACCCTCGGCATGGGGGTCAGTTTGTCTTGTACTCGTACTTCACTTCCTTCAGCTCCTCGTTGGCCTTGACAATCTTTTTCTTCAGGCCCTCCTTGTAGGCGGCGAAGGTTTCGGCCAGCTGCGCGTCGCCCAGGGCCAGCATCTGCACGGCCAGGATGGCGGCGTTCATCGCGCAGTTGATGGCCACGGTGGCCACGGGGATTCCCGGCGGCATCTGTACGATGGAGTATAGGGCGTCCTTGCCGTCGAGTACGCTACCCTTCAC
>CALUGY010000020.1 GCA_944320295.1 uncultured Bacteroides sp.
TCGATGACAGCATCGCCCCCATGGAGTTTCCCTACAAGGCGAAGTACGGACGCGGCATCGCCGTGCTGTTCACGTTTGTAAAGGAGGGCGAAATGCACTCCCGCCGCATACAGCTCAGCCGGAAGCAACCCGACCGTACGCTCCACATGAAGTGGGAAGTGTTCCGCGACCGCTTGCGTCCGGGCCAGGAGGAAGAGTGGAGGCTCTCCGTCACCACCCCGCAAGGGCAGCCCGCCCCGGCCGAAGTACTCGCCCTGATGTACGACGCTTCGTTGGACCAACTGTACCGACGCGTCCAGTCGTTCGGCGTGACCTATGGTTACTACATACCTTATTATGACTGGAGGCAGACTTGGATGCGTGGCCAGTCGTCTTCCTTCTACTTCCCGATGAAGTGGTGGCGCGTGCCGGAGTGGTACTATGACCACTTCTACGGCGTTGTGGACTTGATATCAATTGTAGAGAACGCGGTTGTCGTGCGAGGTTACTCCGCTTCCGCCCGCAGCATGAAGACGGCGGGCGTGGCGGCTCCTGAAGCCTTGCAGTTGGAAGAGTCGGTGGTCGTGTCCGACGCGGTGGCGTACAAGTCCGTTGCCGATGAGGCCAACGAGGGCAGCGGCAACGCGATGGAGAGCGAGAGCCAGCATGCAGTTCCCGACCCCCAAGCCCTCCGCACCAACTTCGCCGAGACGGCCTTCTTCTACCCGCAACTGCGCACCGACGAGCACGGAGAGGTTTCCTTCTCCTTTACCATGCCGCAGAGCCTGACCACATGGAACTTCCAAGCTTTCTCGCACACCAAAGACATGCTGACGGGCAGCCTGCAAGCGTCCGTCGTCACGGCCAAGGAGTTCATGCTCACACCCAATCTGCCGCGCTTTGTTCGTACGGGCGACAAGGTGCGCATAGCCGCCACCATCGCCAACCTGACGGACAAGAAGGTGAAAGGCCATGCCGTGCTTACGCTGTTCGACCCCGTGACGGAGCGTACGATAGCCACCCGGAAAGAGCGTTTCTCCGTGGAAGCCAAACGTTCCGGGGCTGTGGAGTTCGCCTTCGATGCCCCTGAAGACCGCGACTTGCTGGGCGTGCGCATCGTGGCGGACGGCGGTGCGTTCAGCGACGGGGAGCAACACCTGTTGCCTGTGCTCAGCGACAAGATGCACGTGGTGGAAACGTTGCCCATGCCTATACGCGGCGGACAGACACGTGTCTTCACCCTCGACAGCCTGTTCAACCGCAACAGCCCCACGGCCACGAACCGCAAGCTGACTATCGAGTATACGGGCAATCCGGCGTGGTATGCCGTGCAGGCCCTGCCCGCCTTGAGCAGCCCCGACGGCGACAACGTGGTGTCGTGGGCTGCCGCATGGTATGCCAATTCACTAGCAGGCTATATCGCTTCCGCTAACCCGCGCATTAAAGCCGTGTTCGATGCCTGGCGGGCGCAGGGCGGAACGAAGGAAACCTTCCTCAGCAACCTGCAGAAGAACCAGGACGTGAAGGACATCCTCTTGTCCGAATCGCCTTGGCTGCTGGAGGCCGAGGACGAGGCCGCGCAGATGCAACGCATCGCTACGCTGTTCGATGTGAATGCCCTGAACGGCCGCACTTTCTCCGCCGTGGCCAAGCTGAAGGAACTGCAGAACAGCGATGGCTCCTGGAGCTGGTATAAGGGCATGTCCGGAAGCCGCTACATGACGGACTTTGTGCTGACGCTGCTCGTCCGCCAGTCGTTGCTCACCGGTGGGCAGCCGGAGTCCGATGTGGCCGGGATGCGCGACAAGGCTTTCGACTATCTGCACGTACAGGCTTTGAAAGAATACAAAGACTTGCTCCGCATGGAGAAGAGGTATGGCCGGGAGTCGGTCAAAACGCTCTCCGGCGCGGCCCTTGACTACCTCTACCTGCTGGCCATTGCCGACGAAGAAGTCCCCGAAGCCAATCGCGACGCTTATAAATACTTCATGGAGCGCGTGCCCAACGAACTCTCCATGGGCAGCATGTCGCGCATGGCCAAGGCCGCCGTGGTGCTGCTGAAGGCCGGCAACGCGCAACAGGCTACCCCGCTGACCGCTTCGCTGAAAGAACACCTTGTGCAGGAGGACGAGCTGGGGGCACACTTCGCCTTCTTCGACACGCCCTACCGTTGGGGCATGATGCCTGTGCCGGTGCACGTCGCAGTCATGGAAGCCCTGCGCATGGAGGGCGGAAACGATGCCTTGCTCGAAGAGATGAAACTCTGGTTGCTCAAGCAGAAGCAGACCACCACGTGGGACAGCCCCGTAGCGGCTGCCGATGCTGTCTACGCTCTGCTCTGCACGGGCGGCGACTGGCTGTCGAGCCGTGGTGACGTGCGCATTGCGCTGGGCGAGGAGACAATAAAAACGTTGGCTCCCGGTGCGGATGCCGTACCCGGCCTGTCGTACGTCAAGCGCACGTTCGACGAAGGAAGTCCGGCTCTCCAGGCTACTGAAATTACGGTGGAGAAACGCGACGACGGGATTGCCTGGGGGGCTGCCTACGCGCAGTTCCTCTCGCCCATGTCCGACCTGAAGCAACACGGCGGCGGGCTGTCGGTGGAGAAGAAGCTTTACGTGGAGCGTGTGGCTGCCGACGGGAGCAAGTCGCTGCAACAGTTCGTGCCCGGTGTAAGCCTCCGGGTGGGGGACAAGGTGACGACGCGCATTACCATCAGCCTGGACCGCGCCATGGATTTCGTGCAACTGAAAGACCGCCGCGCCGCTTGCCTGGAACCCACGGGGCAACTTTCCGGCTACCGTTGGTCGGGTGGCTTCGGTTATTATGTGGAGGTGGAGGACGCGGCCACTAACTACTTTTTCGACAGCCTGGGCAAGGGTGTATATGTGCTGGAGCACATCTACCGGGTGGACCGTGGCGGCACCTACGAGGCCGGAGTGGCCACCATGCAATGCGCCTACGCGCCGGAGTATGCCTCTCATTCCACCGGTGGCAAGCTCGTGGTGGAATGACGTGCGCATTCATTGGAAACGGATGAGCTATAATGCTTGTTTATAGCATGTTGAATATGCCTGTGGACGGAACATGTCGGGAGCGTGCTCGCAACGTGTTCCGTCCACGCTCGCAACATGTTCGGAGCGCGCTCGCAACACGTTGCGGATAAACGCCCGATATGTCACGTCTGATGGCGCTTGCGGATGCCGGGAAATCGTTGTCATACGGTCGTCTTGTGGCCTGAGGTTTATGACCCTCCACGGAAATTAACCCGTCTGGCTTCCTTTTTTACGGGAAAAAGCCCTACATTTGTACCCGTGCTCCGGGCTTGTCCCGTGCACGTACATTTATATCATATAGAGCAGATATCCGATGAAAAGACCCCTCATAACTCTTGCACTACTGGCCCTCGCCGCCACGGCAGCGATGGCGCAAGCCCGCTTCACCTCGAACACCGAGCGGCACGACTTGGGCCAGGTAGAATGGAAACATCCCGCCACGGCGGAATACACCATTACCAATACAGGTACGGAACCGCTTGTCCTGACCAATGTGGAGCCGGATTGCGCCTGTACCGTGGCCCGCTGGACGCAGACGCCCATAGCCCCCGGCGAGAAGGGCACGCTCAGCGTCACCTTCGATGCCGAGGCGCTCGGCACATTCCACAAGGCCATTGCCGTGTACACCAACGCGCAGCCCCACTTGCTGTACCTTTATCTTACGGGACAGGTCGTGCGCGAGGTGCGTGACTTCAGCCGGACACATCCCGTGCAGATGGGGCGTGTCCGCTTGGATAAGGGCGCTTTCCGCTTTGGGGATGTCACTCCGGCGGCCAACCCTGTCATCCGGCTCTCCGTAGTCAATGAGTCCGACCAGCCATACCGTCCTGTCCTCATGCATCTGCCGTCATATCTCAGTACCGTGGCCGAGCCTCCGACGTTGCAACCCGGTGAAAGCGGCTTCCTGAGCGTCACGCTCCATACTGACAAGGTACACTTTGCCGGAGAGCAGGAGACGACGGTCTACCTCTCGCGCTTTATGGGTGACAAGGTAGAGGGTGACAACCGCATTCCCGTAAGCCTGTGTCTCCTGCCCGACTTCTCCGGCATGACCGCCACGCAGTTGCAGAATGCTCCCGACGCGCAGCTGTCCGCTACCGCCGTGGATGTCTCCGCCCTCCTCGCCAAAAAGAAGAAAGCCGTGCAAGACGTGCTGCTGACCAACACCGGGCGCACGGAGTTGACGGTTCTCCGCATACAGTCGCTGCATCCCGCTATTGCCGTGGACTTGAAGTCAAGCAAGGTGCAGGCCGGACAGTCCGCACGTCTGCGTCTCACCGTGTCGCGCAAGCATCTGCACCGTCAAGGCGGCAAGATGCAGGTCATTGTGCTGACCGATTCCCCGCAGCATCCTAAACTTGTAATAGATGTGAAGGCCGAACCTTGACCTCACAGCCTTAACCTTATAACACACGCTTATGGAACATCCTGAGAATAATGAAGCCTACAAGGGCCTGGTGGTTAATGCTGGCATTGAGCAGCCCTCGTCAGTCAATCCCTACTTCAAGCGGAAACCCAAGAAACGCCAACTCACGGTCGGCGAGTACGTGGACGGAATCGTGAAGGGCGATGTCACCGTCTTGAGCCAGGCAGTCACTTTGGTGGAGAGCGTCAAGCCCGAACATCAGGCCGTGGCGCAAGAGGTCATAGAGAAGTGCCTCCCTTATTCGGGAGCCTCTATACGTGTAGGCATCAGCGGAGTGCCCGGCGCAGGCAAGAGCACCAGGATCGACGCGTTCGGCCTGCATGTCCTGAACCAATACGGGGGGAAACTCGCGGTACTTGCCATCGACCCCAGTAGTGAGCGCAGCAAGGGCAGCATCTTGGGCGACAAGACCCGCATGGAAAAGCTGGCCGTACACCCCAAGTCGTTCATACGTCCCAGCCCCTCGGCCGGTTCGCTTGGCGGAGTGGCCCGCAAGACAAGGGAAACCATCGTGCTTTGCGAAGCCGCCGGATTCGACAAGATATTCGTGGAAACCGTGGGCGTGGGACAGAGCGAGACGGCGGTGCACAGCATGGTAGACTTCTTCCTCCTCATCCAGCTGGCCGGTACGGGCGACGAACTCCAGGGTATCAAGCGCGGCATCATGGAGATGGCCGACGGCATTGTCATCAACAAAGCCGACGGCGACAACCTGGAGCGTGCCAAGCTGGCCGCCACGCAGTTCCGTAATGCCCTCCACCTGTTCCCCGTGCCGGACAGCGGTTGGACGCCCCAAGTGCTGACCTATTCGGGATTTTATAACATCGGCGTCAAGGAAATCTGGGACATGGTGTACAAGTACATCGACTTCGTCAAGGAGAACGGCTACTTCGACTACCGGCGAAACGAGCAAAGCAAGTACTGGATGTACGAAAGCATCAACGAGCACTTGCGTGATAGCTTCTACCACAATCCCAAGATAGAGCAAATGTTGGCTGTGAAGGAGTCGCAGGTGTTGCAAGGCAGCCTTACGTCCTTCACCGCGGCCAAGGCGTTGCTCGACACATACTTCAGCGACCTGAAGCAGCAATAACAAGGAGGCAACCATGGACATACCCGCAAAATACATCAAACGCATCGAGATTCACGGCCTGTGGAACCGCTACGACATAGCTTGGGACTTGCGCCCGGATGTCAATATCCTGGCCGGCATAAACGGTGTGGGCAAGAGCACCATACTGAACCGTTCCGTAGGATATTTGGAACAGACCATGGGCGAGGTGAAAGACCGTATGAAGGACGGCGTGCGCGTGTACTTCGACAACCCGCAGGCCACTTACATCCCATACGATGTAATTCGCAGTTGCGACCGTCCCTTGTTGTTGGGCGATACCGCAGCTCGCATGGCCGACCCGCATGTGCAGTCGGAACTGGACTGGCACATCTACCTGTTGCAACGCCGCTATCTGGATTACCAGGTCAACGTGGGCAACAGGATGATTGAGCTTTTGAACGGGACGGAGGAGCAACGTGCCGCAGCTTCCTCGCTGTCCCTTCCCAAGACCAAGTTCCAGGATATGATAGACGAGTTGTTCGCCTATACGGGCAAGACCATAGACCGCAAGAGCAACGACATCGCCTTCTACCAAGGCGGCGAGCGGCTGCTTCCCTACAAACTGTCGTCAGGTGAGAAGCAGATGCTCATCATCCTGCTGACAGTATTGGTACGTGGCGGAACGCACAGCGTGCTGTTCATGGACGAACCGGAGTCTTCGCTCCACATAGACTGGCAACAGAAGCTCATCGCCATGATTCGCGGGCTGAATCCAGACATGCAACTCATTCTCACCACCCACTCGCCCGCCATGATTATGGAAGGGTGGCTCGACGTGGTGACGGAGGTGGACGACATATCGAAACCTATGGCTTCCGAAGGAGGGCATGACAATGGGCAGGACGTTAAGGCATAACCTCACGTCAGCTTACTTCGACGCGGCAAACCGTTTGTCGCCACACCGTCGCCGCCGCATCGTGGCCTATGTGGAGAGTTACGACGATGTAGCTTTCTGGCGCACGCTGCTCTCGTGCTTCGAGGACGGCACACGCTATTTCCAGGTGATGCTACCCTCTGCCACGTCGCTGGCCAAGGGCAAGAAGATGGTGCTGATGAACGCCCTCGACACAAAGGAACTGGGCCGCAGCCTGATAGCCTGTGTAGACAGCGACTACGACTTCCTGCTGCAAGGCGCGACCGGCGTCTCCCGCAAGATAAACCGCAATCCCTACATCTTCCAGACCTACGCTTACGCCATCGAGAACTTCCAATGCTACGCCGAGAGCTTGCATGGCGTGTGCGTGCAGGCCACGCTCAACGACCGCCACGTGGTGGACTTTCCCGCTTTCATGCGCCGCTACTCGCAGACGGCCTACCCGTTGTTCCTGTGGAATGTTTGGTTCTACCGCAACCACGATACCGACACCTTCCCCATGCACGATTTCAATGCCTGCGTCCGCCTGCAAGAGGTCGACCTGAAACATCCCTACGCCTGTCTGGACAAGTTGAAGGCTGTTGTGAAGGCCAAGCTCGCCGAGCTGTGCACGCGTTTCCCGCAACACGTGGAGCAGGTGGACGCGTTGGGCAGGGAGTTGGAGCAGCTCGGCCTTACGCCCGACACGGCCTACCTGTACATGCAGGGGCACCACATCATGGACAACGTGGTGCTCCGCCTGCTCATCCCCATATGCACCTTGTTGCGCCGCGAGCGCGAGCAGGAGATAAAGCGTCTGGCCGGGCACGACGAGCAGCGGCGTAACGAACTGGCGGGCTACGAGAACAGCCAGGCCAGCGTGCAGGTCATGCTCAAGAAGAACGGGGACTACAAGGACCTTTACCTGTACCAATGGATACGGGATGACATCGCCCGCTTTCTGGACAATAACCGTTGACAGACAATGTGATATATAACCAGCGTTTCATATAAGTATATCGAAAAACATCATGACACATCCTGCCGTTTTACCCGTCCTAAATTCCACTTTTACCCGCAACGTGTACGGAGCGGGAGCGCAACATGTTCGGAGTACGCTCGCAACACGTTCGGAGCGCGCTCGCAACGCGTTGCGGACAAAGGCCGTATACGCGTTGCGGAAAAACGTTGTGAATGAGTCGTTTGCATGATGTGCCTTATGTAAAACCGCTTTAACCGCATTCGCGTTATGACATTACCATCGGGCAGCTGCCTGCAAGGCGGCAGGTATCGGATAGAAAAAGTGCTGGGCCAAGGCGGCTTCGGCATCACTTACTTGGGGCTACAGACGGGACTGAACCGCCATGTGGCCATCAAGGAGTTTTTCATGAAAGAGTATTGCAACCGCGAGCAAGACACGTCCCGCGTGACCATCGCCACCGGCGCTGGGCGCGGCACGGTGGAACATTTTCGCCAGAAGTTCCTCAAGGAGGCGCAGACCATCGCGTTGATGGACCATCCGCACGTCATCCGTATCCACGACATCTTCGAGGAAAACGGCACGGCCTATTACGTGATGGAGCATATAGGCGGCGGCTCGCTGCAAGACAAGGTGAAGGCCGATGGCCCGATGCCTGAGCGCGAAGCCCTGCGCTACATCCGCCAGGTGGGCGATGCCCTGCGCTATGTGCACGGACGCCATGTGATGCACCTCGACGTGAAGCCCTCCAACATCCTGCTGCGCCCGGACGGCGGCGGGGCGGTGCTCATAGACTTCGGCATATCAAAGCACTACGACGAGCATGGCAGCCAGACCAGCAGCTCGCCCGTGGGCATAAGCCAAGGTTATGCCCCCTTGGAGCAATACCAGCAGGGCGGGGTGGAGAGTTTCCAACCCTGCACGGACATCTATTCGTTGGGCGCGACGCTCTACTTCCTGTTGACGGGCTGGCGTCCGCCGGAGGCCACGACGGTGTACGACAGCGGCCTGCCCCCGCTTCCCCCTTCCGTGTCGCCGCGCGTGGCGGCTGCCGTGGCCCGTGCCATGAGTCCCCGCCGGGCCGACCGCCCGCAAAGCGCGGAGGAATTCCTGCGGCTGCTGGACGATATTCCCGTACCATCCCCCAAACCGGAAGAGCCGTTGCAAGTGTGGGTGGAACGCGATGGGGAGGATACGCATGTGCAAGAGAAGCCGTCTATTAAGGTACAAGAAAAACGTCCCTTGTCCAAGGAAAAGAAAATCGGGGCGGCAGCCATTGTGTTGCTGTATGTCTTCTGGTTTTGTTTCGGCATGTTTACGGAAATTTTTTACGACTATTGGGTAAATTGGTGGCATAAGAGGGATATGCTCCCAAATTTAGTACAAATTGGCATGGTGGCGTTCATGCTGTGGGCTTGCTATGGCAAGAAGCTGCCGCCCAAACCTCTTTTCGTATCGCTTTTGATATTCACGGGGCTTTACGTGGGTATGTACAGCCGTAACATAGAATTGATGGCCGATTATGGCGGCATGGCTTCAGCCATGGCTTATGTCTATGCCTGGGGCACATTGCTTTTGTTGCCGTCAGTATGCGTGTATGCTTGGTTCAAACTGGAGAAAGGTATCCCGGCTGCCGTTTATGCCAAGAAAGTGCGCCGTTACTTGGCACCGTTCCTGTTCCTGATAATGTTGGCGGAGGGCTTCGCCATGTTTATAGTAAGTTGAAAATACCTGACAGACTTATGAAACTACTGGACTATATCAATTCCCTGTTGCTGTCGTGGGGCGTTTCGCCCTCGGCGGCGGGCGTGTTGGACGATGTCGCGGCATTCGTCTTGATTCTCCTGGTGGCCTTCCTGGCCGATGCCGTGTGCCGCCACTTCGTGTTGCGGGCGGTGGCGCATTTGGTGAAGCGCACCAAGGCCACATGGGACGACGTGGTGTTCGACCATCACGTCATGTCGCGCTTCAGCCTTATGGTGGTGCCCATCGTGGTGTATGTGCTGTTGCCGCTGGTGTTTCCCAATGCTTCGTCGGCTCCGCTCATGGCGTTTGTCATGCGCATCACGCTGGTGGGGTTGCTGCTTGCCTTCCTGGGTTTTGCCTCCGCGTTCCTGAAGGCAATCTATGCGGTGTACAGCGAGAAGGAGCACCTGAAGAACCGCCCGTTGAAAGGGCTGTTGCAGACATTGCTCGTGCTGCTGTGGTTCGTGGGCGTGATAGTGATTGTGGCTATTCTCCTGGGCAAGTCGCCCATAGCTTTGCTCACGGGTCTGGGTGCGTCGGCAGCCATCTTGATGCTGGTGTTCAAGGACAGCATCATGGGTTTCGTGAGCGGCGTGCAGCTGTCGGCCAACGATATGCTGAAGGTAGGCGACTGGATCAAGATGCCCAAGTACGGGGCCGACGGCATCGTGACGGAGGTGACGCTGGCTACCGTAAAGGTGCGCAACTGGGACAACACGGTGACCACCATACCCCCATACATGTTGGTGAGCGACTCTTTCCAGAACTGGAACGCCATGCGCGAAAGCGAAGGCCGGCGCGTGAAGCGCAGCATCAACATAGACGTGAACAGCGTGTGCTTCTGCACGCCGGACATGCTGGAGCGTTTCCGCCAGATAGACCTGCTGCGTGACTACATAGACGGCAAGGAGGCCGAACTTAGGGCTTGGCGCGAGGAGCACGGCCTTGCGCCCGACGACGCTTCGCCCAATGGCCCACGGCAGACGAACCTCGGCGTGTTCCGCGCCTATCTTACGGCCTATTTGTACAGTCTGCCCTATGTGAACCACGATTTGCATTGCATGGTACGCCAGTTACAGCCCACGGCGCAGGGCATCCCTTTGGAGCTGTACTTCTTCTCCACGGTGAAGGACTGGGTGCCTTACGAAGGCATACAGTCCGACGTGTTCGACCACGTGCTGGCCATTGTCCCCGAGTTCGGCTTGCAGTTGTACCAGTCGCCCTCCGGACGCGATTTGGAACGCTTGCAAGCAGCTGATATATAAGGCCCTTGTCCGCAACGTGTACGGAGCGCGGACGCAACGCGTTCGGAGCACGCTCGCAACATGTTCGGAGTACGCTCGCAACGCGTTGCGCCCGCAGACCCTATATATCATTCCGGAACGTAGCTTGCAATAAAAAATGAGGCCGCTTCCACAAACTTGTGGGAAGCAGCCTCACGCCTATGTTAAACCGATTGCTTATGTCATTCTGCCGCGCCTTCGCAAGAGATGTCGCTGGCGAGGCTTACGTAGTTCAGCACCGAAGTGCCGTCTGCCAACGCTTCTTCTGTCTCTGCGGTTTCGGTAGAGAGGCATTTCTCTTTGCCCATGATCAGCGCGTTGTAGAGAGATACCTGCGTGCCGGCGCGGAGGCGTACGCCACGTGTGCTTTCGTCGCTGTTGTTGCCTATCAAGGTCACGTTGGCCAGCACGGGGTGCGACACGGGGGTGATGGCAAAGTTGTCGCCGTTGTTGTCGCATTCCATCAGACAATCGCAGTCGTAGCCCACGGTGGATTGTGCCTCTTGGTAGGCCACGAGGAACTGACCCTTGCCGTTCCAGCCTTCCGTCCAGTCGAACGAGTCGTCGCTGCAGCTGGCAACCATCATGTACTTCACGTTCACACTTCCGCCAAAGAACTCGAAGCCGTCGTCAGAGCCTTTGAATGCCTGGCAGTATTCCACCGTCGTGCCGTTGCCCACACCGTAGAACGAGATGCCGTTCGACTCCTTCTCTTCCGTGAAAGAGTAGCCCGTGTACTCCAGACGGATGTAGCGCAGCGTTCCCGAGTTGTCGTCCTCGATGTTGCCGCCGTATGCGGCATCGCCTATCTCCGATTTGCCGCTTCCGGCATTGGTGTGCGCACGTCCGCAGATGTGTATTCCGCCCCATGCGCCCGGCTCTGTCACGTTGGCCGTCATCACGATGGGTTTCTCGGCGGTACCTTCAGCCATGATTTTTCCACCCTGTTCCACGAGGATGTAGGTGGCACCCTCCACGTTGGCGGCATCGGCCACGATGGTCACGCCCGGCTCTATGGTCAGCGTGGCGCCGCTTTTCACCACATACGCGCCGCTCAGCATGTATTTCGTGTCGGCGGCCAGCGTCTTGTCGGCTGTCAGGTCGCCTTGCAAGGTCTCGGCGGCAGGCTGGTCGGCCTTGTTGTCCCCTCCGTCTCCGTTAAGCAGGGTCCATCCGGCTGTCCAGTCGTTATCGGCCTGCACGGCTCCGCGGTAAGCGGCCGCGCTGAAAAAGTTGTCTATGGACGCCACGTCTGCACCGCCGTCCACTACGCCCACGTAGGTGTTCGTAAAGCTGAAGCTCTGGTTGATGGCGTTGTGGTTATCCTCTGCGAGGAACAGCTCCGACGAGTAACCGTCCGTTGTGGGAGGAGTGGGAGGAGGAGGCGTGGGGCCGTCGTCGTCGCTACATGCAGTAAACAAGGCCGTGGCCGCGATGGCTGCCATCGAAATGAATTTCAAGTTCGTTGTTTTCATACTTCTTGTTTGTTTAAAATGGGTTTATGTTTAGGTTTATGTTCGCTTGGTTGGGTTATAACGTGTAGCTGAAGCCTATCTCGAAGCCTGTGCCGCGTTTGTAGCGTTCCACTTCCAGCTTCCTTCCGTCGCGGGTCTCTTGCTTGAAGACGATGTCGCGGTTCAGCAGGTCGGTCACTTGCAGTTTCAGGCTGAAGTGTTCGGTCAGGCGGCAGTTGGCCGTGAAGTCCAGCGTGTGCACGGCTTCCTGCATCTCGTCTCCCAGTCCGGAGATACCCACCGCGTGTATTCGCGGCCCCTGCAGGTTGTATAGCAGGGTGGCGGTGAGCTGCATATCGTTCCGGAAGATGGGGGCATAGCTGATGTCCGCGTTGAGCAGGTAGGGCGATGCCCCTTGCAGCGAGCGTTCCATGTTGGTGTATACGCCTCCCTCCGGAAGCTTCACGTTGGTATACATGTACGAGCCGTTGACGCCTGCGCGGAAGTTCCGGAACAACTCGCGGCGAAACTCTACTTCTACTCCGGCGGCCATGCCTGTTTCCGCGTTTTGGAACGAGTGCTCGGCCGAACCGCCCGACAAGGTCTGTGTCCGTTCTATGGGAGACTCCAGCACCTTGGCATAGCCGGTTATGGCAAACATGTTGGAAGGGTTGTTCTTTTCGAATCGCTCGTACCTCAGGTCTATGTTGTAGTTGTAGCCGTTCTTCAATTCGGCGTTACCGCGTATCTGTGCCGCACCGTACGACTCTTGGTAAAGAAAGGGAGCCATCTCTATGAACGACGGACGTGTGACGGTGCGCGACAGGGAGAAGCGCAGGCTGTTGGCATCGTTCACGCTGTATTTCAGATTGAGCGCAGGGAAGAAATCGTGCTTGTTCAGCTCGTTGCGCATGGCATGTCCGCCGTCATCGGCGTAGTTTACCCATTGCTGGCTGCGTTCGTAGCGCAGGCCCGCGCTGACCAAGAAGTTGTCTGCGGGATAATATTCAGCCTCCACAAACGCGGCATAGATGCTGTGCCCGGCTTGGTACTGGTCTTTGGGCTGCTGGTCGCGGACGATGCCTATGCTACCGTTGGCCACGTTGGTAAAGTTCATGAAGTCGCTGGTGACGTAGCCGTCGGTGATGTCGGGATTTATGTCGTCCAGGTCGTAGTAGAAGCGCGTGGAGCGGAAGTCGCGCTCCTTGTCCTTGTACGTGGCACCGAAGCGTAGGAGGTTTTGTTCGCCGAAGCGGTAGGTGGCGCGCATGTCGGCCACCCACTCGTCTTCGTCGAGGGTACCGAAGTAGCGCATGGTCTCTTGGCTGTTCAGGCGGAAGAGGCGCATCTCGTCGCCCACGTGGCGGAACATGATTTGCCTGCGGTCTGGTTCGTTGCTGCTTGTCTTGCTATACGAGCCGCTCCAGCTCAGTTGCCATTGCGCACCGAGTTCGTGATACCCGTTCATTTGGTGGTTTTGCAAAGTATAGATATGTGTCACGTTGTGGTTTCCGGTAAGGGGCACGCGTTCTTCGTCCTCGCCGCTGCGGCGCATGTAGGTGTCTACGGCGTTGCGGGTGTAGAAGAAGGTGTAGCCCACGCGGTCGTGCTGGCGGAGGGTCAGGCCCAAGCTGCCGAGGCCCGCAATCTTCAGCTCGTCGGTATAGCTGTCGTAGTTGAACAGGCTTCGGGTTGTGCCGCCCGCCTCGATGGTGCGTACATAGCCGTCGTCTATGCGCTGCTGTTCGTTGCCGGCACTCAGGGCGGCGAGCAGGCTGAGCTGTTGGTTGCCTACCTGCCAGTTTTTGCCGGCGGCCATGCTGCCGCTGAACTCGGGAAGGCTGTTGCCTTTCGTCACGTCGAAGTTTGTCTTGAAAGGATTCTGCGTGGTGATTTGCTCCACGAACTCGGGGCGGCTCATGTTTATGAACTGCTTGTCGATGCCCGGGTTGCGGAAAAGCGAGTGCGCACGGTCCATTCTGTAGAAGTCGTTGAAGAGTGTGTTGAACTGGCCGCCCAAGCTCAGGTTTACGTTGAAGAAGTCCTGTCCGGTGTTCTCTTTGGTGCTGATGTCGATGTGCGCACCGCTATAGTCGGCAAAGCTTCCAGCCTCGTACACCTTGCTCACGGTAATGTTGCGCACGGTGGAGGCGGGGAAGAGGTCGAGGGGGATAAGCTTGTTGTCGGGATTGGGCGATGCGATGGGCAGCCCGTTGAGGGTGGTGGTGCTGTAGCGGTCGCCAAGTCCGCGCACGATGAGTTGCCCCGCGCTGGCAATGGAGATGCCTGTTATCTTTTTCACCCCTTCCTGCACGTTGCTGATTCCCTTCAGGCTCATCTCTTTCGCGCCCAGGTTTTCGATGGCAAGCGTGGCCTTCTGGCGTTCCAGTTGCAGGGCGCGTTCGCCTTCAAGGTTTTTCTTTGCCACGACGGACACTTCGCCCAGGGTTTGTGCGTCGGACACCATTTCGAAGTTCAGTTCTAATGCGTCGCTTCCTACTTTCACATTTTCCATTATGATGTCCGTGTAACCCACATAACGGACGGTGAGGGTGTAAACGCCGCGTCCCACTTCGAGGGCATAGTGCCCGTCTATGTCTGCCACCGCTCCCAACGTGGTGCCTTCCACCTGCACGGTGGCTCCGGTCAGCGGTTCTTTGGTCTGTTTGTCGATGATGGTGCCCCGGATAGTTCCCGCCAATGCGGTCATGCAGGCCAAGGCGAGGAAAAGGAGAAGGAATAAGATTCTTCCTAGGTCTAAACTAACTTTAGTACTCATCTTTGTTTCATTCGCTTTTAAATTCCGCTGCAAAGATGAGGCTATCGTGTTACATGGGTGATACGCGGGCAATACGTTGTGCTTGCATTTTCATTTCGGCCAGATTACAATCTTGTAGGGACGGGGTGGGGCGGATGGGTAGCCTCGTGTGGCAATCCTGGTGTCATAAGCGCTGTTTTTCAATGTAATATCTCGCGTCTGAATGTGCAGAGGATTCCCTATTTTTGCGGTGTATGTCGCGCTTCTGGGCGCAACGCGTTGGAAGCGCGGACGCAACGCGTTCGGAGCACGCTCGCAACATGTTCGGAGTACGCTCGCAACATGTACGGCCCGGAGCGCTTGTTTGCGGGCATAAAAAACGCACGCATGGATGTCTTGGAACCCATGCGTGCGGAATGGTGAATCCTTATGCCCGGCTGTCTTTTTACAGGCCGAAGGAGAATTTGTCGATGCTTTGGTACACCACGCTGGCAATGCTCAGCACCACGATGCCCAGCGTGCAGATGGCAAGGCTGGCACGGGTGTAGTTGTCGCTGCGGAAGGCGGCGATGGGCTCGTCGCTCTTGTTGATGTACATGGCCTTTACCACACGGAGGTAGTAGTAGAGGGAAAGCACCGTGTTGACCAGCGCAATGAACACCAGCAGGTGGAAGCCGCTTTGGAAGGCGGCGGCGAAGATGAAGAACTTCGAGAAGAAGCCCGCAAAGGGCGGGATGCCTGCCAGCGAGAACAGGGCCAGCGTCATGAGGAACGCCAGGCGCGGGTTGGTGGAGTAGAGGCCGTTGTATTCGTCCAACGTCACCTTATGCGTGCGCAACGCCACGATGTTGATGACCGTAAACGCGCCGAGGTTGGCGAACAGGTAGATGAGGACGTAGTAGATGAGCGACGTCATACCCTGTGGCGTTCCGGCTATGACACCCAACATGATGTAGCCCGCCTGCGAGATGCTGGAGAAGGCCATCAGCCTTTTCAGATTCTGCTGTCGAAGCGCGAAGAGGTTGGCCAGCGTGATGGAAGCGATGATGACCCAATAGAGCACCGTCTGCCACGCGTCCACCATCGGGGCGAACACCTTGAACAGCACCACCATGAGCACGAATGCGGCCGAGCCCTTGGAGACGACGCTGAGGTATGCGGTAACTGTGGACGGAGCACCCTCGTACACATCGGCCGTCCAAAGGTGGAAGGGCACGAGCGATATCTTGAATCCCATTCCGGCAAAGAAGAACACGAACGCCATGACCTGCAACGCGCTGCCGTCCATGCGGGCGGGCAGGTCGGAAAAGTAGAGCGTCCCCGTGGTGCCGTATATCATGGAAAGCCCGAACAGCAGCAATCCGCTGGAGAACAAGGCTGTCAATATGTACTTAGCCCCCGCCTCGGCCGAGTGGTGGCGGTATTTGTCGAAAGCCACGAGCGCGGCCATCGGCACGCTGGCCATCTCTAAGCCGATGAAGAACATGAGGAAGTGCCCGGCCGAAATCATGAAGTACATGCCCAGCAACGTAGAGAGAGTGAGAAAGTAGAACTCTCCCTGCTTGACCAGCGCATCCTCGCGGCGCATCCACTCGTGTGCCATGAGGAACACGATGATGGTGCCGATGGACAGGACGGACTTCACGATGTGTTGTGCAGGTGTGTTGAGGTACATACCCCCGAACGCTTCGGCCACAGGCCCCGGTATGGCGGTGATGACCGTATGTATGACGAGCAACGCCACCGGCAGCATGGTGTTGAGTACCGGCTTGCCGTCGCGCTTGTGCGCGTCGGGGCTCATGAAAAGGTCGGCAACGAAGAGGATGAGGATGACGGCTATGAGCGACAGCTCCTCTTTCATCATTAAGAATTGACTGTAATCCATATATCGTTCAAACGTTTATTCGGTTAAAAGACATTCACAATGGGTAGCACGCTTTCGCCTATCATGCCGCTTATCCACCACGGTGCCATGCCCAGCGCGGCCACGCAGACTATGAGGATGATGACGGCGGTGCGCTCGTCCCACGTGGCATCGGTCAGCGTCAAGTGGTGCTTGTTGGTGCACGTGCCGTAGAGTATCTTGCCCACCAGCCGCAGGATGTACACCGCCGTGATGACAATGGACGTGCAGGCTATGATGGTCCACACGCGGTGGAACGTGTCGGCATGTTGGAACGCGCCGTTGAATATGGTCATCTCGGCCACGAAGCCGCTCAGTCCCGGCAGGCCGAGGTTGGCCAGACCGGCTATGACGTAGCACACGGACAGGAAGGGCATAATCTTCATCAGCCCGTTCAACTCACGCACGTCGCGGGTGTGGGTACGTCCGTATATCATGCCTATGAGGGCGAAGAACAGGGCGGTCATCAGGCCGTGGCTCAGCATTTGGAGCACCGCGCCCGTGCAGGCCGTCTGGTTCATCATCAGCAGGGCGAAGAGCACCAGTCCGCAATGGCTCACGGACGAGTAGGCGTTGATGTATTTCAAGTCGGTCTGCACGCAGGCCGAGAAGGCGCCGTAGACCACGGAGATGCCCGTCAGCACGATGAATATCCAGGCAAGTTCGTTGGCGGCTTCGGGCATGAGGTACATGGCAATGCGGAAGCAGCCGTAGCCTCCCAACTTCATCAGCACGCCGGCATGGAGCATGGATACCGCCGTGGGCGCCGAGGCATGGCCGTCGGGGCTCCATGTGTGGAAGGGGAACAAGGCACCCAGTACGCCGAATCCCAGGAACGTGAGCGGGAACCAGATACGTTGCTGCTCGATGGGGATGTTGTGCAGTCCGGCTATCTCCAGCAAGTTCATCGTGGTGGCGCCGTTACCGTAGTAGATGCCCAGTATGCCGATGAGCAGGAACGCCGAGCCGCCCATGAGCATCAGCGTGAGCTTCATGGCGGAGTATTCCTTGCGCCCGCTGCCCCACACGCCGATGAGCAGGTACATGGGGATGAGGGCCACTTCGTAGAACATGAACATGGTGAACAGGTCCGTGGAGATGAAGAAGCCGAACACGCCCATGGACAGCAGCGTGAACCACAGGAAGTATTCCTTCGTCAGCGGCTGCAGCCTCCACGAGGCAAAGGTGCCCGTGAACACGATGATGGCCGACAGTAGCAGCATGGCCACCGATATGCCGTCCACACCCACGGAATAGTGTATGTTGAGCGCGGGGTACCATGCCACGTCGGCACAGAACAGCATTTCGCCCGTGGCGCCGCCTTGGCGGGCATGGATGTACATGACCGTCAGCACCACCGACAAGGCCAGCAGGGCCGAGGCACCGGCCACCATCACTCCCCGCACCTGGGCCAGGTTGCGGCTCAGCCACAGGCCGAGCAACATCAGCAAGGGAATCAGTACAAATAAGCTGAGAAAGTTCATATCTTTAGTCTATATTATATTAGCAGGATTAGTATGAGCGCCAGCACGCCGAGCAGGAACACAAGGGCATACTGCTGCACGCGGCCGCTTTGCAGGGTGCGTATGGAGTCGCTTCCGGCATCGGATGCCCAGGCCAGGAAGTTGAAGAAGCCGTCCACCACGTGACGGTCCCACCAGGCAACGGGCGTGGAGATGCAGCGGAAGATAATCTTGTGCGTGACGAACTGGTATACCTCGTCGATGTAGAAGCGGTGGTAGGCTGCCGTCCACAGACCGTGGAAGCGGCGCGCCAGGGCATCGGCCACGGGCTGCCTGTCCTTGCGGTAGACCAGGGCGGCCAGCACGATGGCCACCACGGCAATGGCCACGCTGGTCAGGGCTATCTGTTTGTCGAGGTGGATGTCATACAGTTGCCCGTCCGCGCTGATGAAGTGGCCGAACGGCAGGATGAACTGCCATCCGCCGACCACGGTGATGGCGGCCAGGAAC
This sequence comes from uncultured Bacteroides sp., assembly GCA_944320295.1. Lineage (GTDB taxonomy): Bacteria > Bacteroidota > Bacteroidia > Bacteroidales > Bacteroidaceae > Bacteroides. The sequence continues at coordinate 18,525 of CALUGY010000020.1, forward strand.
ACCAAGGGGAACGTCATGCTCAGCGGGCTTTCGTGCGGACGGTGGGCAGCGTGCAGTTCCTTGTTCTCCTTGCCCCAGAAGATGCCGAAGTACAGGCGGAACATGTAGTAGGCCGTCATGGCGGCGATGGCGGTCATTATCCAGCCCATGGCGTCGCTGTATTGGAAGCAGGCGGCCAGTATCTCGTCTTTGGAGAAGAAGCCGGTGAAGGGCGGGATGCCCGCTATGGCCAGGCAGGCGATGAGGAACGTCCAGTGTGTCACGGGCATGTACTTGCGCAGGCCGCCCATGGCGGACATCTCGTTGCTGTGCACGGCGTGGATGATGCTGCCCGCGCCCAGGAACAACAGCGCCTTGAACATGGCGTGGGTGAACAGGTGGTACATGGAGGCCATGTAGCCAAGGCCGCCGTGGTGCGGGTCGGTGGAGGTGCAGACGCCCAGGGCCACCATCATGAAGCCTATCTGCGAGATGGTGGAGAAGGCCAGCACGCGCTTGATGTCGCTCTGCACGCAGGCTATCGAGGCGGCGAAGAACGCGGTGAACGCGCCCACGTAGGCCACCAGGTGCAACACGTCGGGGGCGTATTCTATAAAGAGCGGGAACATGCGCGCCACCAGGTAGACGCCTGCCACCACCATGGTGGCCGCGTGGATGAGCGCGCTGACGGGCGTGGGGCCCTCCATGGCGTCGGGCAGCCAGATGTGCAGGGGGAACATGGCGCTCTTGCCCGCGCCGCCGATGAACATCAGTCCCAGCGCCAGGGAAATCATGGCCGAGCCGCCCTTGACGGCGGTCATGGCTCCGGGCGTGATGTCATACGTCCCCACGTAGTAGCCGTAGATGAGGATGCCGACAAGGAAGCCCAGGTCGGCGAAGCGCGTCACGATGAACGCCTTCTTCGAGGCGGCAATGGCGGCGGGCTTGGTGTAGTAGAAGCCGATGAGCAGGTAGGACGACACGCCCACCAGTTCCCAGAACAGGTACATCTGGAAGATGTTGGGGGCCACTACCAGCCCGAGCATCGACATGCTGAAGAGCGACAGGAAGGCGTAGTAACGCTGGAAGCCCCGCTCGCCCTTCATGTAGCCGAAGGAGTAGATGTGCACCATGAGCGACACGGTGCTGATGACGATGAGCATCATCACCGAGATGGGGTCGAGCAGGATGCCCAGGTCGATGCTGAGCCTTTCGGTGAAGGGCAGCCACGTGAAGTGCCACAGCGTGTGCACCGGGTACGTGCCGTCCGCCAGCCGGTCGGCCCCGAAATAGAGCGCGGCGGTCAGGTAAGAGAGTACCGCTGTCACCGTGAGCGACGCGGTGCCTATGAGGCCCGCCGTGCGGTGCGACATCCATTTTCCCCCCAGCCCCAGCACGAGGAAGGAGAGGAAGGGTAGGAGCAGGATAAGAATCGTATATTCCATATTCTATTGAGTGTTTTTTGTTTCAATCGGTCATGTTTCCCCGCGCCCGCGGGGGCGTCTGGAAATGCGCTATAGTGCGTTTTAAACTCCTCTGTAGTGCGGTTGTAAACGCGCTATAGCGCATTTCCAACTCCGCTGTAGCGCGTTTCCGCCGCTACCACTTCAGGTCCTCCAGCCGGTTGGCCTGTATGCTCCGTATGTTGCGGTAGATGTTGATCATGATGGCTATGGCGATGGCCGTCTCCGCCGCCGATATGGCTATGGAGAAGAGGGCGAAGAAGAGGCCCTCCGTGCCGTCGGGGAAGAGGTAACGGTTGAACACGGCGAAGTTGATGTCCGTGGCGTTCAGGATCAGCTCTATCGAGATGAGCATGGCCAGCGTGTTGCGGCGCGTCAGGAAGCCGTAGATGCCGGCAAAGAACATGATGGTGGAGACTATCAGATAATATTCCAAGTGTATCATAATGCTATGTCGTTTTTAACGTTTACGTGCGATGAGCAGCCCGCCCACTATGCAGGCCAGCAACAGGATGCTGACGGCTTCGAAGGGCAACAGGTAGCCATATTTGTCGTCGCTTAGCATCTGCTGGCCCAGCGTCTTGATGCTTGTCTCGGCGGTTTCCAGTCCGCCGGAGGCGAGGAACTTGTGCTTCAGCGTGATGAACAGCACGATGACCGCCCCGGCCAGCGTGGTTCCGAAGCCGGCCCAGAACTTGCTGCGCTTCAGCCGCTGCGCCTTGTCGCCCTCGCCGCTGGTCAGCAGGATGGAGAACACGTAGAGCACCACGATGCCGCCCGCGTAGACCATGATTTGCACCGAGCCGAGGAACGTGTAGCCCAGCAGGAAGTACAACCCCGCCGTGCCGAAGAGCACGAACAGCAGGTAGGTGGCCGCGCGCACGATGCGTGTCGTCGTCACCGTCATTACGGAGAACACGGCGATGAACGCCGCGAGGAAGTAGAATACTACGTTTTCAAGTGTCAGTTCCATATCTCTGTCATTTTGTTTCTACCCGGCTGCCCGGATGGTTCAACGTAAGGATGAGCTTGGAGCGGTCGAACACGGCGTGCTCGAAGTTCTGGTCGAAGGTGATGGCCCCGTGCGGGCAAGCGTTGACGCACAGCTGGCAGAACATGCACGAGCCCAGGTTGTACTCGTACTTGGCCAGCACTTTCTTCTTCTTGCCGTCCTCGGTGGTGATGGTCTCGCTCGTCACCCGTATGGTGTCGTTCGGGCAGGCCATCTGGCACAGTCCGCAGGCCACGCAGCGGTGCTCGTTGTTCTCGTTGTGCGGCATCACCAGCGTGCCGCGGAAGCGGTCGAACATCTTCAGCTCCCGGCGGTTTTCCGGATATTGCTCTGTTATCTTCTTCGTGAAGAACTCGCGCATGGTGGTTTTCAGCCCCACGCAGAGGCTACGCACAGCCTTGAAGAAGCTGCCGAAGTAGCCGTTATTGTCTTTTTCTCCTATCATAGTCCTTGTTGCTTGATGCTATGGTTAAAAGTGCAGGCCGAATGCGGTCACTACTGCCATGAGCAGTAGGTTGACCATGGACAGCGGCACCAGGTATTTCCACTCCAGCTTCAGTATCTGGTCGATGCGCAGGCGGGGAAACGTCCAGCGCATCCACATCATGAGGAACACCACGAAGAACGCCTTGCCGAAGAACCACACGAAGCCGGGGATGTAGTCCATGGCAACGTTGAAGCCCTCCAGCCCCGGAATGTGCAGCGGCATCCATCCGCCCAGGAACACGGTGGAGGCGATGGCCGACACGATGAACAGGTTCAAATACTCCGCCAAGTAGAAGAAGCCGAAGTGCATGCCGCTGTACTCGGTGTGGTAGCCTGCCGTCAGCTCGCTCTCGGCCTCGGGCAAGTCGAAAGGCCCGCGGTTACACTCCGCGTTGCCCGCTATCAGGTAGATGATGAAGGCTATCACGGCCGGCACGTGCCCTTTGAAGATGAGCCACCCGTCGCTTTGCCCTTCCACAATCTCCGATATCTGCATGCTTCCCGCCAGCACCACCATGGTCAGTATGCTCATGCCCACCGACAACTCGTAGCTGATGATTTGCGCGCCGCTACGCATGGCCCCGATGAGTGAGAACTTGTTGTTCGAGCTCCATCCGGCCAGCAGGATGCCCACGACCCCGATGCTCGATGCCGCCAATAGGAAGAACACGCCCACGTTGAAGTCCAGCACTTCCAGGCCCTTGTTCATGGGCAGGCACGCAAACGTGAGGAACGATGCCAGCAATACCACGTAAGGAGCCAGGTTATACAGGAACTTGTCCACATGGTTCGGCGTGAATATCTCTTTGGTAAGCATCTTCAGCACGTCGCATATCACCTGTATGCTTCCGTAAGGGCCTACGCGGTTCGGGCCGAGGCGACATTGGAAGAAACCGCATATCTTGCGCTCCATATAGATAAGTATGATGGCAAGGATGGCATACATCAGCACGATGCACACGCCTACCATGACGCATTCTATGAAGATGGCCCATCCTTCGGGCATGATGGATGTCAGCAGTTGGTGTATCCAGTTTGTTACAATGCTAAAGTCTAACATCTTTATGTTACTCGTTGATGATTGATATTACTTGGTTATGTTTGGCAGGTTATCGGTCTATGTCAGGCACGACGTAGTCCAGCGTCCCGCCGATGGCAATCAGGTCGGCAATCTTGGCATTCCTACAGATGGTATCCACGGTGCCCACTAGTGGCAAACCTGTGGCGCGGTAGTGCAGGCGGTAGGGCATCTTGTCACCCCGGCTCTCCAGATACACGCCGAACTCCCCACGGCTTCCTTCCACAGCCGTATACCATGAGCCTTCGGGCACGCGGATAATGGGTTTCATCTTCTCTTGGTACGGGCCTTCGGGGATGTTGTCTATCAGCTGCTCTATGATGTGCAGGCTTTCCAATATCTCCTCCATTCGCACCATATAGCGGGCGAAGCAGTCGCCTTCGGTGTGGACAATCTCTTTGAATTCCACCTTGTCGTAGGCTGCGTATGGCATGCGTTTGCGTACGTCGCAAGCCCAGCCGGATGCACGGCCCGTACCTCCGGTTGCTCCGAAGGATATGGCGTCTTCGCGGCTCAATATGCCGATGCCCTTCAGACGTTGCTGTGCGATAACGTTGCCCGTAAAGATATCGTGGTATTCCTTGATGTTCTTGCGCATGTAAGGGATGAACTCCTTGACGCGGTGCACAAAGTTGGGGTGTATGTCGGCTTGCACGCCGCCAATGGTGTTGTAGTTCAAGATAAGTCGGCCGCCGCAAGTCTCCTCGAAGATGTCGAGCACCTTCTCCCTGTCGCGGAATCCGTAGAGGAATGCCGTCGTGGCACCCAAGTCTTGACATAGGCAGGAGAAGAACAAGATGTGCGAGTCGATGCGTTGCAACTCATCCATGATGGTACGAATGTACTTCACGCGGTCACTCACTTCCACTCCCATCGCCTTTTCGATACACATGCACAGGGCATGTCGGTTTTGCATGGCACCCAAGTAATCCAGTCGGTCGGTCAATGCCAGCGTTTGCGGATAGGTGAGGCTTTCGTTCATCTTCTCGATGCCACGGTGTATGTAGCCGCAATTCACGTCTATCTTATTGATGGTCTCGCCCTCTAGTGACACGCGGAAGCGCAGTACACCGTGCGTGGCCGGATGTTGCGGGCCGATGTTTACCACATATTCATCGTCGCCGAACAGCTTGCTTTCCTTTTCTTTGACGGTTCCCTCTTCAGGACTTTCATATTCGTAAGTGGTGTCTATCGTTTCCTCGTTGGTCATGCGCAGCGGATTGTCCTTTTCCGGGTCGTTATCCTTGCGCAAAGGGAAACCGATCCAGTCATTACGAAGGAAGAGGCGCCGCATGTCGGGATGCCCTAAGAAAATGATGCCGAAGAAGTCATAAACTTCGCGTTCGGGCAAATTGGCTCCTTTCCAGATGTCGCTTACACTAGGTAGTTCCGGGTGTTCGCGATTTAGCGTGGCCGTCTTTACCACGATTCTTTGGCCGGTGACGGTGGATTCCAAGTGATATACTACACCTAAGCCACGTAAGGTGCCTTCCGTGTCTTTTTCGTCAGGCTCTCCCCAGTCCATGCCTGTCAGGCTTTCCAGAAAGTCCATCTGTTGCTCTGTCCGCAGACGCAGCATTTCCGTGTGCAGGTCCTGCGGTTTGATATATATCGTTTCTTCCATCATGTCGTTTTACTTTTCCGGTTCCTTTTCTTTTCTGTTGGTTCCTCCAAAGAACTTTTCCACTTTGACTTTGCGTTGCAATTGCATCATACCATACAGGAATGCTTCAGGGCGTGGAGGACAACCTGGTACATACACGTCTACCGGGAGAATCTGGTCTACACCCTTCACCACGTGGTACGATTTTTTAAACGGACCACCGCTGACGGCACATCCGCCTACGGCCACTACATATTTGGGGTCGGCCATTTGATCGTATAAACGCTTCAGTACAGGAGCCATCTTGTTGGTGATGGTGCCGCTCACCAGAATGACATCTGCTTGGCGGGGACTGTTGCGGGTCACTTCGAAACCGAAGCGTGCAATGTCATACCGTGCGGCACATACAGCCATAAATTCTATACCGCAGCAACTGGTTGCAAAGGTTAGTGGCCATAGCGAGTTGCTTCGTCCCCAGTCTATAAGGTCGTCAAGCGCACCTACTATTACGTTGGTACCTCCGGCGTTGAGTTCCTGTACCAGTTTCTCCAATGTTTCATTGTCTTGGAATTCTTCGTAGGGAATAGACTTTATTTTGGGTTTCTTCATTATTTCCATTCCAAAGCTCCTTTCCTCCAAGCGTAAGCAAGGCCCAGAATTAATATGAATAAGAAAAACAATATGCTGAAGAGTCCTGCGATGCCCAGTTCACGGGTAACAACCGCCCATGGAAAGAGAAATACCGTTTCAACTTCGAACATCAAGAATAGGATGGCAAAGAGATAATAGCCTACGCGGAACTGCATCCATGATTTTCCCCGAGTCGGAATACCGCACTCGTATGGCTCCATCTTTTGCGGATTGTATGAGCGTGGGGCTATTGCGTGGGATATGGCAATGACGAGACCCACAAAAATAATCGCCGTCAACACGACGGTTACTAAGAAAGTAAAGTTCATAAACTTGATACGTTTATATTTAATAAATGTAGGGACTCTGCATGGAATCCTTTTAGTGCCTGCGTTGTCTTCCGGCCTAGTTCGTGCCGTCTAGAGACGGAAACGGTTGGCTCCTCATTAGTGAGGCGTGTTACGGGAAAGGAATGACAGCGCATTAAAACCGCGTTACGCCTAACGGATCGCGAAGTTACAACAAAAAAACTCTGTTTTGTAGTCCTCATGTAACAAAAAGAGCCTTTTTTGCACTTTTTATCCTATTATGTTTATTTCCGTTCCCGTCGTTTGTAGTTAAAAGGGCTAATTGAAGAACTTTTCGATTTTCTTAATCATCATGCTACGGCAAAACACAACCACATGGTCTCCAGGCTGTATCAATGTGTCACCCATAACCACTATACCTTCACCATTGCGTATCAAGCCGCCGATGGTAGTTCCTTTGGGAAGTCCGAGGTTCTTCACAGGGTGCTTTGTGATGAGCGAACCTTCTTTTACCGTAAATTCGGCAACATCGGCATCGGCTACGGTAAGGCACTTCACGTTGCTCACGTCGGCATCGAGCATCATTTGGTAGATGTGGCTGGCGGTAATCATCTTCTTGTTGATTACCGTACCGATGTCCAAGCTTTCGGCCATGCCGATGTAGTCTATGTTTTCCACTTCGGCCACGGTCTTCCGCACTCCCATGCGTTTGGCTGCCAGGCAGGCAAGTATGTTGGTCTCCGAATTGCCCGTCAGGGCAACGAATGCTTCCGTGTTTTGCAGACCTTCATCGAGAAGCAAATCCATGTCGCGCCCGTCTCCGTTGATAATCATGGTCTTGTTGTCCAATATCTCAGACAAGTGATTGCAGCGGCTCAGGTCGTTCTCTATGATTTTCACTTGCATGTAGTCGGGTACATACTGTGCGGTACGCACGGCTATGCGGCTGCCTCCCATTATCATCACGTTGCGCACATCGGCATAGTCTTCTTTTCCGGCTATTTTCCTGATGTAGGGCAGATACTTGCGTGTGGTAGTGAAGTATACTATATCGTTCTTCTGAATGGCGTCGTCGCCTCGCGGGATGAGCGTTTCTCCTTCGCGCTTGATGGCCACGACGTGGTAGGGCAGAGTCGGGCCTCCCAGTTGATGCAGGGGGATGTCGCATATTTCCGCATTGCCTCGTATCTTGGTGCCTATCAGGATAAGTGCTCCGCCGTAAAACTCCCACCACTGACGTACCCAGCTCATGCGTATGGACGACACGATTTCCTTGGCAGCCAGCATTTCCGGGTAGATGAGCGAGGCCACACCCAAACGCTGGAAGAACTCCTTATTGCGGGGGAGCAGATACTCATAGTTGTCTATGCGGGCCACGGTCTTTTTGGCTCCCAGGTTACTGGCCAGCATGCAGGCGGTGGTATTGCGGCTCTCGTCGGGCGTGACGGCAATAAACAGGTCCGCATCGCCTGCATTGACCTCTTCCAACCCGCGTATGGAGGTGGGGGAGGCTACAACGGTCATCAGGTCGAAGTTCGTGCTTAGTGTGCTGAGCTTTTCTTCCACGTCGTCCATCAAGATAATGTCTTGCTTTTCGCGGGACAACAGTTTGGCCAAGTGTGTACCTACTGCGCCTGCGCCTGCTATCACAATCTTCATAGCTATGTAGTTTGTCTTTGGGTTAATACTTTATAAATGTTGTCTTCGTCCATGCCGCAAAGGGCGTACAACTCCTTTACTGTGCCGTGCTCCACAAATGTGTCGGGTACTCCGATGCGCCGTACTTGCGGGTTGTAGCCGTTGTCGGCCATGAATTCCAGTATGGCGCTGCCCATGCCTCCCTTGAGCACGCCGTCTTCTACCGTTACGATATGGCGGAAACGACGTCCTACTTCGTGCAACAGCTCCTCGTCCAGCGGTTTGAGGAACCGCAGATCGTAGTGGGCTATGGAGAACCCGGAGTCGTGTTCTGCCCGTTCTATGGCTTGGGCCGCGATGTTGCCGATGGGCCCCAAGGTGATGACAGCCACGTCGCTCCCCTCTTTCAGCTTGCGCCCTTTTCCTACAGGGATTTCCTGCAAGGGGCATCGCCAGTCGGTCTGCACGCCGCGCCCGCGTGGGTAACGTATCACGAAAGCCCCCTTTCCGGGCAGCTGTGCCGTGTACATCAGGCCGCGCAGTTCGTGCTCGTCCATGGGAGAAGAGATGGTGAGGTTCGGTATGGGGCGGAAGTATGCGAGGTCGAACACGCCGTGGTGCGTAGGCCCGTCCTCGCCCACCAATCCCGCGCGGTCAAGGCAGAGCACCACGGGCAGGTTCAGCAGGGCGATGTCGTGTATCACGTTGTCGTATGCGCGCTGCATGAAACTGGAGTAGATGTTGCAGTAGGGTTGCAGCCCCTCTTTGGCCATGCCGCCGGAAAACGTGGCCGCGTGCCCTTCGGCTATGCCTACGTCGAACGTGCGTTCGGGCATGGCTTCCATCAGCTTGTTCATGGAGCAACCTGTGGGCATGGCGGGCGTCACGCCCACGATGCGGGGGTTCTGCCGTGCCAGTTCCACCAACGTCTCGCCGAACACGTCTTGATATAAGGGGGGCATGTTGCTGGTGTCTTCCGTGACACGTTCGCCGGTCTCCGGGTCGAACTTGCCGGGGGCATGCCATAGTTCCGGGCACTTCTCCGCCGGGGCGAAGCCTTTCCCTTTCACCGTGTGCAGGTGCAGTATCTTGGGGCCGCGCAGGTCTTTTATGTCGCGCAGCACGCGGGCCAGGTTCTTCACGTCGTGCCCGTCTATGGGGCCGAAGTAACGTATGTTCATCCCCTCGAAGATATTCTGCTGCCTGGCAAGCATCGACTTCAGACTGTTGCCGAAACGTATCAGGGCCTTGCGCCGCTCCTCGTTCAGTATGTCCAGCTTGAACAGCAGGCGCGCGGTCTTGAAGCGCAGGCGGTTGTAGTGACTGCTGGTGGTGAGGTTGAACAGGTATTGCTTCATGCCGCCCACGCTACGGTCGATGGACATGTCGTTGTCGTTGAGTATGATGAGCAGGTTGTTCGGGGTGGACGACGCATTGTTCAGTCCCTCGAAGGCCAGTCCGCCGCTCATGCTTCCGTCGCCTATCACGGCCACCACGTGCCGGTCGGTCTCTCCCTTTTGTGTGGCAGCCACGGCCATGCCGAGGGCAGCCGAGATGGAGTTGGAGGCATGCCCGCAGGCAAAGGTGTCGTATTCGCTCTCCACCGGGGTGGGGAAGGGGCGGATGCCTTTCAGCTTGCGGTTGGTGGCGAAGGCTTCACGCCGTCCGGTCAGTATCTTGTGCCCGTAAGCCTGGTGCCCCACGTCCCACACGATGCGGTCGTATGGCGTGTCGAATACATAGTGCAGGGCTACCGTCAGTTCTACGGTACCCAGGCTGGCTGCAAAGTGTCCGGGGTTATGCGATACTTCCTCTATGATGTCTTGCCGCAGTTCCCGGCACACCTCCGGCAATTGCTCCACGTTGAGGCGGCGCAGGTCGGCCGGTGTGTCTATGTCTTTCAGCAAGGTGTATGTGCCAGTTTCGTTGTTCATGTCGTTTTTATAAGTAGTGCAAAAGTAGCAAAAGAAAACGGAATGCTTCGTGCTTTCCCTTAAAATCCTGCTTAAAAGTGGGATTGGGTGCCTTTTCATGCGGCTTTTGCACGTGTTGTGAAAGGCGTTTGCTCGCAACGCGTACGGAGCAGACACGCAACGCGTTGCGAGCACGGGCGCAACATGTTCGGAGCGCGCTCGCAACACGTTGCGCGTAAACGCCTGATATATGTGGTGAAAACCTTGTAAAAAAACAAAAAACATGCCGGGGTCTCCCCGCTTCGCATTACCTTTGCGACGGCTAATGATAGATGTGCGATGAAACTGTTTACTCCTGTGGAACCGCCTGCCCGTCGTCCCTGCATAAGGCATGAGGACAAGCTGATGCTGCTGGGTTCGTGTTTTGCCACGAACATCGGCGCGCGCCTCGCCGTCGTCAAGTTCCGCTGCGATGTCAATCCTTACGGCGTGCTCTACAATCCGCTGTCCATCTCGGCGGCCCTGCGCCGCATCGTTTCCGGCGAATCTTACGGGCCGGGCGAACTTTTCCAGTATCAAGGTTGCTGGCACAGCCCCATGCACCATGGCGACTTTTCCGCACCTGTGCGTGAGGAAGCCTTGGAGCGCATCAACGCCCGCCTGCGGCAAGCCCACGGCGAACTGGAGGGCTTGGACTACTTGCTGCTGACGTGGGGCACCGCGTGGGTGTACGAAGACCGGGCTACGGGACAGGTGGTCGGCAATTGCCACAAACGGCCGGAGACGGACTTCACGCGCCGCCGCTTGTCCGTGGCCGAGGTGGTGCAAGATTACGTGTCGCTCCTCTCCGGCCTTTTCGCACGCAACAGCCGCCTGCGCGTGGTGCTGACAGTCAGCCCCATCCGCCATGTGCGCGACGGGCTTCATGCCAACCAGCTCAGCAAGTCTGTCCTGCTGCTTGCCGCCGAGCAGTTGCAGGAGGCTTTTCCTGAAAAGGTATATTACTTTCCCGCATACGAGTTGCTCGTTGACGAGTTACGCGACTACCGCTTCTATGCCGACGACCTGGCCCATCCTTCCGCCATGGCCGTGGACTATGTGTGGGAGCGTTTCACGGACTGGTGCATAGCCGCCGAGGCAAAGCCGGTCATGGCCGAATGTGAGGCCGTGCAGAAGGCGTTGACGCACAGGCCTGTCCGCCCCGGCTCCGAAGCGCATAAGCGTTTTTTAGAACAAATAGTGTTAAAAATGGAGCAACTAATCGGAAAATACCCGTACTTAGATTTCAAAAAAGAGAGAGACGTATGTCGTATTCTGTTGAACAAATAGCCGAAGTCATAAAGGCGCGGCGCGTGGGGGACACGCCGGCTACCATAGATTGGCTGCTTACCGACAGCCGTTCGCTGAGCTTCCCCGAAGAAACGTTGTTCTTTGCCTTGGCCACCCGTCATGGCGATGGCGCCTGCTACATTCCCGAACTGTTGGAGCGTGGTGTGCGCAACTTTGTCGTGGGGGCCGAGACGGCCAAACAAGTGGAGGTCGGACAGCTTCCTGCCGAGGGCGTGAACTACTTGGTGGTCGCCTCCCCGCTGAAAGCGTTGCAGAAGCTGGCCGCACACCATCGGAACCGCTTCCAAGTGCCGGTCATCGGCATTACGGGCAGCAACGGCAAGACGGTGGTCAAGGAGTGGCTTCACCAATTGCTCAGCCCCGAACGCGTCATTACCCGTTCGCCCCGCAGTTATAACTCGCAGATAGGCGTGCCGCTCTCCGTGTGGCGCATGGACGAACAGACACAGCTCGGCATCTTCGAGGCCGGTATTTCCGAACCGGGCGAGATGCGTGCCTTGCAGAATATCATCAAGCCCACCATAGGCGTGCTGACCAACATCGGCGGGGCGCACCAGGAAAACTTCTTCTCGTTGCAAGAAAAATGCATGGAGAAGCTGACGTTCTTCAACGAATGCGACGTGCTGATATATGATGGCGACAATGATTTCATTGCCAATTGCGTGGCCAAGTCGCTGTTGCCCGCCCGTGAAATTGCGTGGAGCCGGAAAGACATAGACAAGCCCCTCTACATAAGCAAAGTGGACAAACAGGCGGATTGCACGCGTATCGCTTACCGTTACCTCGAAATGGATAACACGTTCACCCTGCCCTTTGTGGACGATGCTTCCATAGAGAACTCGCTGAATTGTCTGGCCGTTTGCCTGTACATGATGCTTCCGCCGGAAGCCATCACGGAACGCATGGCGCGTCTGGAGCCTGTGGCCATGCGCCTTGAAGTGAAGGAGGGCAAGAACGACTGCCTGTTGATAAACGACAGCTACAACTCCGATCTCCTCTCGCTCGACATTGCGCTCGATTTCTTGTCCCGCCGCGCGGCCGCTGCCAGCGGTGGGCAGGGCGAGAAGAAAAAGACGCTGATCCTGTCCGACATTCTGGAGACGGGGCAAAACGCCCCTACGCTCTACCGGCAAGTGGCGCAACTGCTCGGTAGCCGGGGCGTGGACCGCATCATTGGCGTGGGAAGCGATATATCGTCGTGCTCCTCACGTTTTGCGCAGGAAAAGGCGTTCTACCCCGACACGGAGTCCCTGATGAAGGCCATAGCTTCGCGCAAGCTTCTGCTGAAGGACGAAATCGTATTGATAAAAGGGGCGCGCAAGTTCGGTTTCGATGCCCTGACGGAGATGCTTGAGAAGAAAGTGCACGAAACAGTCCTCGAAGTGAACCTCGGAGCCATGGTGGCAAACCTCGACCACTTCCGTTCCAAACTGCGTCCGGAGACCAAGGTGACGTGCATGGTCAAGGCTTCGGCATACGGCGCAGGTTCTTATGAAATAGCCAAAACATTGCAAGAACACCATGTGGACTATCTTGCCGTAGCCGTGGCCGACGAGGGTGCGGAGCTTCGCAAAGCCGGCATAACAGCCCACATATTGATTATGAACCCCGAACGGACAGCCTTCAAGACCATGTTCGACAACCGCCTGGAACCTGAAGTATACAGTTTCCAGCTGTTGGAAGCATTGGTGAAAGAGGCCGAACGGGAGGGCGTGGCCAACTATCCCGTGCATATCAAGATAGACACGGGCATGCACCGTTTGGGTTTCGCCCCGTCGGATATGCCCCGCCTGATAGAGCGCCTCAAGGTTCAGGATGCCGTGATGGTTCGTTCGGTGTTTTCTCATCTTGTGGGGAGCGATTCGTCGGAGTTCGACGCATTTACACGCCAGCAGATAGAGCAGTTCGAGGCGGCGGCCGCACAGTTGCAGTCGGCATTCCCTCACAAGATACTGCGGCACATTTGCAATTCGGCCGGCATTGAGCGTTTCCCGGGGGCGCAGTTCGACATGGTTCGCCTCGGCATAGGTCTTTACGGCATCGATCCTGTGGATAATTCCGTGCTTCATAATGTCAGCACGTTGCTCACGACGATACTTCAGATTCGTGATGTACCACAGGAAGATACGGTGGGCTATAGTCGCAAAGGGCATTTGAACCGTCCCTCGCGCATTGCCGCCATTCCCATAGGTTATGCCGATGGCCTCAACCGCCACCTGGGTAACGGACATGCTTATTGCCTCGTCAATGGTCAGAAGGCACCTTATGTGGGTAACATATGCATGGATGTGTGCATGATAGACGTGACCGGAATAGACTGCAAGGAGGGTGATAAGGTGGAGATATTCGGCGACCATCTGCCAGTCACGGTTCTTTCCGATGCGCTCGGTACCATTCCTTATGAAGTGCTTACCAGCGTATCCACGCGCGTGAAGCGGGTTTACTACCAAGAGTGACGTGAGGCGGATTCGGAATGAAGGGCAATTGCGTAGGCCTTCGGTATAATGTATGAAAGTATTGATATAGCCTAATGACAAACAAAGGGCATACCCCAATGGGATATGCCCTTTACTTTTTTCAGTTTCCTGTGAAACTCCTTATTTTGCAGCTTCTTCAGCAGCGGGAGCTTCAGTTGCCGGAGCTTCGGCTTCTGCTTCGGTAGCAGCTGCAGCTTCAGTAGCTTCAGCGTTGGTTGCTTCTTCGGCAGCAGCTTCTTCCGTTGCAGCAGGTGCTTCAACAGAAGTTGCTTCTTGAGTTGCCTCGGCGTTGTTTGCACTATTACCACCACAAGATGCGAAAGATACGGCAGCGATGGCTACGGCCATCAAAACTAATTTTTTCATTTCCTTTACTTTTAAATGTGATACAATCAGTTGCTTTATTAAGACGCAGCAAAGGTATGTACTTTTATAATACGTTGTTCTCTTAAGCCTGTTTTTCTTTGTCTTTTTTTGTATAGGAAGGCGATTCCTGTTAGTACAGGCCTTTCGTTTTATGCTGCCGGATGCTTTCACCTTATGGTTCTATAGGAAAGTTCTTGGGCTCATGGCGTTTTACTCCCCAACGTTTGCGGAGCCGGAACGAGTCGATGCCGATTCCCGCGTCTAAGGAAAGATCTGCTTTTCCTATATATTCAAAACGGAGGGTGTGTGTGCCCGGCTCCAGTTCCATTTGTCCGAGGCTTATCTCGTTGACGGTCGTGGTGGGATTGTAGAAGTTGAATGCTTCTCTTACTTCTTTCCCGTCGAGCAAAATGCGGTAAGCCCCGAAATCGTAGGATTGTGTGATGCGCAGGGTGGGTTGCATCAGTTCCTTCTTGTCTACGGTGAACTGGCATTCAAGGTATGCGTCCTTCTCTTTGCCTCGTTCGGGGAAGAACAGCAGTTGCCCGTCGCCTGTCCAGTTGTAGCCCTTTTGCAGCACGGTCCGCCCTGGGGAGTGCTTGGCCGTGCGCAGCAGGTCTTTGCCCTCCGTTATGATATCGAGGTTGGGCAGGCGGCGTTCTGCTGCGCTTGGCAGGACCGTGAAACGCTTGGGTTGTCCTATTTGGTACCAGAAAGCCACCGACGAGAAATCGTCGTTGCGGTCGACGTGTCCGCGGTATTGACCTTCCGCCACTTCGTCCTCGCTCATCCAGCCTACGTCCTCAATGGTGACCTTCAGGGACTTCGTAAAGCGTATGGGGTCGACGATGTGCCAACGGTAGTAAGTGATCCACCAGCCCACCATGCCCCATTCCCCTTCGAGGCGGGCAATGCCGCAGTAGGGGTACGAGGTGGTGCGGTTCACCCCCCAGGCATGGAGCGCATAGTCTTCCGTGCCTGTGCCTTGAATGGTTGGCGTCTTGTCTCCGTCTATGTAGAACTTCTCGTCGCCTTCGCCGAACCATTCTGGACTGCGTGCGCGCCCGCTCATCACGGTGCCCACATAGTGTCCCATGCCTTCGGCTTCCAGGAGCACATAGTCTTGGTCGTTGGGAACCGGGAATTGCTGGTTGTACTGGGCGCAGAAGTATGGCGTGTTAGGCGGAAGCTTTTCGAGCGAGTAGTCTATTTGGAAGTAAGTGGAGCCCAGATTCTTGTCGCTCTGGTTTTCCAACTCGATGCGGGCGGACTTGTAGAAGGGCATGGGCCAGAAGCAATTATAAGAGTCGCCCTCTTCCACGAACACGGGGACGGAGTTCACGGCATTCCGCTTTCCGAAGCCGGCAGCAAAGAAGTCTCCCAACGGGGCTTCCACGGCCGGTTCGGATGCCCCGTCCCAATACATGCGTATCACTATTTCGCTATGGTCAGGGTTGTCGCCGAGCCAGCTGGGCCCGGGTTCGGGACAGGTCAGCCAGATGTGGTTGATGAATCCCTCGCCTTTGATGTCGGCTAGCACAAGGGTTTCTCCTGCGGGTATGTGCCGTTGGTCGGCGTTGCTTGAACGGTTGGGGTTGGCCGAACTTATCCGCCGCGACTTGCTGTCCGGCTTTACTTCGGTCAGGTGTCCGAGTGGTGCTTGTGTAATCTGTCCGTAGACTGTCGGCGTGCCGGTCAAAGCCATGGCCAGCATTCCCCATGTGATGAACGTTTTTCTCATGATAGTAACAATTAGATGTGTTATGAATAGTAGTTTTGTCTTGCACTTTGGCTCCCTGTCCTTGTCGTGAAAGGGGCTGGGGCATGTTGCAAAGATAAGAGATTCCTGGAATCCTGCGATTTTTTTTGCTGCTTTTTTGCATTGTTTCTGGTGTATGAAGGCCATGAATCCATGATATCTTCTTTCTTGAAGATTTACAAAGTCCCTTTGTGGACGAGTGGTGCATGGCGGCTTGTTTTGGTAGGTTTCATGATTTATCCGAATACTGTGGATTGTATGGGGAACTGTATGCCGCTTGTTATGGCTTTATGTCGCATAATTTGTTGTTACATAGAATGATAGACTATGGAATGCATTTCCTGGCATATCGCTGCTCGTGCTCCTTTCTTCCGCATACTATTCCCCCGTTATTCCGTACACACTCCGTCCGTGCTCGGAACGTGTCGCGTCCGCGCTCGCAACATGTTGCGCCCGTGCTCGCAACACGTTGCGCATTCGGACGGTATATATGGGGTGAAAATACGCTGTGGATTTACTGCTTTCCTTTTATGGAACAATGTTGACATTGGATGATATTCCGCATTCGTTGGGCTATTCTCCCGTTGCGGGGCAAATTTCTTTCAAAATCTATCCGGTATACGATAAAACTCTGTAACTTTAGCCCCCGAGGGTGTGTCGCAGTCTGCCCGGACGCCGAGGCGGAATGGTGGCGCGGCCATTTATAATAATAAAGGTATATGACTGGAGTGAAACGGACATTTGTTTTCTGTGTCCTTGCCTTGTGGACGTTGTGCGGCGTGGCCGGGCAGCCGGAAGAAGGGCAGGGCGGGGCGGCTTTGACACTCAACGACTGCCAGCGCATGGCGTACGAAAACTATCCATTGGTGCGCCGCTACGGCCTGATAGAGAAAACGCGCGACTATGACGTGGCAAACATCGCGAAAGGCTACTTGCCGCAATTCGCGCTGACGGGCAAAGCTACTTACCAAAGCGATGTCACCGAACTGCCGTTCGAAGTGCCCGGCGTGGGCGTCATAGGCTTGCCGAAAGAGCAATACCAAGTGGCCGTGGAGGTGCAGCAGTTGCTTTGGGACGGCGGCAACATCCGCTCGCGCAAGCAGCTGGCCGAAGCCTCGTCGGCCGTGGACATGGAGCAGCAGCACGTGGACATGTACGCCGTGCGCAAACGGGTGAACGACTTGTTTTTCGGCATCCTCCTGTTGGACGAGCAGCTGAAGCAGAATGCCTTGTTGCAAGACGACTTGAAGCGCACGCACCGCAAGGTGTCCGACTACATGGCCAACGGCATAGCCAACCAGAGCGACCTGGATGCCGTGAGCGTGCAGTTGCTCGATACCCGCCAGCAGCAGGCACAACTGGAGACATCCCGCCGGGCCTACCTGCTGATGCTTTCGGCATTCATGGGCCGTGAGTTGCCGTCGGAGCAGGTGCTTGTCAAACCGCAACGTCCGGCGGACAGGCTGCCCGGGTCGGAGAGTTTCCGGCCTGAATTGCGATGGTTCCGTGCGCAAGACGCGCAACTCGCGGCACAAGAGGGCATGCTGACCAGCGGTTTCATGCCCCGCATCGGATTGTTCGTACAAGGTGCGTACGGCAATCCCGGCCTGAACATGCTGAAGGACGACGCGGCCGCCTGGTGGATGGGCGGCGTGCGCCTGACGTGGAACTTCGGAAGCCTGTACACGCTGAAGAACGACCGTCGCCGCATTGGCAACCTGCGCCGGCAGGTGGAGGTGCAGCGGGACGTGTTCTTGTTCAACACGCGTTTGGAAGCCACGCGGCAAGACGCGGACATCCGCTCCATGACCCGCCAGATGGCGGACGATGACGAGATTATCCGCTTGCGCGGCAATATCCGCCGGTCGGCCGAGGCCAAGGTGGAGAACGGCACGATGACCGTGACAGACCTCTTGACGGAGATTACCCGCGAGAACATGGCCCGCAGGACGAAAGCCCTTCACGAAATACAGCTTCTGATGAGTGCTTGCGAGCTGGAGCACACATTGGGTACGGAGGATGAACTCATGCAAAAGTAGAAGAACAAGATATGAAAGCATTGAATCTTTTTGGCGCGGTACTGTTGTTGTCCGCATGCACGGGCGGGGTGCCCGACTACGATGCCACAGGCACGTTCGAGGCCACGGAAGTGGTGGTTTCAGCCGAAGTGCAGGGACGTTTGCTCTCCTTCGATGTGGACGAGGGCATGCACCTGCAAGGCGGCCAGCAGGTGGGAGTGATAGACACCATGCAGCTCTACCTGAAGAAGTTGCAGTTGGAGGCAAGCATGAAGTCGGTGGACGGCCAGCAGCCGGACATCGTGAAGCAAGTGGCCGCAACGAAGGAACAAATCGTGCAGGCCGAACGCGAGTGCGACCGCATAGCCAACCTGTTGCGTGTGGACGCCGCCAACCAAAAGCAGCTGGACGATGCGGAGACGATGCTTGAGGTGCTCCGCAAACAGCTCGACGCACAAAACTCCTCCTTGCAGAACAGCAGCCGCAGCCTGGCATGGCAAAGCTCATCGGTGGGCATACAGGTGGCGCAAGTGGACGACCAGCTCAAGAAGAGCCGCGTGTGCTCCCCCATCACCGGTACGGTGCTGGCCAAGTATGCCGAGGAAGGGGAACTGGCCGCGCCCGGTACACCCCTCTTCAAGGTGGCGGACATGGAGCAGATTTACCTGCGGGCCTATGTCACGAGCCGCCAGCTGTCCCGCATCAAGTTGGGCCAGCAGCTTGCCGTGTATGCCGACTATGGCGAGGATGTGCGCCATGAATACCAAGGCGTGGTGACGTGGATATCGGACACGGCCGAGTTTACCCCCAAGATGATACTTACAGAGGACGAGCGGGCCAACCAGGTATATGCCGTCAAGATAGCCGTACGCAACGACGGCATGCTGAAGATAGGCATGTACGGCGGCCTCTATCTGCCGGAAGGAGAATGAACGGATGCCGCTGTTCCGTTGACCATATGATAAATGTGATTTTGGAGGCTGTATATGAATCCCGCGGTGACTGTATGTAACGTAAGCAAACGCTATGGCGAGGTCGAGGCGTTGAGGGACGTGTCGTTTTCCGTCGCCCCCGGCGAGTTGTTCGGACTTATCGGGCCGGACGGTGCCGGCAAGACCACGCTTTTCCGCATACTGGCCACGTTGCTTTGTCCCGATGGTGGCAGGGTAAATGTTGGTGGTATGGATACGGTTCGCGACTACCGTGCGCTGCGCTGCCGCTTGGGTTACATGCCCGGCCGCTTTTCGCTCTACAAGGACTTGACGGTGGAGGAGAACTTGCAGCTGTTTGCCACGGTGTTCAACGTCGACATAGAGGAAAATTATCCGCTCATCAAGGAAATCTACGAGCCGATAGCCCTCTTCCGCAAACGTCGTGCGGGAGCCTTGTCCGGCGGTATGAAGCAAAAGCTGGCCCTGTCGTGTGCGTTGATCCATCGGCCCGAAGTCCTGCTGCTCGACGAACCTACCACAGGTGTGGACCCGGTATCCCGCCGGGAATTCTGGCAGATACTTCACCATCTCAAGGAACTCGGTATCACCATCATCGTGTCCACCCCCATTGTTGACGAGGCGAGGCAATGCGACCGGATTGCATTCATCAGCGAGGGGCGGGTGATGGATGTGGATGTGCCCGAGGTCGTGTTGGAACGTTATGCCGATGTCTTTTGCCCGCAGCCTTTGACCCATGAGCACGAAGACAAACATGCGGATGAAGTGATCAGCGTGGAGGGCCTGACCAAATGTTTCGGCTCTTTCACGGCTGTCGACCATATATCGTTCGGCGTGCGCAAGGGGGAAATATTCGGCTTCCTGGGGGCTAACGGTGCCGGTAAGACTACGGCCATGCGTATGCTCACGGGGCTTAGCCGTCCAACCGCAGGCCATGCCGTGGTGGCAGGATACGATGTGGCGACACAAGCGGAAAAGGTAAAGAACCACATTGGTTACATGAGCCAGAAATTCTCGCTGTACGAGGACTTGAAGGTGTGGGAGAATATCCGCCTCTTTGCCGGCATATACGGAGTGGACGAGAAGGACATCGCCCCCCGAACCGACGAGTTGTTGCGGCGCATCGGCCTTGAAGGCGAGCGTGACACGCTGGTCAAGGAACTGCCGCTCGGATGGAAACAGAGGCTGGCCTTCTCCGTAGCCATCTTCCACCGGCCGGATATCGTGTTCTTGGACGAACCGACCGGGGGAGTGGATCCCGCCGCACGCCGCCAGTTCTGGGAGTTGATATACCAGGCAGCCGATAGCGGCATCACCGTCTTTGTAACCACACACTTCATGGACGAGGCGGAGTATTGCGACCGCATCTCCATAATGGTGGACGGCGCCATCCGCGCATTGGGAACCCCGGCCGAGTTGAAGGCGCGTTTCGGTGCGGGGAGCATAGACGAAGTGTTCCGCAGCCTGGCCAAGCAGGCGAAGCGTGGAGATGAATAACAGCCAACATAAAGGAGAAAGACAGGAAAGGATATGAAGCAGTTTCTGACATTCGTACGCAAGGAGTTCTTCCATATATTCCGTGACAGGCGCACCATGCTCTTGTTGCTGGGCATGCCTGTGGCGCAGATTCTGCTATTCGGTTTCGCCATCACGACGGAGGTAAGGGATGTGCGTACGGCGGTACTTGCACCCGACAACGGACCGGCGGTGCGCCGCATCGTCGACAAACTGGATGCTTCCGAGTATTTCAACGTGGTGGTGCGCCTGTCATCGCCCGCCGAGGTGGAGGAGGCTTTCCGCAAGGGGCGCATAGACATGGTGCTGGCCGTGGAAGCGGACTTCTCCAACAACCTTTATGCGGGCGGGGCGCACGTGCAGCTCATCTCCGACGCCACCGAACCGAATACCGCCACCATGCAAGCCGCCTATGCCACGGGAGTCATAGCCGAGGCGGAGCAGGCGTTGCGCTCGTCCGGCCTGTCTCCTAACGTAAAGTTGCTGTACAACCCGCGTATGGAGAGCGCGTACAACTTCGTTCCGGGAGTCATGGGGCTTGTGTTGATGCTGGTATGCGCCATGATGACGTCTATCTCCATAGTCCGCGAGAAAGAAACCGGTACCATGGAAGTGCTGCTCGTGTCACCCATGAAGCCCTTCTACATCATATTGGCCAAGGCCGTGCCTTACTTCGTGCTGTCGTGTGTCAACCTTGCCACCATCCTGCTTCTGTCGGTCTATGTGCTCGGCGTGCCTGTGGCGGGAAATTTGTTTTGGCTCTGTGCCGTCTCCATGTTGTTCATCTTCGTGGCATTGACGCTGGGGCTGCTGATTTCCACGCTGACCCGTACGCAGGTGGCCGCCATGCTGGTGTCGGGATTGGTGCTTATGATGCCCACCATGCTTTTGTCCGGCATGATATTCCCCATAGAGAGCATGCCGCCCTTGTTGCAAGGCATATCGCTGGCCATCCCTGCCCGCTGGTACATTTCTGCGGTACGGAAACTGATGATTATGGGTACCGATGTGGGCTACACGTTCACGGAGATTGCCGTATTGCTGGGCATGGCCGCCTTGTTGCTGGCGGTGAGCCTGAAGAAATTCAAAGACAGGCTGGAGTAACCGTTATAATCTATCTGCCCCATGTTGAAATACCTCATAGAAAAAGAGTTCAAGCAGATGCGCAGGAACACCTTCCTGCCCAAGCTCATCATCCTGTTCCCCTGCATGATTATGCTGCTTATGCCTTGGGCCGCCAGCCTGGAGATAAAGAACATACGCCTGTGCGTGGTGGACGCCGACCACAGCGCGTTGTCCCGGCGGCTGGTGCAGAAGGTCTCGGCCTCCACCTACTTCCTGATGCAACCCTTGCAAGGCACGTACGGTGAAGCCCTGCATGAAGTGGAGGAGGGCAGAGCGGACATCATACTGGAGCTTCCGCGTGGCTTCGAGAAGAGCCTGCTGCGTGGGGAGTCTCCCCGTATCCTTGTGGCTGCCAATGCGGTGAACGGAACCAAAGGCACGTTGGGCAGCAGTTATTTGACGTCTATCCTTGCCGACTACTTCCGTGAACTTTCCGCCGACGGCACCCTGCGCTCCGGGATCCCTGCGGCAGCGGTAGCGGTTCCCCGCATAACAGTTGACACGCTGAACCTGTTCAACCCCACGCTCAACTACAAGCACTTCATGATTCCGGCCCTTATGGTCATGCTCCTCACGCTGATATGCGGCTTCTTGCCCGCCCTCAACGTGGTGGGCGAGAAGGAGACGGGCACCATAGAACAGATAAACGTGACCCCGGTGGGCAACTTTACCTTTATCTTCGCGAAGCTTGTCCCTTACTGGCTTATCGGCCTGCTGATTCTGACGATATGCTTCGCCTTGGCGGCCTCCATGTATGCCTTTGTGCCGTCCGGCCGCTTTGGGGTGATTTATCTTTTCTCGTTCGTCTTCATCCTGGCCGTGTCGGGTTTCGGGCTGGTCATCTCCAACTACTCGAATACCTTGCAACAGGCCATGTTCGTCATGTTCTTCTTCATCTTGGTTTTTGTGCTGATGAGCGGCCTGTTCACCCCGGTGCACAGCATGCCGGTCTGGGCGCGTTACATCACCCTGTTCAACCCGTTGCGTTATTTTGTGGAGGCCATGCGAGGGGTGTACCTGCGCGGTTGCGGCATAGCCGACATGCTGCCGCAGTTGGCCGCCTTGATGGGCTTTGCTGTCGTGGCTTCCGTGTGGGCGGTACGCAGCTACCGCAAGAGGCAATAAGTAGGAATATCTTACAAAACGACTCCGTTCCCCTTGCTTTGGAGCCTTATGTGTGCCGTGTTTCCGGGCCGACTTTATTCCGTCCGTACTCCGTACACGTTGCGCCCTTGCTCCGAACGCGTTGCGGCCGTGCTTCGAACATGTTGCGTCCGCGCCCGCAACGCGTTGCGCTTCCGGCGAGCATTTATGCCCTCTACAAGGCTTGTGGAAGGGGTGGAAAACGCCGGTTCGGTGGGATGCCTTTTTCGCGCCCGTTTTCATGGCGTTTTTATGCGTGCCATCCTTCGTTGGTAAAAACAGAGGACATCATGCGGGTGTGTGACCTCCCGCTTTCTGGTTTTTTATGAAGAAAATGCCAAAAAGGGAGGCCTGCTGCTACGGCATGTCGGATTTTATCATTACATTTGGGCGTAATATTGTTTTTGTGTAAGAGACGATGATTATCGACCGACTTGAAAATATCGGGAAGTATGCCGCCCTGCACCCGCTGTTTCCCGAAGCCGTGGCTTTCCTCCGCTCGCACGATTTGGCCACGTTGCAACCGGGGCAGATTGTGTTGCAACCTGGCCGCTTGTGGGTCAACGTGGAGCAAATCGCCCCGAAGGCGAAAGCCGAGGCCCGTGTGGAGGCACATCGCGACTTTATGGACATACAGCTGCCCTTGTCGCACGTGGAAACCATGGGCTATACCCCTGAAGCGGAATGCCGCCCTGCGGACGCCGAGTACTCGGCAGACCAGGACATCGTGTTTTTCGATGGGCCGGCCCGGCAATATTTCACCCTGGAACCGGGCATGTTCGCCGTCTTCCTTCCCGGCGAAGGCCATGCGCCGGCCATTTCGGACACCGGCGGGACGAAACTGGTGTTCAAGGTAAAGATATGAAACGTGTGTACTGAATCTTAAAAATACATTTGGCATGGAAACATTGAACTTGATTAAGAATGACCCGTGGCTCGAACCGTATGCTACCGCCATAGGCGGGCGTCGCCAACACGCTTTGGACAAAGAAGCCGAACTGACCGCCGGGGGCAAGACCACGCTGTCCGACTTTGCCAGCGGATACATGTACTTTGGCCTGCACCGCGTCCCCGCAGGATGGGTGCTGCGAGAGTGGGCGCCGAATGCCACGCAAATCTTTATCATCGGCACGTTCAACGACTGGAAAGAAGAAACGAAATACAGCCTGAAGCGCAAAGCCAACGGCGTTTGGGAGATAAACCTTCCTGAAGAACTGTTGCACCATGGCGACCTGTATAAGCTCAAGGTGTACTGGGACGGCGGATGCGGCGAACGCATCCCCGCATGGGCCACAAGGGTGGTGCAGGACGAGGCGACAAAGATATTCAGCGCCCAGGTGTGGTCGCCGGAGAAACCTTATAAAATGAAGAAACGTGCGTTCAAGCCGGACGTAAACCCGTTGCTCATCTACGAGTGTCATATCGGGATGGCGCAGCAAGAAGAGAAGGTGGGCACCTACCGCGAGTTCCAAGAAAATGTGCTGCCCCGCGTGGTGGCCGACGGCTACAACTGCATCCAGATAATGGCCATACAGGAGCATCCCTACTACGGTAGTTTCGGCTACCACGTGTCCAGCTTCTTCGCCCCTTCGTCCCGCTTCGGCACACCCGACGAGTTGAAGGAACTGATAGACACTGCGCACCAGATGGGGCTGGCCGTCATTATGGACATCGTGCACTCGCACGCCGTGAAGAACGAGGTGGAGGGCCTCGGCAACTTTGCGGGCGACCCCAACCAATACTTCTATCCCGGCGACCGTCACGAGCATCCGGCTTGGGATTCGCTCTGCTTCGACTACGGGAAGAACGAGGTGTTGCACTTCCTGTTGTCCAACTGCAAGTACTGGCTGGAAGAGTACAAGTTCGACGGTTTCCGCTTCGACGGTGTGACCTCCATGCTCTACTATAGCCATGGCCTCGGCGAGGCATTCTGTAATTACGACGACTACTTCAACGGCCATCAGGACGACAACGCCATCTGTTACCTCATGCTGGCCAACAAGCTGATTCATGAGGTCAACCCGCGTGCCGTCACCATTGCCGAGGAAGTGTCCGGCATGCCCGGCCTGGCCGCCAAGTTGGAAGACGGTGGCTACGGATTCGACTATCGCATGGCCATGAACATACCCGACTATTGGATAAAGACCATCAAGGAAAAAGTGGACGAGGATTGGAAGCCCTCCAGCATGTTCTGGGAAGTGACCAACCGGCGCAAGGACGAGAAAACCATCTCCTACTGCGAGAGCCACGACCAGGCCCTGGTGGGTGACAAGACTATCATCTTCCGTCTGATAGATGCAGACATGTACTGGCACATGCAGAAGGGCGACGAAAGCTACAAGGTACACCGAGGTATAGCCCTGCATAAGATGATACGGATGCTTACGGCCACCACCATCAATGGCGGTTACCTCAACTTCATGGGCAATGAGTTCGGGCATCCCGAGTGGATAGACTTCCCGCGCGAAGGCAACGGCTGGTCGTACAAGTACGCACGCCGTCAGTGGGACTTGGTGGACAACAAGGATTTGGCTTACCACTATATGGGGGATTTCGACAAAGCCCTCCTCACGGTGATAAAGAGCCTCCGTAAGTTCCAAGCTACTCCTATACAAGAAATCTGGCATAACGACGAGGACCAGATTCTGGCCTATATGCGTAAGGACTTGGTGTTTGTTTTCAATTTCAATCCGCAACGTTCCTTTACCGACTACGGTTTCCTCGTTCCCGAAGGCTCGTACCAGGTAGTCCTCAACACCGACAATCCCGTTTATGGCGGCAATGGCTTTACGGATGACACCGTGACCCACTTCACCCTTTCCGATCCTTTATACAAGAAAGCCCGGAAGGGTTGGATGAAGCTGTACGTGCCTGCCCGCACGGCGATGGTGTTGCGGAAGATGTAAGTTTAAATCCTTCGTAAAAGGAGAGGGGAATACTTTCAATGTTATTGGGGCGCAGATGTCCGGCATCTTGCATAAAGACAAAGGGGAAACTTCAATACCGAAGTCTCCCCTTTTCTATCGTGACCCCGCTGGGACTCAAACCCAGGACCTTCAGAACCGGAATAGTCTTTAAAATCAATAGTATATCTGTGGTAATCAGTCGGTTAATAATCTCTTTGGATGGCTAATAGAACAACTATTGACCAACAATGGCTAGGTTTATACCAAGCCAATAAAAGCATTAATTAAGTGCCATCTTCCTTATCCATACTTCATAAATATACTTATTATTCGTTGATTAATATAATCTTTAGAAAGGAGATTCATCTTGGGAAGTCTCAAATAATATATCAAATTCATCTTCATTTCTATTCTCATTTCCATTCATATCCTTATTTATATTTTGCATGAATGTATTAGACTGAGAATTTGTTCTTTCCACCTTCCATGCTTTAAAAGAATTATACCATCTACCTTGATATTCTCTTGCATCAATATCAAAATATACGGTCAGTTCTTCGCCAATTTGAATGTTAAACAGCTCGATTCTGTCTTTACCTAATACATCAAAGCATAATTTCTTAGGGTATTGCTCTTGTGTTTCAATCGCATATTGCTGAATACTCCAAGGAGAACCTGTAATTTTTGATATGCCGTCCTTTTTATCAAGGACAGATATAATCTTTCCTCTTATCTCAAATGCCATAATTCCTGAAATTTTATTAGTTATAAAATTAATAATCTACTCATATTCAGAAGATAGTCACTATGACTTTCAGCAAGTATCTTTCTATCTGTCATTAGGATACTTCTCTGTTTTTGTCAGTTTCATATCTCCTTTATTTTTTGTAATCATATCATTGTACCACTTTCTTGTCACTCATATATATTTTCAAGTGTGATGTTCTTGCTTCCTGCTTCATAGAAGCGTCTTATTTAATTAGTTGACTATTATCAAATAAAGCTAATAATGTTTGCCAGGCTGATTAATACCTCCGATGTATTCTCTTGGTAATAATCAAACGCAATGCCACCACCAGTCACTTCTTTAGACCATTCGTTTCTTGCCTTAATCCAGTTTTTCAGTAGTGGCTTTATCTTTTTATTTTGTTGGATGGCATTATTATATGTTTCTTGATAGAGTTTGCTTTCCTCTTCTTTATCAAGGAAAGTTACTTCTTCTTCATTGGAATATTCTTTTATGGCAATATTGCAACAGTTTATAAATAGTTCCTCTGCGCAAGATAAAAATACACCGAAACTCTTTCATTCCGTACCACTTAGTTCTGCAATCTCTTGATTATTCATTTTAATATGGCTTTCCAATATCCTACGAACACCAATACCTTGAATCGGGCCACTCATAGAACCATTCCAATAACACAAATCCACGCAATGGAAAAATAACTTTTTAAATTCCACTCTCAGTTTTTCCCATGCCTGCCATTCTTCCATGAGCAAATTCTTCTGCTTTTCATCCTGGCATAAGTCCCATAGTCGCAACAGGGAATTATATTGCCTGAACGTGTCCCAAGTGTTGCCAGTACTTTCATATATAATTACTCCCATAGTTGAAGTATCCATGTCTGTTTCCCATAGCTTTTCTGCATGGTTTAAAACTGTGTCAGCTTTGGCATGGCAGGGAATTGTATCGCTACCTAACTTGTTCCTGTCATAATAGCGGCATAACTGTTCTCTGTATGCCCTCATCCATCTGAGTTTCTCCTCTGTTTTTTCGTCAGACGGGACATATACATGCCTATACAATGTATCAAGCAATGATACCAATTCTGGGTTGGCTTTGAATATCTTATAGGAAACTTCAATCATCAACGAGTCATACTCCCAGGAAGGTTGCAGGGTATCGGCAGATACATTATTTGTTGTTTTTTGTGCTCTCTCAGAACATCCTGCTACTCCCATTAGCGTCACAAATGCGGTACATATAATTATTGTCTTCATTTTTATTGCGTTTATAATTTGATTTGTAGTATTTTAATTGGCTCAGCTTGCTTACAAAACTACAAAAATTAGATAGTAGAGCTGGCTGTCCCATGGATTAATTTGCTGTCTGAATTATCATTTTAGTATGTAAGTAGTGGTATCAAAAGGACGTACAGAATCATTTTTAGTTATGTTACTTGTTTTCTCACCAGAGTTTGTTTTCAGGATGTTCTTTTATTATCCGAAGAATATCTGCTTTTGTAAATAAGCTTTTTTCTTTTTCAACTTGGACAAAACGAACTTCATAATCTGTCACAGTTTCTCTTTCCTCATCAACATCACTATATACCCAAGCGTTGAAGATAGTGTCAGGCATATCAAGAAATATTATCTGAATAAATGTTCCTCCCAAAAGGTAGCCTTGAATGTTTGCAACCACAAACTTCCCTTTTAAATGTTCTTTGTAAGGGGCCAAATTGGAATTGATTACTGTCCCATCATTACAGTCATTCAAGTATTGCCGTAAGGTTCGGATATATTGATTATCCAACCAATCCTTATCTTCCCACCCTTGAAAACGAATGTCATTTAATGTTTTCCCCTTACTATCCACTTCTTGTGCTTTTACGGGACATCCCAGCATATCTGTTAATGTAGCAAGCATAATACATGAGACCAGTATAATCTGTTTTTTCATCTTTTGGGTTTGTTTTTTTAGTTTCACCATTTATTATTCCACATATTTATCTGCTACAAGATTCTCACCAATAGAGGATGCTCAATCTTATAATTTGCGAGCTTACTGTTTTTATCGGATTATCTTTTTATAAGTATATTGTACTCACTTTTCTATATTAAAAAGTAAGGAAATGAGTACAATATACTTTCTTTGTAAGTTTCGATATTTTATCCTCTAATCCTATTAATATCTAATTCTCCTTGCTTTTCCAAAGTGACAATTTCAGCAGTATTCATGTCTATATAATCCCCTATCCTGGATTTTGATTCATGGTCAAGAGGCACAGATGTAGTCATGCCATTTTTTAAGAAGAAGCATACGCTACTTCCATATTGAGAATCTATCACTTGAGCCTTTTCTACCATAGCGATTTCTTCAGCAGTAAACCTCCTTACAGACTTAACCGTCCATTTATTGCTATGTAACTTAAGAGTATTAAATAAATTCATAATATTATACGGTTGCCTACACACCATAAGGTTTTAATTATATTTATTCATTTCATAAATCAATAGCAAAGCTGTAAAGCTACAGCTTTCCAACCCCTAACGAGCCGTTTATGTAAGGCACCCAACCAGTTGTATTAAAATAAAACCACAACAAACCAATGTGGTACGGGGATTATTCCTTATGTCAAGCAACAAGCACTTGGCTATTATATAGAGCCATTTGTACCATGGCATTTTTATTGGTATCGTTTCCTCTCCATAATACATACTTTTTTGTCTGGTCTTTTCTTTGACGGTACCACTCTCAATATACCAGAAATATAATATAAGAATAATCCATCCTATCATGTTCAACCAAGAATTATAAAATGGATTTTCTACATCATGGATTCTTCCATATTCTCTGTGATACATAAGCTATATTAAACAGATAAGAATTATAATTAAGACAGGTATTGCAATAATACTTAGGATGTTGATGCCATGCCTAATCCTCAGGGCATCAAATATTGACAATGCAATTCTATTTATAACCTGAGATATTATTAATACTATTATAGAATACCACCATTCAAAAGAGTATGCTATTACAGCTAATCCGATAATGAACACTACTAGGCTTGATATACCAAACAATTGGTAAAATAGTGTAAAAAAAACAGGTGTGGTATCATAATTTGCTTGTGCCCATTGTCTCGTTGAGGAGTTTGCTGCACCAAATATGGCTAACAATAAATACATCCAAAAAACAGGTAAAGACAACAATTCAGTCATATTTCAATAATCAATTCGTTAAAATTCACAATCCACTTATTTTCAAGCAAGATATCATGCCTATAATAGATTTATTAATACCAATATGGGACTTTTGCTTTATAAATTATTTTCTCTATAACCTGCGATTGTTAAATTGTTATATATCCAATAATAAGAGTTACAATAGCCATGATTAATGCGATAAACATATCAATCCCAAGACCTTTACCACTTGCAAATCTTCTGATGAAGAAACGGGTAAAAGTTGGCCCCAATAGATACACAATGGCAAGGTTTATAAGGAACATCCATATCCAATATACTTGAAAAGCCAAGCATTCCGGTATTACAGCCAGCACATGCCCACTTAGCCATGGAATACTTTTTAATAGTAGTGACCTTGTGTAACCATAAAATTCGCCACTATTGATGACATAGATATGAATACCAAATACTGCTATAAAGCACAATGCAGATAGGCATAACAAAATTGTTGATAACATAACTTCTTGTATTAATTAAAAACAGTTTATACTCTAATTCGATTAATATCCCTCTCTCCTTGCTTTTCTAAAGTAACTATTTCAGCAGTATCCATATCAATAAAATCACCTACCTGAGATTTAGCATTCCTATCAAGAGGCACATAAGTAGTACTGCCATTCTTCATAAAGAAACATACACTATTTCCATATTTAGAATCTACAACCTGAGCTTTTTCTACTAAAGATTTCTCATAGTCGGTGAACTTTCTAGAAGATTTGACTTGCCAATGAGCTGTATGATTATTTTTACTAGAACTCTTTAGAAGCTGTGTTTTTACGGCTTTATAGTTAAGGATTATGTCTATTTGGCTAAGACCAAGTTTCTTTGCAACAATTTCAATATAAGCCATCTTCTTAAGCGAACTAGAATTTCCTTTCATCATCACATATATGAGGTATAAAAGGTATGTTTGTCTTTGCTCATTGTCTGTTGGATATATATCTTTTATCCGATTGGGAGAACAATTTAAAGCTTGTTCATATTTAAAGGAAGCGATTCCTTCTTTCAACATAATTTCCCTTATAGCCTCATAGGCTGGACGGCTTATACCATCTTCTGTGACAGATATGGTAATCAAGTCACGCAGTAAACATAAATCTGCATCTTTAACTTTTCTGACAAACAGAGAGTTAAACATTTGTATAAGTTTGTTGGCTATATCATTTAATGCCCCGTCTTCTTTCATCATGTCCTTAAATACCATTATGATGGGCATGCCGAAAATCAAAAAGCCTATTCCGCCAAATACTATTTTATCTATCAATGGTATATCTATATTCATACTATTGTAAAAGTAAAAAGAGTATATTATAGTTTGTATAAATCTTTATTCAAGTATTTACGAAGTGCAGATTGGCATTCTTCATAAAGAATATTTTGATAATTAATTCCATATGTCTTTAACCCTTGTTCTAAAGATTTGTCATTTTTCATCGTTTGATAAAAATTTACTATAGCGGCTTTAGCTTGCAGTCCTTTAAAAAGAGGGCCTGTAGGCCCATTAGCTACAGCGTTAGAAACAGATTCATCAAATCCTTGTTTAATTTTTTCTCTTGCTTGTTTTGCCACATACAAATTAGTTAAAGAATCAGCAAGTCCAGCTTGTTTTTGAGTAGTTTTCTTTTTGAAAAAGTTAAATATACTCATAACGTTAATCTTTTTAGATTCATACTACAAAAAGAAAGGTGTAGGCTTAACCTGTTGCTATTCTGAGGTATCGCCAAACACCTGTATCCATGCAACAAGGAAGCCCACACCTTATGGTGTCAGCATTCACTTTCCTGCTGCTGATGGATAATTCTTCTAATTGGCGATTTTCAGAATACATCAAGCAAGAAGCAAACACTTCTTTTTCCAATATGTCTTAGTTAAACTTTTACTTCATTCGCAATCCATTTAATTGTACATGCCACAAAGATACTGCTTTCCAGCAAGAAACAATCACATAATTGCTATTTTTTCAAAGCAAATACCAACATATCGGACACCATAGGTGCGGGCCATGCCTTAACTGCATACAAAAGTACTTCAAATCTTCCACAAATGTGGCAAAAGCCCCAGCTTGCATACGACAAGCCGGGACTTCAACAACACTAAACCACAAACATGGACTGCCGCCAGTCCAATATCTTTGCCATGACAAAAATGCACATCTAACTCCATTTTTATATATAAAACTTACAAGTTAGGTGTGCAAATAGGAGTTGCCCTCCTTATCTTTAGTGGCAGGCGTATTCACTTCCCTATAATAAAAACAAGAGAAGTGAATACAAAATTCATCTTGTTGCACGCCCGATAAATTATAATTAATAAATATATAACTTAGTGCGCGGATGTCGAATTTTTCTTTGTATTCCTATAGGGTATGACATACATTTTTTCGACACTACAAAATTTCCTACCATAATGGATAAAGTAAGAATGCTACTCCTGAAGAGGTTTGGTATTGAAGCATCAAGCATCATTGTATGAACCATGAATACTCATTTTCTCCATAAAGGGTCTTATTCAGTCCCTCCGCAAGCTGGGTGGCATTATAAGCCCTGTCCAAGAAATTATCAATGTAGCTACTTTTGTTGGCTCCTGTAAGGAGGTTGTACACGCTCCACATGCTGATTTCCCTGCCATTGCCAGGAAGGGCAAAGTTATCATCATTATAAAATGCCTTTGCCACAATCCCTATCTGGGTATCGGTCATGAGCATCTGTGGCAATCTTCTTTTCTGCTTATTGGGCAGGTATTGGTATAGCCTGCTTTTTCCCAAGAATTGTGCAAACTGTTGTTCGGTCATATAGCTGTCCTTGAAAGCTCCCATATAATAAAGGTGCTTGCTTATATTGTACTCCTGGAACAGTTGCATGGCAGAAGTAAACAGGTCATTGATATTCATCACTTTCAACTCCGACTTAAAGCCATCTGTACTTACACACATATTGCAGCACACCATATTCTTGAAGCCAATGAAAATCTTGAACTTTTCCATGCTTTTCCTGCTGTAAAGGTTCTCATGGTTGTATGCCCGAACTCCCCCAATAGTGAGGTTTAGCCTGTTTCCTGCAATATCCTCGTGGATAGTGGGGATTTCAAAGCAGAACATCATCCTCTCATAGTAGATGGTCTTGTCTGAATCCAGCAAGTCCTTTACAGGCTTGTGGATGGCTTCCGGGGTTCTGCCTTTAATTACATGGCTGACCCTTATGGCAGGATATTCAACGGTTTCATTGGGGAATACCCTGCTGGCTGCTTCCCACATGGTTTCAATAAAGGCCGGATGGCTGATGGTTATCTCATTGTCCTTGCTGAAAACAGGGACAACACACTCATATCTTAAATGTTCCATAGTCACCTCCTTGGTGTTTGCCTCAATGAAAGGCAGTTTTACATTACTTCTTCCAGACCCTATGATTTCAGGTTCTAGAATTTCCACTTCCCCATATTGAGGTTGGATGATTGGCATGATTTGCCTGTCAATTCTGTGTACAGGCTGCAGTTGCATTGCTTCCATGTCTTACGAAATTAGGTGAATAATTGATAGGTTGGTCATTTGTTTTCTGCCCTTGAAGAAAAGCTTTCTTCCGCATAAAGTCAGAGGTTAGCTGCTGGTACCATTCGGGATATTGGTGGTAAATGAAGTTCAGTTCTTCAATGGATTTGCTGTTGCTTATCTTGCTTCTAATCTGTTCTACTGTAATGCCATCATTACACCAATCAAGGATGGTTTGCCCTGTATTCGGGGTAATCATAAAGCCTGGTTTACCCATAAAAAGGTTTGTCCTGTCCTTGGAAACTGTAGCCTGGTGCTTCATGTTGATGTCAAAAACTATGGTGAACTCATAGTCTATCCCATCCCTCATTACTGCCTTCAACCCTACTTTCTCTGGCACAAGCTTGCCATTCTTCTCATTGAGGACATAATCCTGTTTGCACCGCATGGTACAGATGACATGCCTTTCGCTCTGCAAGATTTTCCGCATGAAGGCGTTCATCCTCGGGGTGACTTTCTGCCAGTTGGTGAATGAATTGCCTTGAAGGTTGGCATGGTATTCCAGCAGGTTGTCCCAGCATTGGGAGATGGAATCAATGATTATCACCTCCATGCCTGCATCTTCACAAACACCAATGGCTTCCATGTAGGTTTCAGGGGTAAAATTCTCTTGAAGGGGTAGCACATTATAGCTTCCCAGATGTGCATAAAGGTCAGCGCTCCCATTTTCAGAATCAATGACGGCTATTTTAGCCCAGTCATTGCACAGTCCATAAGCCAACAATAAGGCTGAATAGGTCTTTCCGCTACCTGCACAGCCTTGCAGGGCCAGCTTGATTTTAGCCTGTTTCTTGGATGATTTTCTTAGGTTCATCATAACTACTCGTTTATCGGTTTAAAATCATTGATGTACAAAAAAAGTGGCAAGCCTTGGCCTGCCACTTTTCCTGCTTTTTACTTGCTGCTTTAGAGGGTAGCCAATGTGGATGTCCCTCCTTCCCCTTTCTGGTGCAGCATGTAGAACATGTCCCCTGTGTCCGGGGAACATACTTGCGAGATGACTGGCTGCGGGACACCTCCATGGATGAATTTCCCGCTTACCGCGCCTGTTTCAAAACCATACACAAAAAAGCATTTTCCTGTGTGGGGATTCTGCTTCACTTCAATCTTGTCCACGTTCATCTTGGACTTGAACTCTTTCACGGTCATTGTCTCCAAAAACTTCAATCTTTCCATATTTGTAATTTTAGTTGTTAAACATCAGGGGGAAGAAAGGAGTTAGTAGCAAAAAAAATGAAGTGGTGGGAGGAGTTAGTGTCATACCGCTTATGCAGATGCCACTATAGGGGGGATATCCCACTCCAAGGCAAGGAGGGGGAGAAGAAAGCAAATTATAGCGCGCTCATGGAAATACAATGGGGATAAAAATAAAATAAAAAAATTTTTTTGAGTATAACATCTGGCTGCTAACCGGTAAATACAGCCATACATTACAGATTATCAAAAATAAATGCCCCTGCTTCCAAGAGGGGAAACAGGGGCTTGTGGGTTAAATGTCGATTTTATTTATGCTATCTTATAGGGTAGAAGTCATAAAAAACGACATTACTTTTCTTTGTGGAAACACATAAGAATAGTGCATTATTAATTTGATAACCATCTTTCCTTTTATTTTCTGTTGGTATCTTTACTTTTTTTGTGTTGAAATATTTGCTTATCAAAGTCGCTTTTGGTGTAATTCCTATTCCTAATTCTTTAAAAAATGATTTGAGTTGCTGCTTTATTTCTTTGAATAAATACTTGTGCCCAGCGATAAACGTTTCCTTTAATTTTTCTTTTAACGCCTTTTGAGTTTCTGGCAGTTTGAAATGCACCCAATCGCTAACTTTCTTCTCATCATATCCAAGCCTTTCAACTTCTTTATCACCCAATAAATTATATGCAAGTGGCACGATATCATTCTGCAATAAGACATCTTCTGGCAATTCAGATTTTATGACGGGGGGGTGTTTTCTGCTGTCTGAATATGTTCTATAGAGTATTTCAAAACGGCTTCTACCCATTCCCCAATATACATTTTGGTATATGTTTTTGATTTTTTCATCTGCATTTTTTACATCATAACCCTTATTTAGATAGGCATCCCTTAATAAAATTCCATTGGCATACACGTTGTCTATTGCCTCAAACTTGTATTCTGCATGGGCTTTTTTCATTTCATCAATTTCCAGCATTTGATTTTCAATATTATAAGAGGCAAATTCTTCTGGGTTATTCTCCTTTATCCTTTCGATTATTGCCCCTCTCGATTCCAAAGATGAATTATTAAAAATTTCAACTATTTTTTGGGCTGAAACAAGTCTTTCATGCAGCTTTGCTTCATGCTCTGCTTTGCTTTCGCACATAATCCCCGTATTGTAAATATGAAGGATTATGTTTTTAAATGGATTTTCTTTTGTCCTTATTCTTCCTGCAATTTGTGTTATGTCGGTAGCTATGTCCAATAACGAACTTTTGGCATTGCCGTCACTTACAATGATTGCAAGACCTGCATCTGAATAAAAGTCAGCTCCATAAAAAGTAGTTTTTGTGCAGAATGTAAATATTTTATTCTTTTCTTGGACTTTTCCAACAGGCAAGCCTTTTAATTTCAATTTATTAATCTCATTATCCGCGCATATGACTGTTACATCATCCGATGTCAATCCTGTAGATTCTATAATATTGCTTATTGCAGATACCGAATTGACAAAAAAGAAATATTCCTTGACTATATGGCCGTCCAATTCAAATGGATGCCCCATTTTATGGTTTTTAATGATGTTGGCAGCCAAAGAAAATGGATGGTCGCATTTCATTCTGAATGGCCTTATTCTGACGCTATCTCCCCAATCTATTTCATATTCAGGCAATTGCAAAAGCTCTTTCGGCCTCCATTTATAGGGAATAGGAGTTGCCGACAAATAAGTTACATTGGGAATATCTTTTAACTCGTTGAGCAAGTTTCTAATGGCTGTATTTCTATAAACATAAGCATCCAACAACTCTTGATACTCATCCACCACTATTTTACATTCGATTCCTTTTTGTTTTGTCAAAGAAAAAACTCTTGGGAACGAATCGTAAGTTGCCATTATTTTAATGGGTTGTTTGCCAAAACATTCATCAACATAATCTTCAATATGCTGCTGTCCTACACCTTTCTGCACGCCCAACAATTTGTATGAGCACCTTTCATTTGGATATTGGGAAACCTTATTGATTATCAGGAATCTCGTGGGACAAGCGATAATCACATCTTCCCCATTTTCAAGCACTACAGTCGTTGCACCACAACCTGTTTCTTTCTTGTTTAGGATGCCCGCAGGCAATGTGTCCATAAACTCACTGAGATAAGCCGCTCCAGTAGGTGCGGCAATCACGGTCTTACTGTCTATCTCACTAACTGAAAGACCTCTAA
>CALUGY010000021.1 GCA_944320295.1 uncultured Bacteroides sp.
GGCAAAGAAGATTGCCAAAGGCGACTGGCAGGCGTACCTGGCCACGGCCGACACGTATTATATGGAGGAACGGATGCTGCAAGGCATGGTGCTGGGCTGCATCCGCCCGGACAAGGATGTGGAAGTATATCTGGAGCGGGTAACCCGCTTCGTGCGCCTCATCAACAGCTGGTCGGTGTGCGACACGTTCAAGTTCGGCGGCGGGAAGCGGTTCATCGAGGCCCATCGGGAACGCCTTTGGGAATACCTCAAGGGATGGATGCAGGCCGGGGGCGAGTATGAGATACGCTTCGGCGTGGTAATGGCGATGCAGCTGTTCATCGACGAGGAACATATCCATGAGCTGCTCCGCCTCTACGACGGCATCCGGCACGAGGGCTATTACGTCCGGATGGGCGTGGCGTGGGCCTTGTCCGCCTGCTTCGTCAAGTTCCCCGAGCTCACGATGCACTACCTCCGGGAGGGGAACACGCTGGACGACTTCACCTACAACAAGACGTTGCAGAAGATTGTGGAGTCCTACCGGGTGGATGGCGACACGAAGCAGGTCGTCAAGGGGATGAGGAGGAAATAGAACTATCCGGTATGACGGTGCAAGAAGAAAGACTACGGCATATTAGTACTAAATAATCGTAAAAGCGGGAGAAATAATTGTTTATGCTTCTTTTATTGCATTTAATTTATTATCTTGCGCCCAAATCTAAAAGCAATAAGGATATGAAAACATCACACATCTTCTGTCTCTCTGCACTGACATTGGTGTTGGGAGCTTGTGGAGGCAATAAGCCTGCCGATAAACTGACGTTTGACAATCTGCCCGTCATTGCATCTTTGGAAACCATAGAATCGGGCTCAGTCCGTGTGCTCCATTTGGACAAAATGAGTAAAGACACACTTGTCATTCCGCTCAGTCAATATTTAGAGGATTTTCATCTCATTCGTCTGGATAACCGGGATGAAGCGCTGACAAGAGGATACGGCACTTTCTTTGGCAACTATCTGATAACCGGGGGCAGTAGCCGGGAAGCTTGCCGCCTGTTCGATAAAGAAGGACGTTTCCTCTGCCAAGTGGGTAACAACGGGCAAGGCCCCGGTGAATATTGGGCTGTGTATGACAAACAGATAGACGAAGAGAATCGCCGCATTTATCTGATGCCCTGGAATGCCAAAAACTTGCTAGTGTATAACTTAGACGATGGTTCCTACCTTTCATCCATTCCTCTGCCTACGCTGGTGCCTAAAGGCGTTTTTACGGTAGATGCCGCAAAGCAGGTAGTAACGGTAGGTATGTTGGCTTTCAGCAATATAGAAGGAGCCTCCGTCGTTTGGCAACAAGACTTTGATGGCAATGTCTTGCAACGGATTGACGCAGCCGGCTATTCTGTCCAACCGGACTTCAGCAACGAAGTATACAATTCAGACAACATGCCCGGCACGTTTGATTTCTATCTTTCCCGGTGGGCAGCCAAGAAAGACTCCCTCTATCATTACCAACCTGATGAGAACCGCCTGCAACCTGTCTTTACATTGGATATGCCGGATGACCCTCTCCAACATGGTTTCTATGAATTACCCAATTGTTTTTTAACGGACATCACTATGGAAGTTACCCAAGTTCAATACGGCAGTTATGTCTCTAAACGGGCAACCGTCATGGTGGACAAACAGACAGGTAAAGGCGCTTACGTGAAGTTTGTCAATGACCTGGCTGGAGACATGCCTTTGGAGAATGCTGTATTCGGCTTTAATAAGGGGCACTTTGTCCATAGTATTGAGCCGGGCGAACTGGCAACTTATCTGGAAAACGCCCTTGCCAAGTCTGAGGGGCTCAGTAAAAAGAAACGGGAAGAATGGACGAAACTGAAAGAAAGCATTAATGAGAATGACAATGCTTATCTCTTCGTAGGCAAAATCAAATAAACATAGTTGTTAGAAACAAAAATAAAGGTGCCCGGCTATTTCCTTATCTCAGAGGGAAAATGTATCTTTGCCCCCAACGAATACAATAATAATATATAAGTATGGCAACACCTTACAAACGCATCCTCCTCAAGCTCAGCGGCGAGAGCTTGAAGGGAGACCAGCCGGGCATCTTCGACGACCAGCGGCTGGTGCAATACGCCGAACAGATTAAGGAAATACAGCAGATGGGCGTGCAAGTGGGCATCGTCATCGGCGGAGGCAACATCTTCCGCGGGCTGAAAGGTTCCATGAAAGGTTTCGACCGTGTGAAGGGCGACCAGATGGGTATGCTGGCCACCGTCATCAACAGCCTGGCCCTTAGTTCGGCACTCACCGCGCAGGGTGTCAAGGCCCGCGTGCTGACCGCCGTCAGGATGGAGCCCATCGGCGAGTTCTACAACAAGTGGCGCGCCATCGAGTGCCTGGAGGCAGGCGAAGTGGTCATCATGTCTGCCGGCACAGGCAACCCCTTTTTCACCACCGACACCGGCTCGTCGCTGCGCGGCATAGAGATTGAGGCCGACGTCATGCTCAAGGGCACCCGTGTGGACGGCGTCTACACCGCCGACCCAGAGAAAGACCCCACGGCCGTGAAGTTCGACGACATCACCTACGACGAGGTGCTCGCCCGCAACCTGCGCGTCATGGACCTCACCGCCACCTGCATGTGCAAGGAGAACAACCTGCCCATCATCGTGTTTGACATGGACACGGTGGGTAACCTCAAGAAGGTGCTCTCCAGCGAAGCCATCGGTACGCTTGTGCACAACTGACGCACAGCAGTCAGGTAAAAAAAGCGAACGTCCCGCCCACTCCCTTCTTCACGGGGAAATGGGCGGGACGCTTGCTTGTCCCATATACCCTATATTATTATAGCGTGGCGGTGACGTCGCCGCCCTCCATCTTGTTCCACCCCTTTATCTCGGCACCGCCGACTTTTACGTCGGTCTTGCTGACGGTAACTTGCCAAGTGTAGTTATTTCCCGATTGCAATTTGCCGTCCTTCACGCTCAGCGTGGCAGTATAGTCCTGTCCGCCCACGGTAACGATCAAGTCAATACTTGCGGCATCCTGCGGGAAGAGGATGAGCGAGGGGGCGGTGTATTTGCCGCTTGTGGGCTGCACTTCTGTAAGGTTAATGGTGAGCGGGGCTGCCGCCACGTCATCAGCCTTGGCAATGCCCGTCTGCGGGTCGAATGTTCCTTGCATCTTCAGACCGCCGAGCGTGTAGCTCCACGAGCCATCCAGATCCATATCGTCCCCTTCGATGAAGGTCAGGGTAATCTGGCTCATGCGGTGGGTAAAGGCGTGTTCGCCGGTGAAGCTGACGGTCGGTATGTCCTTGCTGGCCGTGGCCCCGGAGGCATAGAGGAAGTCGATGAGAGACTGGTTCTCGGCAGTCTGGTTCGTGGCGCCCGTGCTGACTCCGGTCAGAGGCTGCACGGTGGTTCCGGGTTTGCCCGTGAAGGGATAGTACGCATGGAAGGCCACGGTCTCGGAGCTTTGGAAGTAGATGGCGCTCTCCGGCGGAGTGGTGAAGCTGTTGCCGTCCCATTCGTAGCACACGTTGGCATACCAAGTAGCCGTGCCCTCCACAGTAGAAAGGCCTATCTGGTTATACTGTGCCCATTGTGTGCCGGCAGCGCGGGTCTGCGCATCGCCGATGGCGGCATTCACTTTCAGCGCCACCTTGTCGCCGGGCGCGGACATTTCGTCGTTGGTGCAGGCGGCAAGCGTGAGTGCCGTTGCTGCGAGAAGGATGTATCGTTTCATTGTCGTTAATGTATTGTTTCCTGTTGGATGTTCTTTCGTTTATTGCAGCGTGGCATTCCCGTTACCGTCAAAATCCTCCGGGGCTGGCTGCTTCCAGTCGTTGATCGTGGCGCTGCCCACTTCCAGTCCTGTGTTGCTGATGGTCACGGTATAGGTATAGCTGTAGCCGGACTGCAAGCCATCCTCCGGGACGGTAAGGTCCGCCTGATAGGTCTGGCCGTTGTACTTCACTTCAAGAGCTATCTCATTGCCAGCGACGGCCTGCGGCACAAGGATGAGCGGAGTGCAGATGTGTTCCGCACCGGATGCGCTGATGCCGGTAATGGCTATACCGCCTGTTGTTGTGCCCGGGGCTAATGTGCAGGTCAGCGTGTTGAATGTGGCATCGGTAGTCAGGTTCTCCAACGTATAGCCAGTCAATGCCGTCAAGTCGCTGATACCGCTGCCTACCTTGAATGCCATCGTGACCTGCGTCATGACGTGGCTGAAGGCGTTGTCGCCGGTGAAGTCTATTATCGGAGAAGACACGTCGGTTTTCACCTCTGGTGTAGCGAGAATGTCCCATTGGTTCCAGGCGTTGCCACCTATGGTTTGGTTCTTGGTATCGATGTCGATTTCATTGCCCGTAGCCGGAACAACGGCGGGAACGGCATACCATGCCCGGAAGGTCACCTCACCTCTATCTTGGAAATAATAACTCTGATTGACGGCATCCCACGTATTGCCATCAAAAGCATATACATAGGTGGCGCTGCCGCCAGCCAACACGTTTATCTTGTCCCCATCGGTAAAGGATGCAGGGCCATCATCGGCTACGCTGATACGTGTCAAGTTTTGATTGATTGCGGCCGTCACTTGTGCG
This sequence comes from uncultured Bacteroides sp., assembly GCA_944320295.1. Lineage (GTDB taxonomy): Bacteria > Bacteroidota > Bacteroidia > Bacteroidales > Bacteroidaceae > Bacteroides. Next base: position 4,598 of record CALUGY010000021.1, read on the forward strand.
GGCACGGGGCCGTCCGCCAACGGGTCGTTTGCTTCATCGTTCGTACACGCCGCCAGGCCAAGAAGCAGCAAGGCAGCAAAGGAATGGATGTTTGTTTTCATTAGCTCGATTTTCTACATGTTTCTGTTATTACATGGCCTCCACCGGGTCGCCCTCGATAGTCTTCCAGCCGGTAATGGTGGCTTCCACGCCGGCCTCTGACGGAGTTTCAGCCATGGTGCCGCCCAAGGCGAAGGGCACGCTCTTGTTCTCGTTGAAGGGGGAGAGGGCTTCGGTCAGGTCGCTCTCCAAGAGGGTGTTTTGCGGGTTGCCGCCGGCGTAGGCCAGCGTAGCGGTCAGTTTCTGCTGGTCGCCTGCAATGCCGAGCAGACGTACGGTAGCAATCCACTTGCCAGCATGTTCGCCGTCGGTCACCTTAGTGAAGTGCATTTCCACGTTCGAGGCTGCGCCATAGGTGTCCGTGGCAAAGTCCAGCGTACCGGCCACCCCGCTGAGGTATCCCTCGATGGACTCTATGCGGTCGGCCGCATTACCTGTCGGTTCGATGACAAGAGACAGCCGGCGCACCTGCTGCTGCATGACGGCAGTCAGCTCCTGGTCGGAGTCGGCCTCGACCGTCACGTCCTGCACGTAGGTAAAGAGCCAGCCGGGGGTGTTGGTGACGAACGTGCCCACGCCGTCCCAGTTTCCGTCGGCTGTGGCCACCGTGGCGGTGGTATTATCTATCGCAATGCCTTCGGGCGTGTTGTATACGGCCAATTGGTAATTGCCCGGTTCAAACAGGTGGCTGAGTGTGCGGAGACCGTTTGCCGCCGTGCCACTATGGCCGCCCATGAGCATTGTCCACGTATCGGGGATGTCCGTGTCGACACCCGCCTCGCTCCAGTCGACGGTAACGGTCACCTTGCCTGTGCCGGGGTGCGACGTGTTGTAAAGATCGTCTTTCACACAAGAGGCCAGCAACAGCACGGATGCCGCCAAACCGAAGCTTATTATATGAGTTATCTTTTTCATAAGCCAATCCTTCGTTTATCGTTACTTCATTTACCAAGTTTCCACACCAGCGTGACACCGGCACTGACAGGGCCCCACCAGTTCTTGTCATCCTTTCCTGTAAGGACGCGCACGCCATCCTCCACCTTAGAGCTCTCATAGTCGGCATGGAGGCAACCGATGGCCAAGGTGAAATCCAAAGACAACGCGTCGTTCAGCTTGAGCTGGTAACCGCCCGTAAGGCCGCCTCCCATCAGGTCGCCTTGCTTCCCGGTAGACGAAAGCTTGTAGTTGAAGTCGCCCACCTTGTACATCGCACCCAGATAACCGCGTTTCTCTCTACCCAGATAGTAGCGCACCTCAGGCATCACTTCCCAAAGGGCATACCGTCTATCCTTGTCGTTCCAGCTCCACGATGTCCACGAGCCGTTCACCATGATGCCCCACGAGGGATTGATGCGCCACTCCAAGCCCAGGTCGGGAGTCAAGGTGGCCCAACGCAGCAGGTTGAAGCGGAGGGAAAGGGGAATGCCCCCGGCCCTGTCCCCGGAGAGGTTCCGCGCGGCCTCAACGGCCTTGGCACGCTCCTCAGCCTGACGTTCACGTTCGGCGGCAAGACGTTCCACCTCCTTGGCCTGTTCCTCAGCCTGACGTTCGCGCTCGGCGGCGAGGCGCTCCAGTTCCTTAGCCCGCTCCTCAGCCTGGCGTTCGCGCTCGGCAGCGAGACGTTCCACCTCCTTGGCCTGTTCCTCTGCCTGGCGTTCACGTTCGGCGGCGAGGCGTTCTTGTTCCGCAGCCAGGCGTTCCGCCTCGGCTTTGTCCAACGGTACGGATATCCGCACGGCCACATAATCTCCACCACCGGAATGGTTCTCTGTCACAAAGCACTTTTCCGTCAGTTGCTGGCGGATTATCAATTCGGACTTCACACGGTTGGAACGGATTTTCGCCATGGCCAGGTTGGCCGCTTCGTCAGCCTGCGAGGAACAGTATCCGTCCACGTACACAGGTATTTCGCCGGCAAGGATGCCGGACTTGTGCCGTTCCACGCACTCCTCCAGCAGCGATAGTGCGCTCTCGTTCACCCAATAGGACACATAAAACATGTCCTTGTCCGGCACGAAGCGGAAGATGTAGGTCGTGTCGGCCTGCTCTTGCGCCGAAAGCTTCAAGAGAAAGCTGAGGAGGAACACCGTCAGCAAGGTTTTCTTTGTCTTACGCATATAATGACATTCTAAGGTTCATATTCGGCTACAAAAATAAGAAAATATCCGATAGGAAACAGAGAAAGCCGGCACCGTGCCGGGCCGCGTGCCGAACAACCGGGATGCCGGATTGGACGACGACTTGGCCAAATCCGTATTCGCACCCAAGGCCAAGTCCATCTGGAACTGCGGGGCGTAGCGTATCCCATCGAAGCGGGCATCCCCCGCCCCATCCTGTGCCCGGAGCAAGGGAGTGGCACAGAGCAAGACACAACTCAAAACAAACACACGTAAAGTCCTCATAAGCATAACGTTTTTCTCATCACGGCACAACGGCCGCAGCATGTTTTTCCGAAGGCCAAAAGTACGGCGGAGAGGGCAACACCACAAATCCTCCTGCCCGTTTTGTTCCATAGTTTAAGATTTTTTAAACGGCTCTCCTGCGTATCAGAAGCCCACCCCGGACATGTTCCGCCCGTACTCCCGACACGTTGCGTCCATGCACCCGACGCGCGCGGAAGAAGCATCCACGGGAAAGGGTATCCTCGGCGGGCTCCGGCCCGCCCCTTCCGCCCGACGACGCCATGCGGCGGAGGAACCTTTTTAGGAGGAGGTTTTCTTTTTCTTTTCTGTGCTGTGCTGTGCTTTGTGGATTAAATGTTGCATTTATGGTAGCTGAAGTACCCCCAAATGTTACATTAATTCCGCTCGTCTGGTGCTAACAGGCTGTGTACACACGCTTTAAAAAAACTGTCTCCTTTTTGTTGCCGGGGAACGAAAAATAGCTTACTTTTGCAAAAACGAACCTAACAACTTAGCGATATGAAATACGTAAAAGACATCTTAAGCGAAGCACAAGAGAAAATGGACATGGCCGTGATGTACCTTGAGGAAACACTTGCCCACATACGTGCCGGCAAGGCCGACGTGCGTCTACTGGACGGCATACGCGTGGACTCCTACGGCAGCATGGTGCCCATCAACAACGTGGCCGCCGTCACTACCCCCGACGCGCGCAGCATCGCCATCAAACCGTAGGACAAAAATATGTTCCGCATCATCGAGAAGGCCATCATCGACTCTGACCTCGGCATCATGCCCGAGAACAACGGCGAGATGATACGCATAGGCATACCGCCCCTCACCGAGGAGCGCCGCAAGCAGCTGAGCAAGCAATGCAAGGCCGAGGGTGAGACGGCCAAGGTGAGTGTGCGCAACGCCCGCCGCGATGCCATCGACGCGCTGAAGAAAGCCGTGAAAGAAGGCTTGGCCGAAGACGCACAGAAGGGCGGCGAGGAGAAACTGCAAAAGGTGCACGACAAGTACATCAAGCAGATAGACGACATGCTGGCTGCCAAGGAAAAGGAGATAATGACAGTATAAAAAATGAAGAATGAAGAATCGCGCTTCGCGCAAAATGAAGAATAAGCCTTCTGCTCCATCGTGGCGATTCTTCATTCTTCATTCATCATTCTTCATTAAGAGATCATGACCGGACTCGTTATAAAAAGCACCGGCAGCTGGTACATCGTCAAGACGGACGAAGGACGCGAGGTGGAGTGCAAGGTCAAAGGCAACTTCCGCCTGAAAGGCATACGCAGCACCAATCCCGTGGCCGTGGGCGACCGTGTGCGCATCGCCATGAACCCCGAGGGGACGGCTTTCATCACGGAGATAGAGGACAGGAAGAACTACATCGTGCGCCGCGCCTCGAACCTCTCGAAGCAGTCGCACATACTGGCCGCCAACGTGGACCAATGCCTGCTCGTGGTGACGGTGAGCCACCCGGAAACGTCCACCACGTTCATCGACCGTTTCCTGGCCACAGCCGAGGCATACGCCGTGCCCGCCAAGCTGGTGTTCAACAAAACAGACCTGTACGACGACGACGAATGCCGCTACCTTGACGGCCTCATCCACCTGTACAACTCCATAGGCTACCCCTGCTTCCGCGTGTCGGCCACGGAAGGCACCGGCATCGAGGCCGTCAAGCAGGAGCTGCGCGGCCGCGTCAGCCTGCTGTCCGGCAACTCAGGCGTGGGCAAGTCCACGTTGATAAACGCCATCCTGCCCGGAGCTGCCGCACGCACAGGAGAGATATCGGCCGTGCACGACAAGGGGATGCACACCACCACCTTCTCCGAAATGTTTCCCGTGGACGACGAGGGGGGCTACCTCATCGACACGCCGGGCATCAAGGGCTTCGGCACCTTCGACATGGAAACGGAAGAGATAGGCCACTACTTCCCCGAAATATTCCGCACATCGGCCGACTGCCGCTACGGCAACTGTACCCACCGCCACGAGCCGGGATGCGCCGTGCTGCGGGCCGTGGAGGAGCACTACATCAGCCAGTCGCGCTACACATCGTATCTCAGCATGCTCGGCGACAAGGAGGAAGGCAAATACCGCGAAGCCTACTAAAAACACGGAACCGACTTTAAACCTTGAAGCGAATACTACGTCAAACCACATATATCGGGACGGCTTCCGCTCCCGGCTGCTAAACAGAACTAACCGTACACACAACAACATGAATAAACGACTTAAATGGGGCATAATCATCGTGGCAGGGGCAGCTCTCGTAGGGGGAGGCATCTACATGCAAATGCCCAAACCCAATGAAGACTTGGCCGAAGCCGACAAAATCATGTCGGCCGCCGGAACAAACAGGAACAAAAAGATACTCAACATCAACGCCACCATCGTAAAGCCGCAAGTGCTGGTGGACGAAGTGCCCATCATAGGCAGCCTGCTGCCCGACGAAGAAGTGGACCTCTCGTTCGAGACTTCGGGCAAGATAGTGGAAATAAACTTTGAAGAAGGAGCCGCCGTGCAAAAAGGGCAGTTGCTGGCCAAGGTGAACGACCGACCCCTGCAAGCCCAGTTGCAACGCCTCGTGGCACAACTCAAGCTGGCCGAAGACCGCGTGTTCCGCCAAGACGCCCTGCTGAAGCGCGATGCCGTGAGCAAGGAAGCCTACGAACAGGTGAAGACCGACCTGGCCACGCTGAACGCCGACATAGAAAGCGTGAAGGCACAGATAGAGCAGACGGAACTGCGCGCCCCGTTCGACGGTATCATCGGCCTGCGGCAAGTCAGCGTGGGAACCTATGCCTCGCCGTCGACCGTCGTGGCCAAGCTCACCAAGATAGACCCGCTGAAGGTGGAGTTCTCCGTGTCCGAACGTTATGCCAACGACGTAAAAATCGGTGCCAAGCTGACGTTCGGCCTCGAAGGCTCGCTCAACACCTACCAAGCCCGTGTCTACGCACGCGAGTCGAGCCTCGACATCAACACCCACACGCTCACCATCCGCGCCCTCTACCCCAACCCCACAGGCATCATGCCGGGACGCTACGCCTCCATCACCCTGCGCAAGCAGGAGTATGAAAACGCGCTCGCCATCCCGTCGCAAGCCATCGTGCCGGAAATGGGCAAGGACAAGGTGTTCCTCTTCAAGGGCGGCAAGGCCGAACCGGTAGAAATAATCAGCGGCATACGCACGGAGTCGCTGGTGCAGGTGATACAGGGCCTGTCCGAGGGCGATACCGTCATCATATCGGGCACGCAACAGTTGCGTACCGGCATGCCCGTAGTCATTGACCACATCGTAAATATTAATGAAGAATGAAGAACGGAATAATGAAGAATTTCCCCGCCAAAAGGAAGCGTGGCTGCGCCACAATTCTTCATTCTTAATCCTTAGTTCTTAATTAAACCAAGAATATGAATATCTCCGAACTAAGCATACGCCGCCCCGTGCTCTCCACGGTGCTCACCATCATCATCCTGCTCTTCGGGTTCATCGGATACAACTACCTGGGCGTGCGCGAATACCCGTCGGTGGACAACCCCATCATCTCCGTGCAATGCTCGTATACCGGTGCCAACGCCGATGTCATCGAGAACCAGATTACCGAGCCGCTGGAGCAGAACATCAACGGCATCCCCGGCATCCGCTCGCTCACCAGCGTCAGCCAGCAGGGACAGAGCCGCATCACCGTGGAGTTCGAACTGTCCGTCGACCTGGAGACGGCGGCCAACGACGTGCGCGACAAAGTGTCGCGCGCCCAACGCTACCTGCCCGACGACTGCGACCCGCCTACCGTGTCGAAAGCCGACGCCGACGCCACGCCCATCCTCATGGTGGCCTTGCAGAGCAACAAACGCTCGCTGCTGGAGTTGAGCGAAATAGCCGACCTGACGGTGAAGGAGCAGTTACAGACCATCTCCGACGTGAGCAGCGTCAGCATCTGGGGCGAAAAGAAATACTCCATGCGCCTGTGGCTCGACCCCACCAAGATGTCGGGCTACGGCATCACACCCGTGGACATCAAGCAGGCCGTGGACCGCGAGAACATCGAACTGCCGTCGGGCAGCATCGAGGGTAACGCCACCGAACTGACCATCCGTACGCTGGGCCTGATGCACACGCCCGAAGAATTCAACAACCTCATCATCAAGGAAGACGGCAACCGCATCATCCGCTTCAGCGACATAGGCCGGGCCGAGCTGGGTGCCGCCGACATCAAGAGCTACATGAAGATGAACGGCGTGCCCATGGTGGGCGTGGTGGTCATCCCGCAGCCGGGTGCCAACCATATCGAGATAGCCGACGCCGTATATGAACGCATGGAGCGCATGGAGAAAGACCTGCCCGAAGACGTGAGCTACACTTACGGTTTCGACAACACGAAGTTCATCCGCGCCTCCATCAGCGAGGTGGAGCACACGGTATACGAGGCTTTCGTGCTGGTCATCATCATCATCTTCCTCTTCCTGCGCGACTGGCGCGTCACGCTGGTGCCGTGCATCGTCATCCCCGTGTCGCTCATCGGCGCCTTCTTCGTGATGTATGTGGCAGGTTTCTCCATCAACGTGCTGACGATGCTGGCCGTCGTCCTCTCCGTCGGCCTGGTGGTGGACGATGCCATCGGGATGACCGAGAACATCTACGTCCGCATTGAGAAGGGCATGCCGCCCAAGGAAGCGGGTATCGAGGGTGCCAAGGAAATCTTCTTTGCCGTCATCTCCACCACCATCACGCTGGTGGCCGTATTCTTCCCCATCGTCTTCATGGAGGGGACCACGGGCCGCCTCTTCCGTGAATTCAGCTTCGTCATTTCGGGCTCCATCATCATCTCCTCGTTTGCAGCCCTCACCTTTACGCCTATGCTGGCCACCAAGCTGCTGAAGCGACAGGAGCAGAAGAGCTGGTTCTACCGCAAGAAGGAACCCTTCTTTGACGGACTGAACCGTCTGTACAGCCGTTCGCTCGAGGCTTTCCTGCGCAAACGCTGGATTGCCCTGGTGTTCACCCTCATCACCTTCGGCGTCATCTTCGTTCTGTGGAACCGCATCCCCGCCGAGATGGCTCCGCTGGAGGACCGTTCGCAAATCAACATCAACACCATCGGTGCCGAAGGCGTCAGCTACGAATACATCCGCGACTACACGGAGCACATCAACGATGTGGTCGACTCCATCATCCCCGATGCGGCCGCCGTCACGGCCCGCGTGTCCAGCGGAAGCGGTAACATCCGCATTACGCTGAAGGACATCCGCGACCGCGACTATTCACAGATGGACGTGGCCGAGAAGCTGTCGCAGGCCGTCAAGCGGGAAACGCAGGCACGCGCCTTCGTACAGCAGTCGTCGTCCTTCGGC
>CALUGY010000022.1 GCA_944320295.1 uncultured Bacteroides sp.
CCATAAGCCTTGGCCACATGCTTGGCCTCGATGACCTTGTTGCCCAGGCGAGGCCCGTTGGGGATGAATATCTCGAGCTTTTCTTCCTTCTCCTTCACATCCTCGTTCAGCAACTTGTCATACGAGTTCAAACGCGCCTTGCCTTTGGCTTGGCGTGCCTTGGGAGCCATACGCACCCACTCCAACTCGCGTTCCAGCGTCTTGCGGCGTTTGCTGGCCGTCTTTTCCTCCATCTCCATGCGTTTGGTTTTCTGTTCCAGCCAGCTGGAATAGTTGCCCTTCCAGGGAATGCCTTCACCACGGTCAAGTTCAAGAATCCATCCGGCTACGTGGTCAAGGAAGTAACGGTCGTGCGTCACAGCTATCACCGTCCCCTCATACTGTTGCAGGTGTTGTTCCAGCCAGTCAATGGATTCCGCATCGAGGTGGTTGGTCGGTTCGTCCAACAGCAATATGTCAGGCTTTTGCAGGAGCAGACGGCACAGGGCCACACGGCGGCGTTCCCCACCGGACAGATGCTCCACCGACTGGTTTTCGGGCGGACAGCGCAAAGCGTCCATGGCGCGTTCAAGGCGGCTGTCGAGATTCCAGGCATCGGTGGCATCTATGATATCCTGCAACTCAGCTTGGCGGGCAAAGAGTTTATCCATCTTCTCGGCATCTTCATAATACTCGGGCAGGCCGAACTTCTGGTTGATTTCTTCATACTCGGCCAGCGCGTCCACAATGGGCTGCACACCTTCCATCACTACTTCTTTCACCGTTTTCGAGGGGTCGAGGTAAGGTTCCTGCGCCAAGTATCCCACGGTATATCCCGGCGAGAAAACCACTTCTCCCTGATAGGACTTGTCCAGCCCGGCGATAATCTTCAACAAAGTGGACTTACCGGAACCGTTGAGTCCGATGATGCCGATTTTCGCGCCGTAGAAGAACGACAGGTAAATGTCCTTCAACACCTGCTTGTTGTTCTGTTGGATAGTCTTGCTCAGGCCGACCATCGAGAAAATGATTTTTTTGTCGTCTACTGTTGCCATGTAAGTATACAATAATAAATATTAGCAGCCCCTCCCGACCTCCCCCGAAGGGGAGGAGTTCAGAACATTCGATTGGTATATTTAATAGGTTGTTTTATTGGCACACAGATGACACAGACAAGGCAGATTTACTCAGATTTTAAAAGACTTCGCCAAAGACATATATCATTCTTCTCTCAGGATCTCCCGAACATACAAGGAGATGCTTCACTACGCTCAGCATGACAAAAAAAGAAATCTGTGGTTCTCTCGCAAAATCTGTGTCATCTGTGTGCCGATAAATTCCATTTATAACTACAAAGATACGGAGATTCAGCCACATTCATGAAAGATATGGGGTAAAAATGTACGCGGCATCCTTGCAACACATTCCGCCCGTACCCGCGACATGTACGGAGCATGCCCGCAACGCGTTGCGCACACAGGCCGTACATGTACGGAATAAGCATGCTGATAATCAAGGCTCCACACGGAGGCTACCTAGCCTGCTGCAACCGTGCGGACAGTTCTTGGCAAAGGTATCCTTTCACCTCGTCCAAAGGAACTTCACGCCCCAATTCCTTTTGCAACGAAGTGACGCCCTTGTCCACAAAGCCACAAGGATTAATATAACTGAAGTAACGCAAGTCGGTATTCACATTGAGGGCCAGGCCATGCATCGTCACGAAATGGCTGCTGCGCACGCCAATGGCACATATCTTCCGTGCCCTGGACGTATTGCCCTCTATCCACACGCCGGTGGCATGGTCCACGCGTCCGGCCTCGATGCCGTAACGGGCGCAAACGGCCATCACGCTTTCCTCGAGCAAGTGGATGTATTCGCGCAGTCCCAACGAAAAATCTTCAAGATTGATGATGGGATAACATACCAACTGTTGCGGACCGTGGAAAGTGATGTCTCCTCCACGATCTATGTGGTAGAGCGTGGCTCCCAATTTGCGCAGCTGTTCCTCACCCAGCAGCATATTGGCCGCCTTGCCGCTCTTTCCCAAGGTATATACCGGCGGATGCTCGCACAGTATCACGCAGTTCGTATATTCCTTGCCTTCCAGTTTGGCAGATACCAATGCATTGAAGCAAGTGGTCTGCCGCTCCCATGCCTCGGCATATGGCACAAGTCCCCAGTCGGCGAACGCTAATTTTACAGTCTTTTCCATTGTCATGGCATATTATGTATGACGCGAATAATAAGATGATTGCAAATGTAGCACAAATTCGTTACTTTAAAATAAATGAACTTATGGCAAATGTGAAAATCAAATTCCGCGCCTCTACCGTGAAGGGCGGACAAGGGACAATATTCTACCAAGTAATCCACAACCGTATAGCGCGCCAAATAAAAACGGGGTACCGTATATATGAAAGCGAATGGGACAGCAAGCTGTCGGAGATAGCAATTCCCCGCTTCGACATGACAAGGAAAGCATATTTGTCCGAGATAAGAGAAAACATAAAGGATGACGCACACAAGTTACAACGAATCATATCGTCATTGGAATGGCAAGGTGATACATATAGTGCCGATGATGTGATTTCGGCATTCGTATCCTCGTCTTGCTTGCAAAGCTCCTTTTTCGGGTTCATGGAGGAAATCATAAGCCACTTGGAAACATTGGGCAAAGCACGGACCTCAGAAAGTTATACCGCCACGCTCAACAGTTTCCGACGTTTCAGAAAAGGCAAAGATGTGGCATTGGACGACATGGATTCCGACATGATGTTGGCATACGAAGCCTACTTGAAAGCAAGTGGAGTAAGCCCCAATACGTCTTCATTCTACATGCGGAACTTAAGAGCCACCTATAACCGTGCAGTAGAAAAGGAACTGACCACACAACGGTTTCCCTTCAAACATGTGTATACGGGAGTGGATAAGACCGTCAAACGTGCCGTCCCCATAGGAATTATCAGACGAATCAAGGAAATGGACCTGTCGTGCCATCCGTCCGTGGACTTTGCCAGGGATATGTTCCTCTTTTCGTTCTATACCCGTGGGATGTCTTTCGTAGACATGGCTTATTTGCGAAAGAAAGACCTTGCCAATGGGGTGCTTTCCTATCGCCGCCGCAAAACAGGACAACAGCTTCTCATCAAGTGGGAAAAACCGATGCAAAAAATCGTAGACAAATACGACACAAGTAATTCCATCTACATACTCCCCATCATCAAACATTCCCCACAAGACGAACGAACCCAATACATTTATGCGGGGCATAACATAAACCGCAACCTGAAAATCATTGCCCGTGAATTGAAGTTGCCCATGCCATTGACCATGTACGTCGCACGCCATGCCTGGGCAAGCATCGCCAAAAGCAAGAATGTCCCCTTGTCGATCATCAGCGAAGGAATGGGCCATGATTCGGAAGCCACAACCCGCATCTACCTCGCCTCGCTGGACAACATGGCAGTAGATAAGGCAAACAGCCTAATATTAAAATCTTTGTAAAATGGAGAGATATTGAGCAAAAGGAATTTCTCTTTGGAAGAGAGGGTGATTAATGCCACAAATATAGGGAAAAATATTACAGGTGAGCCAATAATTGTATAAAAAAATCGCAAAGATGAACTATGTTGTTACGATTGACATGGAGATTGTTGGACAGATGGGATATATACTGCCAAGTAAAGTCCTTATTCTCAAAAACTATTTCCTGCATCACCCTCTCTTCCAAAGAGAAGGTTATCAAATGCAGAAGCTATGTGGATAAACAGATGTTGTATAACGTTGATTATCACGTTGCTGGGAGCATGCGGAGCCTACTCCCAAAAGAAACGTTCGGAGATCTTTGTAGATTTCAAAGTAAACAGCGTACAAATTGACCCCGGTTATATGGATAATGCCGCCCGGATATCGGAATTGAATTCTTTACTGCATGAAATGAAGACAGATAGCACTATCCATATCGCAAAGGTGTCTTTTTGCGGCGTGGCATCGCCCGAAGGAAGCGACCAACAGAACCGGACGCTTGCCAAAGGGCGCATGGAATCCCTTGAAAAATGGATACGTGGCAAAGTGGAAATTCCCGACAGTATCATTACATATAACGACAGCTACATACCATGGGAATATTTCGCCACGCTGATAGAGGGATCCGATGTGGACCACAAAGATGAAGTACTAAAGATTATCAACGGGGAATCCGCAATTGTCGATTATGCCGGAGGAGGAAACATCGACAGCCGTATACTCCGCTTAAAAGCATTGGATAACGGTAATGTATGGCAGGAAATGAACAAGTACTACTTCAACCGAATGCGGAGCGCCAGCGTCGTGTTCATCACATTCAAAAAAGAAGTACAACCGGCTGTTACGCCCATAGTCGAGGAGCAGGATGCCGTCTGCACGACCGACACGGTATCTCCAGTTGTCACACCCGTGCCGCAGGATTCCGCTGTAGTCCCCCGCCCTGCCCCGGTGACGGATGAATGGCAACGCAGGCTTACCGTCAAGACCAATGCCCTCGGCTGGGGTCTGGCCATTGCCAACGCAGCGGTCGAGATAGACCTTTGCAGGCATTGGTCGTTCAACCTGCCGGTTTACTATTCCGCATGGGATTATTTTACATCCTCCATCAAATTCTGCACATTGGCCGTGCAACCCGAAGTGCGGTACTGGTTTGCAGACAGAAACGAGGCCTGGTTTGCAGGGGCACACTTCGGATTAACCTATTACAATATCGATACTGATGGTAAATACCGTATCCAAGACCATGACGGCAAGTCGCCCGCATTAGGTGGAGGAGTAGCTGTAGGGTACCGTATGCCGATAAGCAAGAACCGACGCTGGAAAATGGAATTCTCCATCGGCGCCGGTGTCTACAGGTTGCATCATGACAAGTTTTACAACTATTCCTACGGGCCGCTGGCCTATACCGAGAAGAAGACTTACATCGGCATTGACCAAGCATCGGTATCCTTCTCCTATACATTTGATTTGAAAAGAAAAGGAGGTGCAAGATGAGAACAAGATATCTGAGTGATGTGATACGGTATATGCTGCTTTCCCTGCCAGTTGCTTTCAGCATGGCAGGCTGCGACGTGCACGACTATCCCGAGACGCCCGCCAAGGTACCGTTCGTGCTACACCTGAACTGCAATACCGAGCTTCCCGTCCATCAAGAAATAAGTTACACCACACGCTCGGGCAATGCGACGGCCGAGCACGACATCCGCTACATTGTCAACATCTACAGAAGCGACAACGGACAGGACTTTGGACGCGAAACGGAAAACACGCTGGTAGTGACCAAGCCCTTTGAAACGGAACACCAGCACGAGCTGCCGCTGGAGCTGGAGGAAGGACTGTACAAGTTCATCGTGTGGAGCGACCATGTGGATAAAGGAAGCAACGATGACAAATATTACGACACTACCGATTTCGGCGAAATAACCCATGCCAGCCTTGAGGAATATGAGGGGTGCAACGATTTCCGGGATGCCTACAGGGGAGAGCAACAAGTCTGGATAAAAAACGGCATAGACGCGGACGGGAATGCAACCCAGCAGGACATTGTGGTAGACATGGAAAGGCCCATGGCCAAATTCAGGTTCATCGCTACCGACCTGACAGAGTTCATCGACCAGCTTGTAGAAAAAGCCGCATCAAAGGGGCAGGAAGTCTCGCGTGCCGTCAACCCAGACGATTACCGGGTAGTATTCCGCTACACAGGCTTCATGCCGTGCTCTTTCAACATGTTTACCAACAAGCCCAACGACAGTTGGACGGGTGTGTCGTTTGACGGGAAAATGGTGCCTATCGACGGAAACGAGATAGAGCTGGGCTTTGATTACGTATTTGTGAACGGAACGGAGTCGAAAATCGATGTCGCCGTGGAAATCTATGACAAAGAGGGGACGCTTTTAAGCAGTAGCAATGCCGTGGAAGTACCGATAGTCCGCAGCAAGCTGACCATCGTGAGGGGAGACTTCCTTACCTCTCAGGCAACGGGCAATATCGGTGTCGACCCCACTTATAATGGAGACTACAATATTGAAATCAAGTAACGACCCATTTTGAAACATGACAAAAAAACGTCCGGCAATCCCTCATGGAGAACGAGCAAACGTATAACCCTAATTATAATTTATTACACAATGAACAAGAATCTGTTATTCGGAGTGGTTGCGGCAACAGGCATGCTGCTGGCAACATCGTGTACAAATGACGAACTGGACAAAGTCCGGTCGGGTAATGAGTGCGTTGTTTCCTTCACATTGGAACAACCAAGTATTTCAACACGTGCATATTCGGACGGCCTTACCGCCAACACGCTGACTTATGCCGTTTACGAATCGGGAGAGACAGAAGCTCTCATCACGAGTGAAGACGAGGTGACGTTCAGCAACAAGACCGCAACGGTAAACCTCCGCCTGGTAACGGGAAAGAGCTACGACATCCTGTTCTGGGCTGACGCGGAAGAAAGTCCCTACACATTCGATGCCGCTACGCAAACCGTAACGGTGGACTACGCCAGCGCGGCAAGCAACGACGAGAAGAGGGACGCCTTCTTTGCCGCAGAAAAAGGCTTGACGGTAGACGGGGTCATCAACAAGACCATCACCCTGCAACGTCCTTTCGCTCAGCTGAACATCGGTGCTACCGATATGGAAGAAGCTGCCGCAGTCGGATTTACCCCCAAGCAAAGCTCGGTAACGGTCAAGAACGTGTACAATAGCCTTAACCTGCTTAGCGGAGAGGTATCGGACGCAGCCGAGGTGACATATGCATTGGCCGCTATTCCGGAAGAATCCGAAACATTCCCTGTAGCAGATGCCAAATACCTGGCCATGAACTACCTGCTTGTGGACAGCGAAAAAGAATTGGCAGACATTGAGTTTACGGTATCTGACGGCTCGCTCAGCATTAACCGCAGCTATGCCTCCGTGCCTGTGCAACGTAACTGGCGTACCAACATTTACGGTAAGCTGTTGACCGATGAAGCTGCATTCAACATCAGTATTGATCCCGACTACGAAGGTGGCAATGAGATTGTTCCTTGCGTAGCCACAAATGCTGATCAGCTGGCTGCCGCTTTGACTGCAGATGCTGAATACATTTCTGTTATTCTGAATGCAGACATAGACCTGCCTATCAGCTCTCTCGGTCAACAGACTCCCGGTAGCGGTGAATATAAGTTAGGTGGGGAAAATACTAAAAGCATTATGATTGACCTGAACGGCAAAAAACTCAATCTCACCACAACCTATATGTCCAGTATTGGTGCCAAGAATGCAGATGCTACCATGACCATTAAGAATGGTACCATGACAAGCTCTACGACTGACGGCACATGGAACATATATGACTTAACTTTTGCCAACTGTAACTATGTGATAAATGATGTTGTGTTCGAGAAAGCAATCGCTTTCACCAATACCGGCAAGACTGCGACAATGAAGAATGTAACCATTAACGAAAATCACTCATACTATGCAATATGGATTTCAGCTGTTGGTCAGACTGTAACTATCGATGGTCTAACAGTAAAAAGTGGTAGAGGAATCAAGATTGATGAGGAATATGTTAACGAAGTAGCAAAAGTTACTTTGAATATCAGCAACGCAACATTCACTACTCTACTGAAAGCTGCCATTTTGGTTAAATCGAAGGAAGGTGCTGAAATCAATGTCTCAAACATCGACATCTCAAAAGTTGTAGCCGATAAGAACTTTGCCGTATGGGTTGATGAAGACTCTAAAGACTATGCTGACAAAGTAATTGTAAATGGTGCATTGGTAAAAACAGAAGGGAGCAATGACGTAATTGCAGTCAATTCATCTGAAGAATTGGCTAAGGCTACAATCGAAGATAATGCCACCATCTATTTGGGTGTCGGTACATATATCATTCCTGATCAAGCTAAAGAAAAAACTTTGTCTTTCATTGGCTTAGGAAAGCCGGAAGATACTAAAATCGCGACACAAGATGATGGTAGCTATGAAGGTTGCGATTACTCTTTGGATGGTGCTACTGTAACATTCGAGAATATCAGTATAAATACAAACTCTGAAACCTATACTGGTTATGCTCGTTGTACGGGTACATACAAGAATTGTATTATCAATGGTACATATACTCTGTATGGGAACAGCACTTTCGAAAATTGTACATTCAATGTATCGGGTGATGTTTACAACATTTGGACTTGGGGTGCTCCTGAAGCTAAGTTTGATAACTGCACTTTCAATTCAGACGGTAAAGCTATACTTCTTTATGGTAATGCAAACACAAAACTCACCATTGAGAACAGCATATTCAACGATAAAGGTGGCTTAACAGACAAAAAAGCAGCCATTGAAATTGGCAACGACTACGATGCATCTTACGAGTTAATTGTAAATAACACGACTGTAAACGGTTACGAAATCAACGATACAGGTATTAATACAGGTACTACTCTTTGGGCCAACAAGGACTCTATGGGTAAAGACAAACTCAATGTTGTGGTTGACGGTGAAGATGTTTACTAAACCATATCTGTTCAATTAAAATGCTGCGTCCTTCCTTGCGAGGGACGCAGTTTTTTATGCAGATAAATCCACGCACTATTTTGCTTGTGTGATACTAACGGAATAATCCTACATCAATGCAAATCCTGAGCAGCCACTTATCCCATATCAATTTTATTATTGTGTCTTACCCTTATCACCAATCTACTTCATGACTGCATATATAATATAGGCCTTTTGACTATGAATAAACGATATATTCCCATCAAAATATGACGAGAATACAGAAGATTATCAAATCAAACCGATATGGCATCGCATAGCATCGAACATCATTTATCCTTTTTCATTAGATTTTTCCAAAGATAAGACCTATATTTGTCCGTGTGAATGGATTAAACAACATCAACCATCTAATAAATAAAAGGATATGAAAAAGCAAACGATCAATGCCATGCTCTTTATCGTGGGTATGTGCGGCATATTCTCGGCATGTGGCAACCGGACAGGAAACAATACCGGTGCATTGAAAACAGACAGCATACAGGTGAACGAAACCACGCATCTTTTTGGCGATACAGCCAAGCCCGCTTGTAATCTGGTTGTCAACTTGGCATATATTACCGAATCATCCAACCCGATGATAAAAGACAGCCTCAACGCATACTTCCTTTCTGCCGCTTTAGGCAGCGAATATGAGAAGATGGCTCCGCAAGAAGCGGTGGTGCAATACAGCAAAGAGTATGCAAACAACTATCGCAAAGATTTAGAAGAACTATATCGCGAAGACGAGAAGGAATATGGCGATGAGGTGCAGGAAAGAGGATGGTACAACTACTACAGGACGACAGAAGGACACGTGCAACTCTACCGTAAAAACCTACTGGTGTACCGCACGGACTATGAAGAATATACGGGCGGTGCGCACGGGGTTTATTCAAGTTCGTTCCTCAACATCGACCTCAAGACACTCATGCCCGTCCGTTTGGACGATCTCTTTGCCGACAATTATAAAGAGGCTCTGACCGACTTGCTCTGGAACCAACTCATGGCTGACAATAACGTGGCCACCCGGCAAGAACTGGAAGATCTGGGTTATGGTAGTACTGGGGATTTGGAACCGACAGAAAATTTCTACCTCGACAAGAATGGCATCACGTTTTACTATAACATCTATGAGATAGCACCATACGTAATGGGGGCATCGGCCATTACCATCCCCTATGAAATGCTGTCCCATTTACTGAACGACGAATTCAATATACTCGAATCAGTAAAATAAGGCATCTATACCATATTCCTTTCACTCTACGACATGGAAGTTATTTTGAAATATTTCCCCAGTCTGAGCACAAAGCAGAAAGAGCAATTCGCAGCTCTCGAAAGCCTCTATACGGATTGGAACAGTAAAATAAACGTCATTTCACGCAAGGACATTACCAACCTGTATGAGCACCACGTACTGCACTCGCTGGGCATTGCCCAGGTCATCAAATTCCGCCCAGATACCCAAGTCATGGATTTAGGAACAGGCGGCGGCTTTCCGGGCATCCCGTTAGCCATCCTCTTTCCTGATGTCCGTTTCCACTTGGTGGATAGCATCGGAAAAAAGGTACGGGTAGCCACAGAAGTAGCCAACAGCATCGGACTGGAAAACGTGACCTTTGCTCACGAACGGGGCGAGGAGGAAAAGCGGTTGTTTGACTTCGTTGTAAGCCGTGCGGTGATGCCGTTGCCCGACTTGGTGAAAATCATCCGGAAGAACATATCGGCCAGGCAGCAGAATGCTCTTCCCAACGGACTGATTTGCTTGAAAGGAGGAGAACTGGCTCAAGAAATCGTGCCGTTCAAGCAACTGGCCCTGACATGGGATTTGAAAGAGTTCTTCGATGAAGAGTATTTTGAAACCAAAAAAGTAGTTTACGTAACCATAACCGGCAGAAAGTAAAAGCACCTTACCCCCCATGAAAATAAAGAGATTCGAATTCAACATGTTCCAAGAGAATTGCTATATTCTATGGGACGAAACCAATGAAGCCGTGGTCATCGACCCCGGGTGTTTCTATGAAGAAGAGAAACAGGAACTCAAAAACTTCATCGTGAAAAACGAGTTGCAGGTAAAACACTTGCTGAACACGCACTTGCATTTGGATCACATATTCGGCAATGCCCTTATGCTAAAAGAATTCGGGCTAAAGGCCGAAGCCAACCAAGCCGATGAATTCTGGATAGACGAAGCTCCCAAACAGAGCCGCATGTTCGGTTTCCAATTGCAAGAACCGTTAGTACCATTAGGAAAATATCTGCACGATGGCGATGCCATCACCTTCGGACACATACAACTGGAAGCAATACATGTCCCGGGGCACTCCCCTGGAAGTTTGGTATTCTACTGTTCCCAAGAGCATTGCATATTCTCCGGCGACGTATTATTTCAAGGTAGCATTGGACGCGCAGACCTCGCAGGCGGAAACTTCGATCATTTGATTGAAAATATTTGTAGCCGTTTGTTCGTATTGCCCAATGAAACCATTGTATATCCCGGTCATGGCGCACCTACCACTATAGGCATCGAAAAGACCGAAAATCCATTCTTCAGGATGTAACCTATGAATAATAATCAAATCACAACATAATTAATCACGTTTCTAATGTCTATGAACCCTTCTTTATTACCTGACCGCCATATTGGCATTAGTTTAAAAGACGAGGAAAAAATGCTGTGCAAAATCGGCGTAAACAGCCTCGATGAACTAATAGATAAGACATTGCCTGCTAATATCCGTCTAAAAAAACCATTGAACTTGCCTGAACCCATGACTGAATATGAGTTCGGAAAGCATATTGCAGATTTAGCATCCAAAAACAAACTTTACACAACGTACATCGGCATGGGATGGTACAACACAATCACCCCGGCCGTCATTCAACGGAATGTATTCGAAAATCCGGTTTGGTATACATCCTACACCCCCTATCAAACAGAAGTGTCGCAAGGCCGATTGGAAGCCCTGATGAATTTCCAAACCGCGATATGCGACCTGACTGGTATGCCCCTTGCAAACTGCTCGTTACTGGACGAAGCCACGGCTGCGGCCGAAGCGGTCACCATGATGCATGCCCTACGCTCACGCAACCAACAAAAGAACGGAGCCAATACCGTATTTGTGGACGAACGAATATTCCCTCAAACATTGGCCGTGATGACCACACGCGCCATACCGCAAGGCATAACACTCCGTGTCGGAAACTATGAAGACATGGAGTTCACACCGGACATATTTGCCTGTGTGCTACAATATCCCGATGCCAACGGTTGTGTAAGGAATTACCGAGCCTTTGTAGAAAAAGCCCATGCCGCAGACTGTAAAGTGGCCGTAGCCGCAGACCTGCTGAGTTTGGCCTTGCTGACTCCTCCGGGAGAATGGGGAGCTGACATTGTATTCGGCACATCGCAACGCTTCGGTACCCCGATGTTCTATGGAGGTCCTTCAGCTGCGTACTTCGCTACACGTGACGAATACAAACGCAACATGCCGGGACGTATCATAGGATGGTCGAAAGATAAATACGGCAAACTATGTTATCGCATGGCATTACAGACACGGGAACAGCATATCAAACGCGAGAAAGCCACGTCCAACATCTGTACAGCCCAAGCGTTGCTTGCCACCATGGCCGGATTCTATGCTGTATATCACGGGCCTGAAGGTATCAGAGAAATAGCCTCGCGTATACACAGCATCGCGGCTTATGTAGAGAATACACTCAAAGGCATGGGATATAACCAGCTGAATGCCGACTACTTCGACACATTACGCATACAAAGTACTGTGTCTGCCAGCAAAATACGCGAGATTGCCGAACAACGGGAAATCAACCTACGCTACTTCGAAAACGGGGATATAGGTCTCAGCATAGACGAGACGACAGATCTTGTTGCTGTCAAAAGTCTGCTTTCCGTATTTGCCACAGCCAAAGGATGTGATGCACCCAAGGTTTCGGCCATTCCTTCCTACGACATCGCAAACGAGGAGTTGAAACGCAAGAGCAGTTACCTGACGCATGAAGTGTTCAACCTGTACCACACGGAAACAGAGATGATGCGATACATCAAACGGTTGGAACGCAAAGATATTTCATTGGCACACTCCATGATATCCCTCGGCTCCTGTACCATGAAACTGAATGCCGCCGCCGAGATGCTGCCCCTCAGCCGCCCGGAATTCATGAACCTGCACCCGCTTGTACCGCAGGAGCAGGCTACCGGCTACCACGAACTGATAGACAATCTCAGCGAATACCTGAAGACCATAACCGGCATGGCCGGCATCAGCCTCCAGCCCAACTCCGGTGCAGCAGGCGAATATACAGGACTGCGTGTCATCAGAAGTTATTTAGAAAGTATCGGCCAAGGACACAGGAACAAGATACTGATTCCGGCATCGGCACACGGTACCAACCCGGCCAGCGCAGTACAGGCAGGTTTCACCACCGTGACCTGTGCATGCGACGAACATGGCAACGTGGACATGCAAGACCTGCGCGACAAGGCAGAAGCCAACCGCGACGATCTGGCCGCACTCATGATAACCTATCCATCCACCCACGGTATCTTTGAAACGGAAATCGTAGAAATATGCCGTATCATCCATGCCTGCGGCGCACAAGTCTACATGGACGGCGCGAACATGAATGCACAGGTGGGCCTGACCAATCCGGGCTTCATCGGAGCTGACGTATGCCACCTGAACCTGCACAAAACGTTTGCCTCTCCTCACGGCGGCGGAGGACCGGGTGTAGGCCCCATTTGTGTGGCCAAGCACCTGATTCCATTCCTGCCGGGACACGGGCTGTTCGGCAATGCCACCAACGAGGTATCGGCCGCACCATTCGGCAGCGCGGGCATCCTACCCATCACTTACGGGTATATCCGCATGATGGGAGCGGAAGGACTGACACGCGCCACCAAGATAGCCATACTGAACGCCAACTACCTGGCCGCCTGCCTGCAAGACACCTATGGCATCGTGTATCGTGGAGCCAACGGCTTTGTAGGACACGAAATGATACTGGAATGCCGCAAGGTGCACGAAGAGACGGGCATCAGCGAGAACGACATTGCCAAGCGTCTGATGGACTACGGCTACCACGCCCCCACCCTGTCGTTCCCCGTACACGGCACGCTAATGATAGAACCAACAGAGAGCGAAAGCCTGGCCGAACTGGACAACTTCGTTGAGGTGATGCTCTCCATCTGGCAAGAGATAGAGGACATAAAGAACGGAAGCGCGGACAAGACGGACAACGTGCTGCTGAACGCCCCACACCCGGAATATGAAATAGTAGGTTCGGAGTGGGAGCATTGCTACACGCGTGAAAAGGCGGCTTACCCCATAGCCAGCGTGCGCGACAACAAATTCTGGATAAACGTGGCACGAGTGGACAACACGCTGGGCGACCGCAAATTGCTGGCCACACGCTACGGCAAGTTCGAATGACATAACCAGAACGAAAACAAATGTGCCGGAGGGGGTTTCCTCTCTCCGGCACATTCTTTTATCTGCATATCCCCACATGTCAGGAACACGGACGCAACGTGTACGGTATGCGAACGCGACATGTCGCGAACGCGGACGCAACACGTTGCAAACAAATGGCTGACAAGCAATGGGTTATTCCACGATAGTTATCGTCCCTTCTTTCAACTTCTTCTCTTTCACAACGGCATCTGCAGGAGCGTAGCCCAAGGCCGCGCAGCCATACACCTTATGGTTCTCCGGCACACCGATACGGGTAAGGAAGGCACGCATGTCCGGGTCATCACACAGCTGCCCTACCTGGTTGATCCAACAAGACGAGATACCGAGCGAGTGGGCGGCAAGGAAAATGTTCTCCAACGCGCAGGCGCAATCCATGGTGGCCCACCATTGCGTAGGCTCATTGGACACCACCACCAGCGTCGGCGCATGATAGTAGCAACAGTATGTCTTACTGTTGCCACGTTCCCTGTATCTTGGCTCCTCGCTCTTGGCAAAAGCTCCTTTCACCTTCTCGTTCAACTCTGCCAGCACGTCCTTGTTCCGTATGGCTGTGAAGTGCCACGTCTCCAGGTGCATCCCGTTGGGGGCAGAGGCTGCCGCTTCGAGAATCCGTTTCAAATCTTCTAGTGAGACCTGCCTGTCGGTATATGCACGCGTGCTGTGGCGGGTCTTGATGTTCTGTAAAACTTCGTTCATAGTCTTCTAATCATTATCATTAAATCAATATACAATTGCCTTGAATCGTCGTTGCCTTGGCTGGACGGAGGACTTTTCCGGGTTAACGTTTCAGCAAGCCTATCTTTACGTTCAGCTTCAGATAATAAGTGCCGTTCTCCCGCTCCAGATAGCCATACTTGTCTTTCTCCAAGGAGCCTTTCTCGAAGCGGGTGTTCCGATAGAGGAAGTCGGCGAACACCTCCGGGCGGGAACGGTGGTAACACAACACCTCCCCTTGTCCAGTCACCAGCAGCATGCCCTCAATGGCCGAGTCCGTGCCGTTGTATATCTTAGCCGGACGCATGCCCAAAGCCAGGGCAAGCAGGAACTGCTTCATTTTATGTTCATAGAAACCATGCTTCTGGATAAGCTCGTCTTTTATCTTCAAGGGGTTGGACTGTTTGATGCGCTCTGTCAGCTCACTTACACGGGTGATGCCTTCAAGATGCATGACCTTCACCATCTCGGCAAGCACACGCGGGAAGTGCAAATCTATCATGGACAGGTTGCAACGGAACACACGGTCGGCCACATCGGCATAGCGCAGCGTGCCGCCCAGACGCTCTATCATCAGTATGCGGTCGGCCACCTCATTGGGCGAGGCGGGCAAGGCATTGATTTTGTTTACCGTGGGCGCGGAGAACTTCACGCCTCCCTGTTCCAACTTGAGATTGGCCGTGCGCCCGCCATCCAGCAACGGATTCATGGGACTCAAGCGGCAACGCATCACGAGACCCGCGACAGGAGCATCGGGATGCCAGAAGGCCACATGCAGGTCGGTGCGGTCGGTGGTCTTGGCTTCGAGGTCGTAAATGCCGACGGCATCCAAGAAACGCTCCAGTTCGTCGGGCACTTCCAACTGCTCTCCCGCCCCGCTCTTCAGCAAGCCGAGCAACATGGATGCGGCCTCTCCGAAATCGTCACGGGGGAAAAGATATTCTGTGCCGTCCTGCACCATGCACACCTCGTTGCCATCTATATAGTAACGCCGTGTGCCGTCGTGCTCTTCACGCTGTACATAGGCCACGGGCCACGCCGGCGACTCGTCCTTGCCGACATCGGGCGTACCGAGAGACACCTGGCCGTCCGCCAGCAAGCGGAAGAAGGCATACAGTTCTCCTAACTCTCTTTTAGTTGCTCCAAATGACATTGTATCGATTGTTTATGTATTAAGGGTTACTCGGTTATTCAAATCTCAGCGTCTCCACCTTCTCCAGCTTGGACTTCAGGAGCGGCATCTTGGAACGGCGGATGCGCAGCGTCATGCGGCAGTCCGTATCGTAACCCTGCTCCACGATTTCCGGGCCTTCGTCTTTCACGATACGCATCACATCGTTCATGAAGGGGTATTCGAAGAAGAAGGTCACCTCCTCGTCCACCGTCCGTTCCACGATGGTAGCGGCCGAGATGGCCTCGGCGGCGGCGGCTTTATAGGCCACTATCAATCCGCTCGTCCCCAGCTTGATGCCCCCGAAGTAGCGCACCACGATGATGAGGATGTCCGTCAGCTCGTGCGAATTGATTTGCCCCAATATGGGCTTGCCGGCCGTGCCCGAAGGCTCGCCATTGTCGTTGGCACGGAAGTCTTTACGTTCGGGACCAAGCATATAGGCGTAGCACACATGGCGTGCATCGTAATACTCCTTCTGATACTTCTCCAGGCAGGCTTTCACCTCGTCCACCGTCCGTACGGGCAGGGCTATGGCGATGAACTTGCTCCGCTTCTCGGTATAAACACCTTCGGCAGGGGCTGTTATGGTCTTATAGGTATCCTCGCTCATGACGGCAAAGATACGACAAATACCATTCATTACTATGTTAATCCCCATGCCGGGAGTGTTTTTTTCATAGATTTTGCGCTACTTTGCAGGCATGAAGAAGATTATCATCGCCATCGACTCGTTCAAGGGTTGCCTTACCTCCCGCGAGGCCGGGGAGGCCGTTGCCACAGGGTTGAAGGAGGCCGACCCGGAGTGCTGCCCCGTGGTAGTGCCGGTGGCTGACGGCGGGGAAGGGTTGCTCGAAGCCTTGCGTGCCGCACATCCCGGCAGCCGGACCGTCACGGCCTTGGTGCACGACCCGCTAATGCGCCCCCTGAAAACCAGCTACGACATCTTGCCCGACGGACGGACGGCCCTCATAGAAACTGCCCGGGCGAGCGGTCTGCCCCTGCTCCGTCCCGAAGAGCGTAATCCATTGAAGACGACCACCTATGGCAGCGGGGAGCTGATTGCGGACGCCCTCGAACGAGGATGCCGGGAGTTCATCATAGGCTTAGGAGGAAGTGCCACGAACGATGCCGGCACCGGGCTGCTGCAAGCATTAGGCTTCCGCTTCCGCGACCGGAAGGGGCAGGAACTGGGTACGGGGGAAGGGAAGATGTGCGGCCTGCTGCTGGAAGACATCGCGTCGGTGGACTGCACGGCCTGCCATCCGGCCCTGAAGGACTGCCGCTTCACGGCGGCCTGCGATGTACGCAATCCCCTGCACGGCCCGCAGGGGGCGGCTTTCGTCTTCGCCCCGCAAAAGGGGGCGGACGGGGAGATGGTGATGCGCCTCGACCGGGGACTGGCACAGCTGGCGCAAGTCATCGGGAGGCAACATGGCAGGGACATGAACAGCCTGCCCGGAAGCGGCGCGGCAGGGGGCATGGGCGGAGGGCTGGCGGCCTTCCTCGATGCCCGCCTGTGCCCCGGAACCGACCTCCTGCTGGAACACCTCTGCTTCAGCAAAAAGATAGAGGGCGCCTGCCTCATTGTGACGGGCGAGGGCAAGGCCGACGGCCAGACGCTGATGGGCAAGTTGCCCGCCGGCATCTTGCGCGAAGGCAGAAGGCGGGGCATCCCCGTCATCCTGCTGGCCGGCGTGGTGGACGACCGCGACCAGCTGCTGCGGGCAGGCTTTCACGAAGTGCTCTGCATCAACCCGCCCGGCACGCCGCAAACCCTCGCGCTCCGCCCCTCGTTCGCCTGCCGCCAGCTGCAAAAGACCATTGCGGAAATGCTACCCCGCATCCTGCCATAGGACCCCTCTAAACACCATGTTTATACCCCACGCGTGGGGTACGATTGACACCCACGCGTGGGGTATGATTGGCACCCACGCGTGGGGTATGATTGGCACCCATACATGGGGTATGATTGATACCCATACATGGGGTATGAACAATACCCATACATGGGGTATGAACGATACCCATACATGGGGTACGGACGGAATGCAAAAAGGGCTGACGCGTGACGCATCAGCCCTCCTTATAAGGAAATCATACCAGCTTGTGGATGACCAGCCCGGAACGGAGCTTCGGCTCGAACCACGTGGTCTTCGGCGGCATGATGTTGCCGGTGTCGGCAATGTCCATCAGCTGCTTCATGCTGACGGGATACAGGGCGAGGGCCATCTTCATCTCGCCGCTGTCCACCCGGCGCTTCAGCTCGCCCAGGCCGCGGATGCCTCCCACGAAGTCTATGCGCTTATCCGAGCGCAAGTCCTTGATGCCCAGTATCTCGTCCAAGATGAGGTTCGAGGAGATGGTGACATCGAGCACGCCTATCGGGTCGTTGTCGTCATACGTGCCCGGCTTGGCCGTGAGCCTGTACCAGCGGCCCTCCAGGTAGAGCGAGAACTCGTGCAGGCGGGCAGGCTTGTAGATGTCCGTGCCCATGTCCTCCACCGTGAAGTTCTTCGCGAGGGCTTGCAGGAACTGCTCCGGGGTCAGGCCGTTCAGGTCCTTCACCACCCGGTTGTAGTCTATGATGGTCAGCTGGCTGGCGGGGAAGCACACGGCCATGAAGTAGTTATACTCCTCGTCACCCCGGTGGTTGGGATTCTGCCTGGCCTTCTCCGCGCCGACCAGCGCGGCTGCGGCGCTGCGGTGATGCCCGTCAGCAATGTAGAGGGCCGGCATCTTGGCAAACTCGCGGGTGACGGTCTCTATGTCCTCCGGCTTGTCTATAATCCAGAAGGTGTGGCCGAAGCCGTCGCCCGGGGCGATGAAGTCGTATACCGGTTTTCCGGCGGTGTAGCGTGCCACGAGGGCGTCGAGCACCTCATTGTCAGGATAAGCAAAGAACACCGGCTCTATGTTGGCGTTGTTCACGCGGACGTGCTTCATGCGGTCTTCCTCCTTGTCGCGGCGCGTCAATTCGTGCTTCTTGATGACACCGTTCATGTAGTCGGGCACGTATGCCCCTACCACCAGGCCGTACTGCGTCTTGCCGTTCATGGTCTGGGCATAGATGTAGTAGTTCTCCGTCTTGTCTTGCACCAGCCACCCTTTGTCTTGGAACATCTGGAAGTTCTCGGCCGCCTTCTGGTAGACGCGCGGGTCGTGCTCGTCGGTGCCTTCGGGGAAGTCAATCTCCGGCTTTATGATGTGGTAGAGGGACATTTCGTTGCCCTTGGCCTCCTCGCGCGCCTCCTCGGAGTTCAGCACGTCATAGGGACGCGAGGCCACCTTCTCCACCAGCTCTTGCGGGGGACGTATGCCTTTGAAAGGTTTAATTGTTGCCATAACAGTATTCTTAACAGAGACAGGTCATTTGTTTACACGGAACTTCTCGCATCCATCCTTCAGGAAGCCTACAATCTGCTTGGCTGCGGCAATGCCGGCATTGATGTTGGCCTCTGCCGTCTGCGCCCCCATCTTCTTGGGCGTGGAGAAGTATCGTCCGGGGAAGTGGTCGGCAAACTCGGCATGATGCACGGGCATGATGTCGGTCACATACTTCAGGTCCGGACGGTCGTTCATCAGGCGGAGCAGGTCGGCCTCGTTGATGACTTCCTTACGGGCGGTGTTGACCAGCAAACCGTTCTTGGGCATCAGGTCCACCAATTTGTAATCAATGGAGTTCTTCGTCTCTGCCGTAGCGGGGATATGCAATGAAATGACATTGCACGTGGAGTAAAGCTCCTCTGCCGAGGCCACAGCCTTCACGCCGTCGGCCTCAATGGCTTCCTTCGGGCAGAAGGCATCGTAGGCATAGATGTCCATGCCGAAGCCCTTGGCTATACGTGCCACATTGCGGCCTACATTGCCATATGCGTGGATGCCCAGCTTCTTGCCTTTCAGTTCCGTGCCCGACGTACCATTGTACATGTTCCGCACGGCCATCACCATCAGTCCAAAAGCCAGTTCGGCCACGGCATTGGAGTTCTGGCCCGGTGTGTTCATCACACATACGCCATGGGCTGTGGCAGCCTCCAGGTCTACATTGTCATACCCTGCACCGGCACGGACCACAATCTTCAACTGCTTGGCGGCATCCAAGACTTCGGCGTCTATCACGTCGCTACGGATAATGATGGCATCCGCGTCCTTCACGGCCTCCAGCAGCTTTGCCTTCTCGCCGTACTTCTCAAGCAGGACCAGTTCGTAACCAGCGGCTTCTAATTCCTTATGGATACCGTCTACAGCCACTTTAGCAAACGGCTTGTCTGTTGCAACTAATACTTTCATAATTGGATAATATAAAGAAGCCACAGCCATACCACATATTTATATATGCAGTATGAACCGTGGCCCATGGTTTCATGATTAATGGAGTTTCTCGAAGTCTTTCATGCAATCTATCAACGCCTGCACGCTCTCCTTAGGCATGGCATTGTAGCAAGAAGCACGGAACCCGCCGACGGAGCGGTGTCCCTTGATGCCGACCATGCCCCTGTCGGTAGCAAACTTCAGGAAGTCAGCTTCCAGTTCCTTGTATTCGGGAGCCATGACGAAGCAGATGTTCATGCGGGAGCGGTCTTCCTCAACGGCAGTCCCGACGAAGAGCTTGTTGCGGTCTATCTCGCCATAAAGCATGTCGGCCTTCTCGATGGCGCGGCGCTCCATCTCGGCAACGCCAC
>CALUGY010000023.1 GCA_944320295.1 uncultured Bacteroides sp.
GTACTTTCATCGCTTGTTCCTCCTTCTCCGCGCGGCCATGTCGCGGCCCTTGACTTTGTTCACCTTCGTGCCGTATACCACATGCAACTTGTCCTTCTGCATGAGCAGCAGGTTGCGGTAGGGTATCCTGTGGACAACTTCGTCATAGGACAGGTGCAGCGTCTCCATGAAGAAGGCCACCTGTCCCAGGAGCGTGTCGTTGCCGTTCACTTGGGTCTCGCTGCCAGCAGGCTTACGCTCTTCGCCAAGCTGGCAGCTTTCCGAAAAACCTCTATGCCGATCATCGACATGGCCGCCTCCAGCGCGTCCACCAGTTCCTCCGGCCTGCCTTCGCCCAGTTCCCCGGACAGGCTCTCGTCCCCCATGATGAACCAGGACAGGGCCTTGGCATACTGCCCGTAGTCGCCGAGCGACAATATGGCTTCGCGCCACGTGCCGCCGCCGCGCACCCCGGCCAGACACCGGGCCGCGCCCGCTATCGTGTTCACCGTGGGCGGAAGGATGGTGTACGCCTTCCCGCGGACCACCACCGTGGCGAAGTCGAGCCCGGTAATCGCCTCGCCCACTGCTATTGCTCCCTTGTTCATTGATGTATTTTTTTGTAAATAATATTTTCAGCTTGTTTGTATCTGCTTAACTTGTTGATAATCAACGGTTGCCTGGTAGGCGTTGCCAATGTCGGACTTTGGTCGTGCCAATGTCGGACTTTGCCCGCGCCAATGTCGGACTTTGCCCGCGCCAAAGAGGCACTTTGCCCGCATCGGCACCCGTGTGTGTGGATTTTTCAACAACGGGGAGGAAGGACGGCATGTGCGCCGCCCTCCCTCCCGGAAAGCAGGGGACGGGCACGGTCATTCGCCCACGACCTCGCTCGCGTCGAACCAGTACTCCGGCATGACGGCCTCGTTGTCCGGCTCCATTGCCGTGCCGACGACGGCAAGGCCCACGGCTCCGTCGGTGCTCGCCTCGCGTGCCACGATGTTGGCGTAGGGCAGGACGCAGTACTGGTCGTCCTCCGTCAGGGCGATGAGGCACTTTTTGATGTCCACCGCCCCCCGGGCGCGCTTCCAGCCCTTGTCCGTGTTGATGACATCGCCGCCCAGCAGGTCTTTCTTGGTGGGGTAGTCGTAACGCCCGATGGTGAAGTTGAACGTCACGTCGCCCATCGACTTTGCCCCGAAACGGTAGATGTTGCCCGAAAGCTGGTTGCGGTAGGAGTCCTGCGTGGGCTCGGCCTCGTCGATGGTCCACGTGTCCTGGTGCACGTTGGTGATCTGCTTGGCACTTTCAAGAATTGTGCTCAGCGCACTCCCTGTCAAATCTGCTGTTATCGCAGAGGGCTCGGCATACCACAACTTCTTGATGTCGATAGCCGATAATTGAACTGTTGCTGCCATATTCTTATCTCACATTTAAAATTTCAAACAATAATGCTAAATTCACGTAACTGCATTTCAGCGCGTCGTCCCTCTCTTTGCCGAGCGGACCCTTGGTGATGCGGTAGGTGCTTCCGTCGTACTTCCCCACGATGGGCGTATAGGCGAACATGGCCGCCATGCGCTCCAGCTCCTTCAGCCGGATGGTGTCCGTTTCTCCCAGGCGGTCGGGAACGCAGATGTTGACATGTGCGTAAGCCCGCTCCCAATACGTGTCCGGCTCTATCGGGGTGGAGGTCACTATGACGATGGCCTCTTCCTTCAGGTGTGACTTGATGGGGTTCCAGCTGTCGTAAACGGCCTTTATCCCGAAGTCCTTCACACGGTCGGACAGTATCTCGTATATGTCGGAAGTTGTTATCATACTACATCCACAATTCAGAATAACCCAGGTAGTTCGTGTTCTTCACCATGTAAACCTCTCCTTCTCCGCGAACCTCATCGTCGTCCATGCACCGGACGTAATCCCCGGCTTTCAGTCCTGTGTCCTGACCGCATACGACGTGGTAGTCCGGGCGATACACTTCGCCGTTGTCGGAAGTGAATTGCTTGGTGGTGTTGTCGTCGCAACGGCACCGGCAAACTTCCTTCCAGCTTTCACTGCCCGTGCCCGATACGGGGCGGTTGTATTCGTCCCTGTCCGGCGGGGTGATTACTTTCAGTTGCAATATGTGGGGGGGATAGTACATAGTTATAAGAATGTTACTGTAGCCTTATCAGCATTTATGTCATCTTTCAATCCGTACTTCTTGCACAGGAAAGCATAATACTGCTTGATACCTTCTACATTCCACGATACCGAAAAACCATTTTCATTAATGGAAGTAGCCCGGAGCAGCAGAGAGGGGATGAATCCAGCCATCGCCACCGACACAAGGCCGATGTTCTGCTGGTTCATCTCATCCTCTACGTTTATCCCCGATGACAAAGAAAGTTCGAGAAGGTCAGCCTCCGACACCGTGATGCCGAAGGTCTGAAACTTGCCCCGTATGTAATCCGCTACCGTCATGCGTTCATCGTTGAAAGGTCGAAGTTCACAATCAGGTTCGGGTTCGTTATCTGCGGGATCCACTCGGCGGTGTACTCCAGATAGCGTCCGTTGTCATCCTTGTAGCCACAAATCAGCATACCGCCGTCTGCACCGGAGTAGTTGCGTCCCGGTGTCGGGTCGGTGGCTTCATACGGAGTGTGCCAACGCATGTAGCCTACTTTATCCTGCGGAAGCAGGGTAATGCGGTCGTCCGCGTAAATCTGCACGTTCTTGCCTGTTTGGTCTTTCACGTAGTCCTCCTTGATTTCAATCGCCGGGAGACCGATGCCCGTGAATACCTGTGAAGCCAGTTGGGACGTAATTAACCCTGTGGAGAGGTACATCTCATTGCCGGAAAGCTGCATCTTGAACTTGTCGCCGAACTCTGCCGAGCCGATGATGTTCTTCACGAATGTGCCACGTGACATAACCATCTTCGGGAACATTCCATAATCGGGGCGAAGTGCATTGATTTGCTGTTGCAGGTAGGTAATGAAGTTCGTCTTGTCACCTGTATCTGGGGTGATAGTCTTTAACGGAAGGTCGATAT
>CALUGY010000024.1 GCA_944320295.1 uncultured Bacteroides sp.
TTAAATGTGCATCAGGTGTCGGGTAATGATTTGGAAGTGCATCTATTTCTGCAATCTGCCTAAATCCGTTTTCCCGACCTTATGCCAATTTGTTCCATCCGAAGCCAAACTCTCTGACTGTCAGCGAGAATACTCAAATTTGCTTTATTCTGCGTTTTATCCTATTATTTTGTCATAAAATTACGACTGCTCATATAGAATTTGCATCACATTTCTGGCTTTTGGACTGAAGACGTAACGTTTAACTTTTGGAAAACTGTATGATATCCATAAACTGGAATAACAGCATACGTTGTACAGGCAATTGGATTAATTCCCTATCTTTGCGGGCAGATACGAAAATTCCTGGTAAGAATGATGGAAAAGAACATGTTGAAATATACCGCCGTCCTGACGCTCCTTGTGTTGGGCACGTTGTTGGCCATGCACTTTTTGCCCGGAATATCCCTGGGAGGCAGGTCGATGAGGCAGGTGGACATGTTGTCGGATGTGCGGCCTTTCCCGGAACCGGATGAGGAAGACACGCTCGTGCTGCCTCCCCCGCTTGTGGTAAAGCCTGCTTTTGTGGATACTTGTCGCAAGGGAATGACTTGCATTGAAGACTATAGCGACAGCACGGAGCGTGGCATGTCGGCTTTTTATCGTGCGCTTGACGAGGTGGAGGCGCGTCCCGTGCGCATCGCTTACTTCGGCGATTCGTTCATCGAAGGGGACATCCTGACTGCCGATCTGCGTGAAATGTTGCAGAAACGTTATGGTGGCTGCGGTACGGGCTATGTGGACATTACATCGAAAGTATATGGCTACCGGCCGACGGTGCGCCACGCCTTCAGCGGATGGGAGGAACACTCTGTGCTGGACTCCGTACCGTTCGACTCCCGCAACCTGGGCATTGCCGGCCGTTACTTCATGCCCCGTCCGGGTGCTTATGTGGAGCTGCGGGGCCAGAAGTCGTATGCCTCGCGCTTGGATACTTGCCGTCGGGCGGAACTGTTCTTCCAAAACAAAAGCAAGCGTGCGGAAACCGTGCTTTCCATACGTGTGAACGGCGGGGAACCGATACGTCGGACCGCCTCCCCGTCCGACGACTTGCAGTCGGTGATAGTGGAGGCTCCTATCGGCTCCATACGCTGCACGGTGGAGCAGGCCGATTCCGCCGTGTTCTATGGTCTTGCGATGGACGACGTGTGCGGCATCGCGGTAGACAACTTCTCCCTGCGCGGTGCCTCCGGACTGTCCATCCGCAACATTCCCCTGAAAAATCTTTCCGACTTCAACCGCCTTCGCCCATACGATTTGATCGTGGTACAATACGGCCTGAACGTGGCCACCGAGCGCGGCCGGAACTACGACGCTTACGCCGCAGGCATGAAGGCAGCCATTGCCCACCTGAAGGAAGCGTTCCCCTCGGCCTCCATCCTTGTGGTGAGCGTGGGCGATCGTGACTATAAGGACGAGCAAGGCGAACTGCGCACCATGCCCGGCATCCGCAACCTGGTGCGCTACCAGCAACATATTGCCGCAGAGAGCGCGGTGGCCTTTTGGAACCTGTTCGAGGCGATGGGAGGTAACGGGAGCATGGCCGGCATGGTGGAGGCCAAGCCTTCGCTGGCCAACCGCGACTATACACACATCAACTTCCGGGGTGGCAAGCACCTGGCCGGTCTGCTGTACGATGTGCTGGTCTATGGCAAGGAACAATACGACAGGAGGCGTGCCTATGAGGGGGAATAGCCGCCGTGTCTTGCGCATCTTCCTCGGAGTTTTGTGCCTCTGGGGGCTTGTGCCTGTGCTACGGGCGCAGGACGCGTTACCCGGTATAGCCTCGTTGCAGCAAGGGTTGCCCGTGGCCGACACGCTGTCGCTCTACTCCGCGCGGACGGACACTATTGAGGTACCCTACGTGGCGCTTCCGGCATGTTTCCGCCTTGTTTCCGACAATATCCTTACGGACAGCATCGGCCTCTTGGACGGCTTTTGGGAGAAGCTGCGCATGGCACGTTTCGGCATCGGCGACACGGTGCGGGTGGTGCACGTGGGCGACAGCCATGTGCGCGGCCACATCTTCCCACGCACGACGGGCGCGTTCTTGCAGCAGACGTTCGGTACGGTGAGCTACACGGACGTGGGAATCAACGGTGCGGCGTGTATCACCTTTGTGCGCCGGGGCCGCCTGCAACAGATAGCCGACTTGCATCCCGACCTGCTGATACTGTCCTTCGGCACGAACGAGAGCCACAACCGCCGTTATAACGCCACGGCCCACCAACGGCAGATGGGCGAACTGGTGTATGGCCTGCGCCGCCTCTTGCCGGGCGTGCCCATGCTGATGACCACGCCTCCGGGCGCATACGAGAGACTGCGTACAGGCGGTCGCCGCACCTATCGTGTCAACCCGCGCACGGTGGCCGCCGTGAAGAACATACATCGTTTTGCCGATGCCAACGGCTTGGCCGTGTGGGACATGTATGCCGTGTGCGGCGGCCCTGGACGTGCCTGTCTCAACTGGCAGGAGGCCGGGCTGATGCGCCGCGACCATATACATTTCCTGCCCGCGGGCTACGAGTTGCAGGGGCGGCTGTTGTTCCAAGCCCTATTAAAAGCGTATAATGACTATGTGGAATATTGACGATTTGCTCTCCAT
Organism: uncultured Bacteroides sp.; assembly: GCA_944320295.1. Classification (GTDB taxonomy): domain Bacteria; phylum Bacteroidota; class Bacteroidia; order Bacteroidales; family Bacteroidaceae; genus Bacteroides. The sequence continues at coordinate 2,645 of CALUGY010000024.1, forward strand.
GCTCGATATCGACCTCTCGCGCTTGCTTGAGGTCTTCACCTATCAGCCGCAGGCTCCGATGATATTCAGCAGCGGCATTTTCCTGTGGCTGTTTGCTGCGTTCGTGCCGTTGTACCTGCTGTTGAGGCATCACCTCACGGCGCGGCTGCTGTTCGTCACCGCCTTTTCCTACTACTTCTATTACAAGAGCAGCGGGTTCTATTTCTTCCTGCTGGCGGTGGTGACGGTGAGCGACTTCCTGATAGCCCGTATGATGGAGCGAAGCTCTTCGCGGGGCAGGCGCAAGGCCTGGGTGGTGTTGAGCCTGGCCGTCAACCTGGGGCTGTTGTGCTACTTCAAGTACACCAACTTCCTCGGAGAGGCGTTTACCTCGCTGTTTGGCGGGCAGTTCGCACCGCTCGACATATTTCTGCCCGTGGGCATCTCGTTCTTCACCTTCCAGTCGCTGAGCTATACCATCGACGTTTACCGGGGCGAAATCAAGCCCTTGCGCAACTTGCTCGACTATGCTTTCTACGTGTCGTTCTTCCCTCAGCTGGTGGCCGGGCCCATTGTGCGCGCCAAGGACTTCCTGCCGCAAATCAGGCGGCCGCTGTTCGTCACGCGTGAAATGTTCGGGCGCGGCGTGTTCCTCATACTCAGCGGGTTGTTCAAGAAGGCGGTCATCTCGGACTACATCAGCGTGAACTTCGTGGAACGCATATTCGACAACCCCTCGCTCTATTCGGGCGTGGAAAACCTGATGGGCGTGTACGGCTATGCCTTGCAGATTTATTGCGACTTTTCCGGCTACAGCGACATGGCCATCGGCCTGGCCCTGCTGCTGGGCTTCCGGTTCAACATCAACTTCGATTCGCCCTACAAGTCGGCCTCCGTCACCGAGTTCTGGCGGCGGTGGCACATCTCCCTGTCCGGCTGGCTGCGCGACTACCTGTACATCTCCTTGGGCGGCAACCGCAAGGGCAAGCTCCGCCAGTATTTCAACCTGATAGTCACCATGTTCCTGGGCGGCCTGTGGCATGGCGCCTCGTGGAACTTCGTGCTTTGGGGCATGCTGCACGGTGTGGCCCTGGCCTTGCACAAGTGGTGGATGGGCGTGACGGGACGGCCCAAGGGCGTGCAGCCCCGCGGCTTCCGGCGCTTCCTGGGCGCGGTGGTCACCTTCCACTTCGTGTGCTTCTGCTGGATATTCTTCCGCAACGCGGACTTCGGCACGTCTGTGGACATGCTGCGGCAGATATTCACGGCCTTCACCCCCGGACTGCTCCCGCAGCTGGTGTCCGGCTATTGGGAGGTGTTTGCCCTCATGGGCTTGGGCTTCTTCCTGCACTTCGTGCCCGTCTCGTGGGAGCGCGCCGGCGAGCGTGTGGTGACGGCCCTTCCGCTCGTGGGGAAGGCCCTGTTGCTGGTGCTGCTGATTTATGTCGTCATCCAGATGAAGAGTGCCGACATACAGCCGTTCATCTACTTCCAGTTCTGAGCCGTCCCCTCTCCTGTGTGGCGGGGACGTCCGCAAGGCCCGTTTTCTCAACCTTTTTTACCGTTTTCAGCTCCCCTTATTCTTGGAAGGCGATGCTGTCCCAGATGTTGCCCTGGGTTCATCGTGGGCAACGTTAGGCATTTTCCCGTTTGCCGCGCGTCGCGCGCGTGTTTTTTTGCGTTCCGCCCGCCGTGTGTCCCGTCCTCGCCCGCGACACGTTCGGAGTTTGCCCGCAACACGTCCCGCGTTTGCCCGCGACATGTCGCGTCCGTACCGGCAACACGTCGCGCCCCCATGCCTTTTCCCCGCCCTTCCCCTGCCCTATATATATTATATAAATGTCTATCTCCCTCCCGACTAATCCCCGTCCCGCCCCGCGCGCTCCCCGTAACCCCCTGTCTTCCAGCCCCGGCGCAAAAAAGTTCCCTTTTCCATGAAAAAAATCCCCCGTTTTGTTTGGCGTTCCGCGCGAAAGGCGTACTTTTGCACCCGCTTTCGGCAAGGTTGCCGCGGTTCTTCGATCCCGCGGCCTTTTCCCCGGAAAAAAGTCCCCCGATTGTTTGGAGGGAAACGGGAAAAAGCCTTACCTTTGCATCCGCTTTCCCCTTTCGCGGGGGGCGAAGAAGTTCTTTGAAAGACTGTACAAGA
>CALUGY010000025.1 GCA_944320295.1 uncultured Bacteroides sp.
GGAGGAAGGACAACAGCCCATTGACAGGCTGACGATGACAGGGCTGTCGATACAACTCTTAGAGTTCGAAGGCCCGACATACCAACTCAAGATAAACATTGCAGAGATAGCGAACCACTCCACCAAAACCATCGCGGTGATACCAGGCATAGCATGGCACGCCACGGAGCAGAGCAAAGAACGGCTGCAAAAATTCACCAACGCAGGAGACATGAAGGTGGGACAATACTGGGACCACCCGAGCTTTCTCCACAGCATTGCCGCCATCGACTTCAACGGCTCAGGTGACTACCCCTTCTCCTTCGTGAACTTCACGGACAACTCCGCCACCGCCTATGAGCCATACGACACGGGAGAGGGCATCTATGGCGGCATACTCACCGTAGAGCAAGACGGAACATTCTCGTTAAAGCTCCTCCCCCAGGAGGCCGCTCCCGCCGTCACGTTGGTTTCTGCCGTTCCCGAAGGAACTGTATACGAGAACACGAACTTCACACTTAACGTCACCTTGCGGAATGAAGGGAAAACGTCTTTTGGAGAAGAGCTGTATCTGGCCGTGATACCCGAGGACGTGGACGAGTCTTCCATCGACAATTATGTAGACTATCTGCTATCCAACTTCATGGGATACAATAGCCTCAGCGCCATTGTCTATGGCAATAGCCAGATAACCGTCCCACATGTCTCCGCCTTTGTAACAGCCGGACGCTACCGCATACACTTCTGCCGCGAAATCACCTTGGACGGCGGCAGCCTGGCCTACCGCCCCATACCCGAAGACGCGCCGCAGACGCTGGAGGTGCTCCCCATACCCGACCACCCCGTGCTGATAATGGACGAACTCCCGCTATCCATATGGGAGGACGAGTACATGCAGGAGACCGAGGCATGGTTCGGCGCGACGGTGTGGGTGCACGCCCTGTCGCAGTCATACGAGGGCAGGCTGGAGCTGTGGGCATTGAAGGAAGGAGCCGACCCGTCGGAGGAGGTGCTGGTCTTCGTCAAGGACGGCCTGTACATAGGCAGCAGCAACGAGTACATCAGCGACTTCAGCGGCTACACGGATGCCTTCTTCAACATGGAAGAGGGTACGTACACGGCCTACCTGAAGTATGAGGTGGAGGGAGAGATGCAACGCATAGAGGGCGACTACAACCGGGACACCTTCCGCGTCGTTCCCTCGGACAAGCCGCAACTGTACCTCACCGCCCCCGTGGTGGTGAACCAAGGCCAGCCGGTGCCCATGGGCAGCACAGTAACGGTGGAGATGCAGGTGTCCTCGCGCGCGGCCTTCAGCGGGAATGTACAGCTGTACTCCACAGCCGAAGGTAACAACGCGGCAGTATTCTACAACAGCAACATGGACGTATCGCTCGAGGCGGGCGAGGTGAAGACGCTCACCTTCCTTTGCCAGTCGGGCAGCAGCGACTACGGCCTCACGGCAGGCACATACCACATAGAGACGGTGTGCTACAACGATGACGGCACGTGGGCAGGCAACATGCTGACGGGCGACTACGAGCCGTCCCTGTGGTTCACCATCACCCAGGCCACGCCCAACCCGCTCTTCATGGTGACCTACCCCACGCTGGACGAGGACAACAACACGTGGGCGGGACACAAGGGCAGCATCCGCTTCGAGGTCTATGCCGACGAGGCGGTAGATGCCGTGTTCCATATCCACTCCTATGTGCAGAACCAGTACAACGTGCCCATCTTACAGACGGAAACCAAGGCCATGCGCTTCGAGGCCGGGGAGACCAAGACGGTGGAAGTGCCCTACGCCTGCCCCGAAGGCACGCCCATGGGCTACTACTACTATGACGTACTCGCCAGCCTGAACGGCGAACAGGCCATGAAGAACATGGCAGCCGCCACGTTCAGCGTGATTGACGTACCCGCGGGCATAGAGGACGAAACCGCTACGGGCACATGCCACGTGACTGTACTCAACGACGCCTTCCTGCTGAAGAACCTCCCACAGCGGGCCGAAGTGAAAGTCGTCGCCCTGAACGGCACGACGGTATACCACGCCACGGCCAACGACTCGGAGCTGACCATCCCCATGGCCGGGGCCGGACGAGGCGTGTACCTCATCGTCGTGACCGCTCCAGACACCAAGCCCGTCACGCTGAAGGCCGTCCTGAAGTAAGGCGGCCCGCGGGCCACGAGACACAGCCTGCCACCGGTCATGAGGACACCGGCGGCAGGCTATTTTTTTCTGTCGAAATACCCCACGCGTGGGGTATGTTTGCCACCCACGCGTGGGGTACATTTGCCACCCACGCGTGGGGTATGATTGACACCCACGCGTGGGGTACGATTGACACCCATACATGGGGTACGATTGACACCCATACATGGGGTATGATTGACACCCATACATGGGGTACGATTGACACCCATACATGGGTATGGAGAAGGGAGCAGAAGCAAGTTTTTCCGCCCCTCCGCATTGTCTTTCCGGACAAAAGCCCTACATTTGCCCCCGTCATATCCCGCAAGCTTTTCAACGGAATCATGGAAACAAACATCTGGCTCATATTGCTATGCGTCGCCGTCGCCCTGGGCATCGGTATCATCGGCATGCGCAACATCCGGATGAAGCGGCAACGCAAGGTGTCCAACGCCCAAATACGTTGCTTTGTGGACACGGCATACGACATCCGCACCCCGCTGACGCTCGTCAAGTCACCCCTGGAAGAAATTGCCGAGAAAGAATCCCTCAGCGAGGAAGGCCGCAAGAACCTGGAAACCGCCCTGCGCAACGTGGACGAGCTGCTGAAACTGGCCAACCACATGACAGACATAGGCCATGCGGACAACGGATGCGGCCAGGCCATGCAAGGCGACATGCCCGCCAACGACGTGCTGGCGCCACAGACATCCACGGCCGAAGAGGCAGACGACGACACGACGCAAGAACGCATACTCATCGTGGAGGGCAACGACGAGCTGCGCGAATACCTGCGGCGCATGCTCTCCGCCAACTATCAGGTACAAGTATGCCAGAGCGGGGAAACGGCCATCGACATCGTGAAGACCTACTTCCCCGACCTGGTCATCACCGACATCCTGATGCCCGGCATGCACGGCGACGAACTGTGCCGGCGGCTGAAAAACGACGTGGAGACGTCGCACATCCCCATCATCCTGCTCACCGCGCTCGACAGCGACCGCCAAATCATCGAAGGCCTGCAAAGCGGGGCCGACGAATACATCGTGAAGCCGTTCAACATGGAGGTGCTGCGCGCCATCATTGCCAACCTGCTGGCCAACCGCGTGCTGCTGCGCCGCAAGTACGCCCACATCGCCCTGGACGACAACAGGCAGGAGGGCACATGCATCAACTGCATGAACGACCTCGACTGGAAGTTCATCGCCACCGTGAGGCAACACGTGGAGCAGAACCTCTCCACCCCCAACTTCAACGTGGACACGCTGTGCGCCCTGCTGGGCATGAGCCGCAGCAGCTTCTACAACAAGATAAAGGCCCTGACCGGACAAGCCCCGGCGGACTACGTGCGCCTCATCCGCCTGAACCGCGCCGCCCATCTGCTGAGGGAACAACAGCACAACGTGACCGAGGTGTCGGACCTGACGGGCTTCAGCGACGCGAAATACTTCCGCGAGGTGTTCAAGAAGCACTTCAAGGTCAGCCCCAGCCAGTACGCCAAGCAAGGCAACGGCGAAGGGCACACACAGGCATCCACCATCAACGCACCATCATGAACCTATACTTACAGGCTTTCGCCATCTTCTTCAAGATAGGTGCCTTCACCATAGGGGGCGGCTATGCCATGGTCCCCTTGATAGAGGACGAGATAGTGACCAAACGCAAATGGCTGGCCAAGGAGGACTTCATAGACCTGCTGGCCATATCGCAGTCGGCCCCCGGCATACTGGCGGTCAACATCTCCATCTTCATAGGCTACAGGCTGCGGGGCATACCGGGCAGCATCGTCACGGCCCTTGGCACCGTGCTGCCTTCGTTCCTCATCATCCTGTGCATCGCGCTGTTCTTCCACAACTTCAAGGACAATGCCGTGGTGGAGAGCATATTCAAGGGCATCCGTCCTGCCGTGGTGGCACTCATCGCCGCGCCCACGTTCAGCATGGCCCGCTCGGCCAAGATCAACCGTTACAATGTGTGGATTCCCGTGGTGTCCGCCGGACTTATCTGGTTGCTGGGCTTCTCCCCCATCTGGATTATCATCGCGACAGGCGTGGGAGGATACCTGTATGGCAGGCTCAAGAACAAACAATCTACAAAACAAGACGTTCCATGATATTCTTACAACTGTTCTATACGTTCTTCAAGATTGGCCTCTTCGGCTTCGGCGGGGGCTATGCCATGCTCTCCATGATACAGGGCGAGGTGGTGACGCGCCACGAGTGGCTCACCCCGCAGGAGTTCACGGACATCGTGGCCATCAGCCAGATGACACCGGGCCCCATAGGCATCAACTCGGCCACCTACGTGGGTTACAATACGATAGTGGATGCCGGCTATGGCATGGGTATGGGCATCGTGGGGTCTTGCATCGCCACATTCGCCGTGGTACTGCCGTCGTTCATCCTGATGCTGGCCATCAGCCGTTTCTTCCTGAAGTACCAGAAGCACCCGGTCGTGGAGTCCATATTCAGCGGATTGCGTCCGGCCGTGGTGGGACTGCTTGCCTCTGCCGCCCTGGTGCTGATGAATAAGGAGAACTTCAGTTCGCCCAGCGAAGACACCTATTCGTTCGTGGTGAGCTGCATCATCTTCATCGTGGCCTTCGTCGGCACCCGGAAGTACAAGGTGAATCCTATCCTGATGATTGTGATATGCGGCGCAGCAGGCTGGCTGCTCTATGGGATATGACGCGAGGAACTCACTTCACAACAGCCATATGACAACAAAGATATTGATAAGCATATTCATAGGGGGAGGCATAGGAAGCGTGCTCCGCTACGGTATGCAACTTCTGATGCAGGGGCACTCCAATCCGCATGTATTCCCGTGGGCCACCTTCTGCACGAATACCATAGGATGCTTTTGCATCGGCCTGTTTTATGCTGCGGCAAGCCACCTCAACTTGTCCGCAGAAACACGGTTGTTCCTCACCACCGGGCTATGCGGGGGCTTTACCACATTCTCCACATTCAGTAACGAAAGTTTCCTGATGTTACGCGAAGGCAACTTCGGGTTACTGGCCGCATACATTCTGTCAAGCCTTGTCATCGGAATCGCCGCCGTCTTTGCCGGAAGTATGGCTGGCACAAACTGGCTAGGAGAATAATAGGGAAACAAAAAACGGGTCAGCGGATATTCCCGGTTGGTATCCCCCGACGTATCAGGCATATTGCTTATCTTTGTGGCATGAAATCCGAACAATTACTCCGTGCCATCCTTCCGGATGTGCTGATAGACAATTTTGATGTGGTAAACTTTGAGAAAACCGATTTCCGTTTTGACATCTGGCTTGACGAGAAGAAAGTCCAGCTGAAAGAAGACAGGCGGAATGGCGATATTATCGCCTATGGCTTGGGCGAGTACCATGAGATCCGTGATTTTCCCATCCGTGGGCGTGCCACTTACCTGCATGTCCGCAAGCGGAAATGGCTGGACAAGTCAAACGGCGAGATATTTAGCTATGACTGGGATTTGTCCGAGTATGACGGCACGCGTTTGAACGCGGAGTTTGTCGCTTTTTTAAAAGAAGGAGATTGAGTCCACTCCCATAAGCATTTCCACATTGGCCGCGCGTAACGGATTGAACGGCCAGACCCTGCGCAAACAGTACAAGGATGTCATCAGCGGTTACCGTGCCTGGGACCAACTGGAACACGCGGAGGAGTACATTCTTTTTCCGGAAAACATCGGTGCGGACTTAAGCCTTGACGAGACCTGCCTGAGCAACGGCGAGGTATATACCCTGCTGACCAACAAGGCTGCGCATGGGCGTAAGGGAACGCTGGTGGCCATGATACGGGGCGTGGCGACAGATGCGGTAAGCGGAATCTTGCGCAGGCTTCCGCACCGTGAACGGATGTCTGTCAGGACTGTCACTACAGACTTATCTTCAGCTATGATGCTGACAGTCAGAAAGGCGTTTCCTGCCGCAAAGCTGATCAATGACCGTTTTCATGTGCAGCAGCTCATGTCTGAGGCTGTTGACCAGTTAAGAATACACTATCGGTGGAAAGTGCTTGATGCGGAAAATCAGGCTGTCAGGGAGCATCGCCAAAAGAAGAAAGAAGCAAAGAGCAAGGCGGAAAGGGAGAGAATAGGGAAATGGGAGCCTGAAAGAATGGAGAACGGAGAAACTCTGCCACAGATAGTAAGCAGAAGCAAGCATATTATACTGAAACACTAGAGTAAATGGAATGAACAGCAAAAGGCCAGGGCTGCCATTCTCTTTGATAAATTCCCCAGGCTTCTGGAAGGATACAGCCTTAGCATGAAACTGACAGACATCTTCAACAGGAAGTCAAGTCCCGATGAAGCACGGCTAAATCTCGCAAGATGGTACAATGAAGTGGAAAGGTTTGACTATATGGAGTTCAACAAGGTGCTTGATACGTTTTCAAACCATAGTACGACCATCATAAATTATTTTGAAGAGCGATTGACCAATGCTTCAGCGGAGTCGTTCAATGCAAAAATAAAAGCTTTTCGAAACCAGTTAAGAGGGGTGGCTGATGTAAAATTCTTCCTGTTCAGGCTGGCTA
>CALUGY010000026.1 GCA_944320295.1 uncultured Bacteroides sp.
CGCCAAAATCAAGGCTATACAGCACAAACTCAACAAAAGACCCAGGGAAAAACTGGACTTCTTCACACCAAAGCTATGCTTCTTCAACAATCTATGATAACTTTGCACTTGCTGGTGGACTCTGCCAAAGTTCGTGGAATAAGCCTTTGAGTGCAAATATCTCGTACAGAATTTGCGTAACCGGCAAATAATTCGTTACTTTGCACCCGCTTTCGCGCAATCGCTGTCAGGACACCGCAGAGAGAAGCCTGATATGTTGCGTTGTAACGATAAACAATTTAAAGTACAATACAATGGATTTAATTAAAATTGCAGAAGAAGCATTTGCCACAGGCAAGAAGCACCCGTCGTTCAAAGCAGGCGACACCGTAACCGTGGCATATCGTATCGTAGAAGGTAACAAGGAGCGTGTACAGTTGTACCGCGGCGTTGTTATCAAAATTTCCGGCCATGGCGAAAAGAAACGTTTCACCGTGCGCAAGATGTCGGGCACAGTTGGTGTGGAGCGTATTTTCCCGCTTGAATCTCCGGCCATTGACAGCATCGAAGTAAACAAGATTGGTAAAGTTCGCCGCGCGAAACTGTATTACCTGCGCGCCCTTACCGGCAAGAAAGCCAGAATCAAAGAGAAAAGAAGCAACGGCTAAACCGCTGCAAGCACTTTTGCATAACCATAAAAGCAGGCCGCACCTTGGGATATATCCCGGTGCGGCCTGTTTTTGTATACCCTTCCTTTTAACGGGAGTATTCATCGCATCGGCCATACCCTCTCCCCCAAAGACCTCCCAAAATAAATTGGAACATTTTTCAGAAAGATGGTGAACAAACTTCCCTACCAGTTGTTATCTATACAAAATCAACTTAAAACTTAATGTGAAATGAAAAAATTACTATCCGCTTTTATACTTGCCGCCACCGTGGCAAGCTGCTCAACAGACGATACCCCGTTTGATGACACCGTTACTCCCGAACTCGTAAGTCCGGCATTCTTCATGCAAGTATCCACAGCCAACGGAGCACAACCGTTTACAGGTGTAGTGACAATATCCCCGCTTACCAACGGTACACTACAATACTTCGGGAACTACGTCAACCGGAATCTCACCCCGTTCTCCGGCTACTATTTTGTAAAGGACGGCACTTTGTACGAGGACAAGAAGAACCTTGAACTCACGCTCCCCCTGGGCACCTACGACATGGTGTATTGGGGAACGCCCAAATACGAGGAACCTATCTATGCAAATCCCGCGCTCAGGGAACCCTCGTATAGCATCGGAGGAGACATGTCGGCACAAGCATTCTCCCTATTGCAAATACCCGGCGATACGACCTATTATCCAACTTACGACCTGGCCTACGCCAAACGCCCGGTAAACGTAGGAACAGACGATTTAGACGTGGCCCTGCAGCGCGTGGTGGCCGGTTTGAAAATCATCATAAAAGATCGGAACGATGAAATGCTCCACTCAGGCATTTCCGAAGTGGATGTACGCGTCACCAACATTGCTTCTCAACTGAACTTCGCTACTGCCTTGCCTCAGGGAGAACCGCGCACGGTATCATTTCCTCTTGTCCGCTCCATGGATGGCAAGCAAATGACCAACGGTATTGTCATGCTTTTCCCCTCCATCGGCACACCGGAACTCCAAGTTTCCATCAAACTGCAAGACGGCCATGTGAAAAGTTTCAAGCAAATGCTGGAAGCACCTTTGCAAGCCAATACCAAGCTCACTCTCACCCTGACCGTTGGTAAGATATTCGATGAAGAAACCAGCGGCGACTTCACCCTCGAAGACTGGAATGAAACAAGTGAAGAAATCGACGTGCCAGTTTTAGAATAAGAACAAGAAGAGGTATATATCATTCCCCGGATCGTAACCTACCAAACAAAGACATCGTGGTTACGGTCCGGAGAATTTTACGATTTGTATATCTATTCCGATCGACATACACTATTTAGCCGACAGACTTTCTTAAAAAATAATCTTCACGAATACCCTTTAAATAGATTACGTCTAAATAATACATTTCAATCCCATGAGCAAATTAATCTGCCAATATTCCCACATAAAGAACGAAAAACGCAGGATATACAGGGAAGGTACATATAAGATGCTTTTACAGTAATCAAGGGGCAAAAAGTTAGAGTACAAGACTTTACACAAAAGCAAGAGAGACTAAAGCAAGAGCGTATACATTGTGACCATAAACATTTGGCAGTAAGCTGTTTATTATCTTTTCTAAAAAGCGGACTAATAGTGGGGATTTGTTTTTTTCAGATAAGATTGCGAATTTTGCAGATGTAGAAGTTGTGCTTAATCTATAAATGTATTGCAATCGCTATGAGTGAAATAAATCATACGGGGTTGTGGAATTGTTGTCTTGATATTATTCGTGACAATCTTCCAGAACAGACTTATAAGACGTGGTTTACGCCTATTAAACCACTAAAATACGAGGACAACACGTTGTTCTTGCAGGTGCCGAGTGAGTTTTTCTATGAGTATATCGAAGAGAAATTCATCGGATTATTGCGCCAAGCCATTTATAAAGTGTTTGGCAAAGGTACGGAGCTGATGTACAACGTGACGGTGGTCAAGAACCCGCAAACTGATGTAAAATTGCCACCGCTCCCGACCACACCCATCCCTCCCGTACAAACCCAAACAAAAGGGTTACCGAAACCTCCTGTATCCGACTTGGATCCGCATCTAAGGTCGGGCTACAACTTCGATACATTCATAGAAGGCGAAAACAACAAATTGCCACGCAGCGTGGCTGAGGCCGTGGCACTCAATCCGGCCAAAACCATATTCAACCCGCTTTTCTTCTACGGAGCATCAGGTGTGGGCAAAACCCATTTGGTAAACGCGATCGGTGCCAAGATAAAGGAACTGTATCCGGAAAAGCGCGTGCTGTACGTTTCTGCTTATCTGTTTCAGGTGCAATACACGGATTCGGTACGGAATAATACCATCAATGACTTCATCAACTTCTACCAAACAATTGACGTACTTATCATAGACGACATCCAGGAATTTGCCGGAGTAACAAAGACACAAAACACATTCTTCCACATTTTCAACCACCTGCATCAGAACGGCAAACAGCTCATCCTGACATCCGACCGCGCACCAGCCTTGCTGCAAGGTATGGAGGAACGGTTGATTACCCGTTTTAAATGGGGCATGGTAGCTGAATTGGAAAAGCCGACTGTGGAACTGCGGAAAAACATACTACGCAACAAAATGCAACGCAACGCCCTGCAGTTCCCGCCGGAAGTCATAGACTACATTGCAGAAAATGTGGAAGATAGCGTACGCGATTTGGAAGGAATCGTGGCATCCATCCTTGCATATTCCACCATTTATAACTGGGATATCAATCTGGAGTTGGCACAACGCATCGTCAAACAAGGTACACGTAACGAGAAAAAGACTATTACAATAAATGATATCATAAATACCGTATGCGCCCACTACGGACTTGAAGTATCTGCCATCCATACCCGCTCACGAAAGCACGAGGTAGTACAAGCCCGGCAAATCGCGACATACTTGGCCAAACAATATACAGACTTGTCGACCACCAAGATTGGTTCTTTAATTGGGAATAAACACCACTCTACTGTCTTATACACTTGCAAGACTGTAGAATCCCTGAGGGAAGTAGACAAGGCTTTTCAGGCAGAAATCACAGAAATAGAGGCTGCTTTAAAGAAATAAGCAGCCCCTATCCCATTTCCTTCAGTCAAAAACCTTGTTTTTTCATAGCTTCCCACAAAGACTGTGACATGGCCTCGCCGTCTTTCTTTGTATAGCGCACATCAGTAAATACTTGAGCCAAAGTTTCTTTTCGGTTTTCCAAGACAAATTGTTTGTTTTCGGTCAAAGACTCTTTGTAGGCATAGATCCGGTCTATATCCGCCGAAGTATAATCATGGTAAATTTCCTCATGGACTATACCCTCCAAAGGCAAGCGGTCTACTTGTGCAGGGAACTCAGCAGGCCATCCAACGGTAATCGTAGCGATAGGGAACACCAGTTTGGGAAGTTCTAATGTATCGATAATCATCTGAGGATTGTAAGTTGTCGTACCTAAGTAACAAATTCCCAAACCGGCTTCTTCGGCTGCGACACAAAACGTTTGTGCCGCCAATAATGCATCAATAGTACCGTTCACAAACCATTCGAAGTTATCGTATCCGGGCGTGGCTTTACGCTCCTCACACCATTTACTGAAACGGTGCAAATCGATACAAAACGTCAACACGGCTGGAGCATCCATCACCATCGGTTGGCAATAATGCGCAGGAGCCAGTTTAGCTTTATGAGCCGCATCACGTGTAACCACGACACTATAAGTTTGCATATTTCCCACCGTTGAAGCACGACACGCCGTCTCTAATAATTCACTCAATAAATCAGCAGGAATATCTTTCTGCAGGTATTTCCTGATAGTTCTCCTTTGTTTCAAACTTTCCATAACGTTCTTTTTCGGCAAATATACGGAAAAATCCATGTTAAGCCAATCTTTCTTTCCACAAAAGTCCACTTCACACATCATAGATTAGATTACAAAGGAAACAGCATTCGGACAACACGTTTGTCTGTTTTGGAAAACTTTTACAAGCATAGCAAACATACAATAATCAGATACACAACAACATATGATTATGAAATGGAAAACTTTTAAAGTCACAAGATAAAAAACTTGTTTTTATTTGGCGAAGAAGAAAAACATTCATAGCTTTGCAAACACATTTATCAGCACTAAGTACGACTCCTACAAAAACACACATTTAAACAAAAAGAAACTAAGCAACAGAACGCCGTGGAAAAGAAAACTTACGCTTACGAAGAAGCCTTTGAAGCCTCTTTACAGTACTTTCAAGGCGACGAGCTGGCCGCCAGGGTTTGGGTGAACAAATACGCGGTCAAGGACTCGTTCGGGAACATCTATGAGAAGTCACCCGAGGACATGCATTGGAGGATTGCCAATGAAATCGCCCGCATCGAAGCCAAGTATTCCAACGCATTGACTGCAGAGGAATTGTTCGGTCTTTTGGACCACTTCCGCTACATTGTCCCGCAGGGAAGCCCCATGACGGGAATCGGGAACGACTACCAAATCGCCTCCCTGTCGAACTGCTTCGTAATCGGAGTGGACGGCGAGGCGGACTCTTACGGGGCCATCTTCAAGGTGGACGAGGAACAGGTGCAGCTCATGAAGCGCCGCGGAGGCGTGGGCCACGACCTGTCGCACATCCGCCCGAAAGGGTCGCCCGTGAAGAACTCGGCATTGACATCGACCGGACTGGTGCCGTTCATGGAACGCTACTCGAACTCGACGAGGGAGGTGGCGCAGGACGGCCGCAGGGGCGCGTTGATGCTGAGCGTGTCTATCAAGCACCCGGACTCGGAGGCGTTTATCGACGCGAAGATGGCCGAGGGAAAGGTGACCGGGGCTAACGTGTCCGTCAAGTTGGACGACGCCTTCATGCAGGCCGCCATAGACGGGAAGCCTTATGTGCAACAATACCCCATCGACTCGGAGCACCCCATCGTGCAGAAGGAAATCAATGCCGCAGAGCTTTGGGGCAAAATCGTGCACAACGCATGGAAATCCGCGGAGCCGGGCGTACTGTTTTGGGACACCATCCTGAGGGAGTCGGTGCCCGACTGCTACGCCGACCTGGGGTACCGCACGGTGTCTACCAACCCTTGCGGCGAAATCCCCCTGTGCCCGTATGACTCATGCCGCCTGCTCGCCATCAACCTCTACTCGTACGTTGTGAACCCGTTCAGGCCCGACGCGTACTTCGACTTCGACCTCTTCAGGAAGCACGTGGCATTGGCACAGCGCATCATGGACGACATCATCGACCTGGAGCTGGAGAAGATTGAGCGCATACAGGAGAAGATCGAGTCGGACCCGGAGAGCGAGGAGGTGAAGCACACCGAGCGCGTGTTATGGCAAAAAATCTACAAGAAGAGCGGACAGGGACGCCGCACGGGCGTGGGTATCACCGCCGAGGGGGACATGCTCGCCGCACTCGGGTTGCGCTACGGCACCGAGGAGGCGACCGCCTTCTCCGAGGAGGTGCACCGCACCATTGCCCTCACGGCCTACCGCGCGTCGGTCGAGATGGCCAAGGAGCGGGGTGCCTTTGAGATATACGACGCCGAGCGCGAGAAGGACAACCCCTTCATCAACCGCCTGCGCGAGGCCGACCCGGCCTTGTACGACGACATGGTGAGATACGGCCGGCGCAACATTGCCTGCCTCACCATAGCCCCCACGGGCACAACCAGCCTCATGACGCAAACCACGTCGGGCATCGAGCCCGTCTTCCTGCCCGTCTACAAACGCCGGCGGAAGGTGAACCCGAACGACACGAACGTGCGCGTGGACTATGTGGACGAGACCGGCGATGCCTTTGAAGAGTACATCGTATTCCATCCCAAGTTCGTCACCTGGATGGAGGCCAACGGCTATGACCCCGCCAAGCGATACACCCAGGACGAAATAGACGACCTCGTGAGCCGATCGCCCTACTACAAGGCTACGTCGAACGACGTGGACTGGCTCATGAAGGTCAAGATGCAAGGGCGCATCCAGCGCTGGGTGGACCACTCGATAAGCGTCACCATCAACCTGCCGCAGGACGTGGACGAGGCACTCGTCAACCGCCTCTACATCGAGGCATGGCAGTCGGGCTGCAAGGGCTGCACCGTCTACCGCGAAGGCTCCCGCTCAGGGGTACTCATCTCCACCAAGAGCGACAAGAAGGAGGAGCTCCCCCCGTGCAAACCGCCCACGGTGGTCGAAACGAGGCCCAAGGTGCTGGAGGCCGACGTGGTGCGCTTCCAGAACAACAAGGAGCGCTGGGTGGCATTCGTGGGACTCATGAACGGCTATCCCTACGAAATCTTCACCGGCGTGCTCGACGACGACGAGGGCATCGTGCTGCCCAAGAGCGTCACCTCGGGGCATATCATCAAGAACTATGACGACGACGGGCGGAAGCACTACGACTTCCAGTTCGAGAACAAGCGCGGCTACAAGGTCACGATAGAAGGCCTGTCGGAGAAGTTCAACAAGGAGTACTGGAACTACGCCAAGCTCATCTCCGGGGTGCTGCGCTACCGCATGCCCATAGAGCAGGTAATCAAGCTGGTGGGCTCCCTGCAGCTCGACAGCGAGAACATCAACACCTGGAAGAACGGCGTGGAGCGCGCGTTGAAGAAATACGTGCAGGACGGCACCGAGGCCAAGGGCAAGAAGTGCCCCAACTGCGGCAACGAGACGCTCGTCTACCAGGAGGGCTGCCTTATCTGTACCACCTGCGGCGCGTCACGCTGCGGATAACCGCCCCACCCCCATGCAAGGCGCCATACTCTTACGCGGCCTCCGCTTCCACGCCCGCCACGGCGTGGCCGAGCAAGAAAGGCTGGTGGGCAACGAGTTCACCGTGGACCTCCGCCTCGAGACCGACCTGGGCCGCGCGGCGCGGACCGACCAGGTGGACGACACCGTGGACTACGGCGCCGTGCACCGGGCCGTGGCCCAGGAGATGGCCACGCCCAGCCGGCTGCTGGAACACGCCGCCGCCCGCATAGCCCGCCGACTGCTGCGCGACTTCCCCGCGGTGACCGCCGTGGAGCTGCGGCTCATGAAGCGGAATCCCCCCATGGGGGCCGACATCGAGGCCGCGGGGGTCGAGATGAGGATGGAGGGGTGACCTCCCAGACCTCCCGGCCTCTCTCCCTGCACCCCCTCCCCCATAGGGAGGGGGATAGATACCCAGGACATTTCACAGGAAAGCCCCACCCTTTTTGCTCCGTCCCCTTATGGGGAGAGCAGGGTGGGGTTTCTTTTTTTTCTTATCCCAACGTCCCTTCCCCGCCGCCGGGCTGGGTGCCGCCACCCTCTTCCTCCTCGTCGTCGGGGATTTCGGTTTCCTCGGAGGGGCGGCCGAGCCACTCCATGTAGGTGAAGCCGGTTGAGGGGATGAGGGCGCGGGTGTAGCCGCCCTCGGCATTGCGGGCACGCTCGGGGGTGAAGTGCACACGCAGTCCCTTGATTTGCTTCTCGCTGACTTCCTCCTTCGTGGCCACGCCGTTACCGGTGGAGATGGTGGTGTAGCGGAACCAGCCTATGCCTTCGAGGTGGATGGCGCGGCTCTCTTTTAGGAAGTCGGTCATGACGTTGGGCAAGGCGCGCAGCACGGCATGGGTGTCGGCGGGCGACACGGTGCACTCGCGGGCTATGCGGATGGCTAACTCCTGTGTTTCCACAGGCTTCCCGATGGTAATGCAACGGGGATACCACAGGTTGTTTATGACCTGTTGGATTCTCTTCCAAAAAATCATAGATGTTTACATTTGTGCCCGTTGGCAAGCGTTTTTGAGCCTTCCGCGTAATTCATTGGGTTACAATGCGTTACAGATTTCCCTAAAATGAGGTTCTCGTTTGTCCCCCACGAGGGTCTCGTTTGTCCCCCACGAGGGTCTCGTTTGTCCCCCACGAGGGCCTCGTTTGTCCCCCACGAGGAATTGCTTTGTCCCGAATGAAAAATTCGTTTGACTTTTTCTTGACAACTGGGCGGGTTAGACATTAAGTTTATTAGTATTTTTATCAGTTCTCTATCCGCAAAGATAGGGCTTGCGGCGAAGTGTGCAAAATATTTCGGGGGAATATTTCAAAAATGTTTCAAGTGTTAAAGGATGTTTGCGCGGGAGTGGGCGGCGGCGGGCGTTACACATTATTATATATATAAGGAGGGACGGAGGGATGGGTCGGTACACATTATTATATATATAGAGGGGGACGGCGGATGGAGTGGCGGGAAAATAAAGCGGGCGCCATGCGGGGTGATGTGGCATGGCGCCCGTGTCATGAGGCGTGTCCCGGTGTGGGCGGCGGGGGTGGCGGGGAGGCCGGAGGGGGTCACTCCTGCCCTGCCGTGGGGAGGTCGGAGAAGCGTTTGCGGTGGCGCACGTAGTACTGCCACAGTAGGCTGAGGGGGAGGATGCCGGTGGGAAGGGGCTGTGTGGCGAGGCGCAGGTTGCGCTCGCGGTCGGCACGGAAGCTGGGGCGGAGGGTTTTGTATGACCGTCATGCGCGGGCCACGGCCCAGGTGTTGCGGGGCTGGAGGAGGAGCAGGTAGTGCAGGGCGGCCACGAGGTCGAGCATCGCGCGGGCGCGGAGCACGGGGCGCAAACGGCTGGCGGGCAGGTTTTTGTAGAGCATCAGCAGGTTGTTGCGGAAGTTCAGGAAGGTTTTGCGGGGGCTGTCGCGGTGCAGGGTGGCGGCGCCCAGGTGGTAGACGCGGCTTTGGGGCACGCAGCTTATGTCGCGGCCGCGGGCGCGGAGTCTCCAACAGAGGTCTATCTCTTCCATGTGGGCAAAGAACCGGGGGTCGAGGCCGCCGGCTTCGAGGTAGTCGTCGCGGCGCATGCAGAGTGCGGCGCCGGTGGCCCAGAGCAGGGTGGCGGGGTGGTCGTACTGGCCGTGGTCGGCCTCGACGGTGGAGAGGAGGCGTCCGCGGCACAGGGGGTAGCCCAGGCGGTCGAGGTATCCGCCGGCCGCCCCGGCATACTCGAAGTGGTCTTTCTGCTTGAGGGAGAGGAGCTTGGGCTGGCATGCGGCGCATTCCGGGTGTGTGTCGAGATGGTGGACGAGGGGACGGAGCCAGCCGTCGGTGACCTCGACGTCGGAGTTGAGGAGTACCACGTAGCGGGCTTCCACCCGAGCGATGGCCAGGTTGTATCCCTCGGCAAAGCCGTGGTTCCGTCCCAGGGGGAGGATGCGGATGTCGGGGAAGTCGTTCTTTATCAGGCTGATGGAGTTGTCCGTCGAGCCGTTGTCGGCCACGTAGAGGGCGGTGTCGGGCAGGTCGGTGCAGCGGATGAGGGTGGGCAGGAATCGGCGGAGCATGGCTTCCCCGTTCCAGTTGAGGATGACGACGGCGGTTTTAAGCATGTTCAATGTCCTTTCGTTTGAGTTTCCAGCGGCGGTGCGACCACAGCCAGTAGGCGGGCGCGCGGCATATCGTTTGTTCCAGACGGCGTGCGAATTGCTCGGTGATGTACCCGTCGGGGGTGTCCCTGGGGGTTTCCGTCACGAGGTCGAAGCGCACGCGGCAATGGCCCCTGCGCTCGCGGGTGAGCTCGCAGTAGAACACGGGGAAAGCCATGAGCTTGGCTATGCGCTCGGCGCCGTCCATGAAGACGGTATCCTGGTGGAGGAACGTGGTCCAGTAATGGGCCTCGCTGGGGTTGGGCGACTGGTCGGTTATCAGGCCCACGGCGATGCGCTTCCCGGCGCGGCGCAGCCGGACGAGCTCACGGGCGGTGTCGTGCTTGCGCACATTGTAGCCCCCGAAGCGTGCGCGGACGTGGCGGAAGAGGCGGTCGAGGTGCCCGTTGCGGAGGGGCTTGTAGACTTGCACGGGGACATCGCCGGGGCGCATGATGGAGCAAATGCCGGTTATCCACTCGAAGTTGGCATAGTGGGGGATGAGCAGTACGACGCCGCCGTGGCGCTCTATCATGTCGAGGTAGGCTTCGGTGTTGTCGTACTTCATCCTGTGGCACAATCCTTTGAAGGACAGGCGCATGAGCTTTGCCTCTTCGAGGAGGTAGTCGCACAGGTAGTGGTAGAAGTCGCGCTCTATGCGGCGCAGTTGGGCGGTGTCTTTGTCGGGGAACGCGTTGCGTAGGTTGGCACGTACCACCGTGCGCCGGTAGCGCACCACGTGCCGCACCAACGGGCACAGCATGTCCGACAGCAGGTACAGCAGGGGGAACGGCAAGGAGGCCAGCATCCACATCGACGCGTATGTCAGCCAGTATACAAGTCTTGATTTCATGTCTTCGAGGGGTTTGTCAGATGTGCTTCAACTCTCCCACGAGGGCCGTCCCCGTGGAGTTGAAGTCACCCAGACGGGTGGTTATCAGGCGGTTGTCGAGGGCCTCGTTGCGGGGCACCTCGACGCGGATGTAATTCGGGGTAAAGCCGTGCATGGGCGTGCCGGGCTTGGAGCGTTCGAGCAACACGGGCATCTCCTGGCCGATGTGGCGGCGGTAAAAGTCGTGCAGCTTCCCGTCGGAGAGGTCCAGCAGGAGCTGGCTGCGGCGGTGCTTCTCCTGCGGGGGAACTGCGCCGTCAATCTTCAGGGCCTGCGTGCCGGGCCTTTCGGAGTAGCTGAAGACGTGCAGTTGGCTGATGTCGAGGCTGCGGATGAAGTCGTACGACTGGCGGAAGCAGGCCTCCGTCTCGCCCCTCGTGCCCACGATGACGTCCACGCCGATGAACGCGTGGGGCATCTTCTGGCGGATGCGCTCCACCTTTCGGGCAAAGAGGGCGGTGTCGTAACGGCGGCGCATGAGGCGCAACACGGTGTCGCTGCCCGACTGCAGGGGGACATGGAAGTGGGGCATGAAACGGCGGGAACGGGCCACGAAGTCTATCAGGTCGTCCTGGAGCAAGTCCGGCTCGATGGACGAGATGCGGTAACGCTCTATGCCTTCCACCTCGTCGAGGGCCTGCACCAGGCCGAAGAAGGTCTCGCCCGTGGTCTTCCCGAAGTCTCCTATGTTGACGCCGGTGAGCACGATTTCCTTCCCGCCCTCTTCCGCGGCCCTGCGTGCCTGGTCTACAAGGGCTTGGATGCTGCCGTTGCGGCTCCTGCCCGGGCCATCGGGATGGTACAATAGGAGCAGAAATAGTCGCACCCGTCTTGCACTTTAAGGAAGAAGCGGGTCCTGTCGCCCCGCGAGCAGGACGGCGCGAAAGTCCGGATGTCTTTCAGCGGGGAAGTGTGGACCTGTCCGACGGTATTTTTGCGCAGGTCGCCCAGGTAGCGGAGCAGGTCGCCCTTCTGTTCGGCGCCCAGCACGAGGTCCACCCCGTCGATGTGCGCCACGGTGTCGGGCTTGAGCTGCGCGTAACATCCGGTGACCACGACAAAGGCCCCCGGGTGGCGTCGCACCAACTTGTGTATGGCTTGGCGGCATTTCTTGTCGGCCACTTCCGTCACCGAGCAGGTGTTCACCACGCAGATGTCGGCCTGCTCCCCCTTACGGGCGGTGCGCACCCCGGCCTCTTGCAGCATCCGGCCCAGGGTGGAAGTCTCCGCGAAGTTGAGCTTGCAGCCCAACGTGTAGTAGACTGCCGTCTTGTCTTGAAAAGTCTGATTGTCTGTCATAGTCGTAATGGATAGCTGCCGCAAAGGCTTGCGGCATCATTTGGACGGAGCGGGGGAAGCCCCTCTCCGGATTTTGACGTACTGCCGGGATTACTTGTCCTTCCTGCCGAACAGGGAGAAGTGCACGTAGCGTTTGGGATGCAGGCGCAGGTCTTCGAGCAGGCTGGCGGCGTTGGCCGTGGTGGCGTTCAGGTTGTTGTAGAGCGCGGGGTCGTTCAGCAGCAGGCCCACGGTATTGTCCTTGCTGGTCAAACGGTCGGTCAGTTGCTTGACGTTGGCCAGCGTGGAGTCCACCCGTTGCATGGCCGCGGCATAGTCCACCTCCTTCAAGTTGTCCGAGATGGAGACGAAGTTGTCCCCTATATGGTTCAGCTTGCCGGTGAGTTGGGGTATGTCGTTCGCCATCAAGGTGTTCAGATTGCGGCTGGTGGTGGCCAGATTCGCGCTCAGGTCCTGCACGTTGCGCAGGGTGGCGGGGATGGCAGGGTCGGCCAGCAACGTGTTCAGCGAAGAGAGGATGGAGTCCAACTTGGGCAGCATCTGCTCCACTTGCGGCATGAAGGCGGCCACCTGGTCGAGCATACCGTTGTTCAACCGGCCTGGGATGGTGTCGCCCACCTCGTGCCGTTCGCGCGGGTTGTTGGCCAGAAGCAGGTTCATCTTTATGCCGCCCAGCATGTCGGTAGACAACTCGGCGGAACTTCCTTTGGGGATACGCAGGTCGGGCTCCACGTCGATTTCGGCCAACACGTGCCCGGAATGGTCGTAGTTGTAGTACAACTCGCGCACGATGCCCACACGGAACCCGTCGGCAAACACCGGACTGGACTTCGTGAGGCCGTTGATGTTCTGGAACTGTACGTAGAAGTAGCTTGTCGGCTTGAAGAGATGGATTCCCTTCAAATAGTTGATGCCATATACCAGCACGCACAGGGCTATGACACCCGCTATGCCTATCTTGACTTCTTTAGAGATACGTTTCATGATTATCACTTATTTAGCTTTGTTTTTACTCGTTTTCCTGATGGCGGCGTTAACGTCCGTCTTCTTGCCGTTTTCAAACGCCACGATAAACGCGTCCTTGAACTTGGCGGCAATGGAACGTTTAAGCCGTTTGATTTCATCGTAACTGGACGACGCGCCGTACGTATACTTGTACAGCCCGCCTTCCTTGTAATATTCCGTACCTTTCAGTCCCTTCAGACGCTTGTCGTTCTTGGACAAGACGCGGTCTGAAGTGAGGATTTGCAGTTTGAACACGATGTTGCCCACCGTGGTCTGCTCCACCTTGACGGGGGCACGGCCCGGCTTGTCATCATGGGCTTGCGACTGTACAGGAGCCTCAGCCTGGCTACCATTATCAACCGAAGCTGGAGCTGGGACGGGAGCCGCATTGCCGTTCAGTTTGGCTTCTTGTTCGGCCTTGTAGGTCAGGAAGGCGCGGTATATGCCTTGTGCCAGCGACGAAGCCCCGGCCTCCGTATTGAGATAACGTTCTTCCTCCGGAGTGGAGATGAAGCCCAGTTCCACCAAGATGCTGGGCATCGCGCTGGCCTTCAGCACGAGAAACCCGGCCTGGTGCACACCCCGGTCGGCCCGCTTGCAGGTGGTGCGGAACTGTTTCTGCACGAGCGAAGCCAGATGTACGCTTTGCGACATGTACTGGTCTTGCATGAACTCGAAGATGATGTACGACTCGGACGAATTGGGGTT
>CALUGY010000027.1 GCA_944320295.1 uncultured Bacteroides sp.
ATGCTGATCCCGATGATTGTGCCTGTTGAGTGTCCGTTGTGGATGCTAGCTGTGGCTACGGCTTTCTCTGTTATTTTTGCGAAGGAAGTGTTTGGCGGTACAGGCATGAACGTGTTTAACGTGGCATTGATTACCCGCGCATTCTTGTTCTTTGTTTATCCCACGAAGATGTCTGGTGATGCTGTATGGATATCTGGTAGCTCTATCTTTGGCTTAGGTGGCAATCAGTTTGTAGATGGTTTTTCTGGTGCGACAGCGTTAGGTGCAGCTAAAGATCCTACTCTCAATGTATTGCCTCCATTTTCATGGGACATGGTAACGGGATTGATTCCTGGTTCCATTGGTGAAACGAGTGTCATTGCTATCGCCATAGGTGCTGTTATTCTGTTATGGACTGGTATTGCCAGTTGGAAGACGATGCTTTCTGTATTTGTCGGAGGCGCATTGATGGCTTGGGTATTTAATGTGGCAGGTCCTGATACGACAATAGCCCACATGCCTTGGTACGAGCATTTGGTATTGGGTGGCTTCTGCTTCGGTGCAGTTTTCATGGCTACTGACCCTGTGACTTCGGCGCGTACGGAAACTGGTAAATATATTTATGGTTTCTTGATTGGCGCGATGGCCATCATTATCCGTGTATTGAATCCGGGTTATCCTGAGGGCATGATGCTTGCCATCTTGCTGATGAATATCTTTGCTCCATTGATTGACTATTGTGTGGTGCAGAACAACATCAGCCGTCGTGAAAAACGTGCGGCACTTAAATCCGTAAAGTCTAACAATTAAAATACCGAGATAAAATGAATACCAATAGTAACAGTTATACTATCATTTATGCTTCGGTAATAGTTGTTATCGTTGCATTCCTGTTAGCTTTTGTAAGTTCATCTTTGAAAGAGACACAGAATAAAAATGTGGAGTTGGATACAAAAAAGCAGATTCTGGCAGCCTTGAACAAGCGTGGCGTAGAAAATGCTGATGCCGAATATGCCAAGTATGTGAAAGACATGCTAATGAATGAGGATGGCACGTTGAGTGAAGTTCCTGCTAACGAGTTTGCCACCAGCTATGAAAAGGAAGTGAAAGGGAAGAATCGTCTGCATGTATTTGTTGCCGATATAGATGGCGAGAAGAAATATGTTTTCCCGGTATACGGCACAGGTCTATGGGGAGCAATTTGGGGATATGTCGCACTCAACGAGGATAGAAATACCGTGTACGGTACTTACTTCTCTCATGCTAGTGAAACTCCTGGCTTGGGTGCGGAAATCGCTACAGAACCTTTTCAAAATCAGTTCATAAACAAGAAGACTTTGGAAAATGGCGATGTTGCTCTTGGCGTAGTGAAACATGGCAAAATTGAGAAAGAAGATTATCAGGTAGATGGCATATCTGGTGGTACGATTACTTCCGTAGCGGTAGATGCCATGATCAAGAGTTGCCTAAGCAATTACAAGAAGTTTTTAACCAATAATGTGGAGGATTAAAGACGATGGGACAATTGTTTTCTAAGAAGAATAAAGAAGTATTCTCAACTCCTTTGGGTATGAATAACCCGGTAACTGTACAGGTGCTGGGTATCTGTTCCGCATTGGCTGTGACCTCCAAGCTGGAGCCGGCCATTGTGATGGGACTTTCCGTAACGGTGATTACGGCTTTCTCCAATGTGGTGATTTCTTTGATACGTAAGACCATTCCTAATCGTATCCGTATCATCGTGCAATTGGTGGTAGTGGCTGCTTTGGTAACGGTGGTAAGCGAGATTCTGAAAGCTTTTGCTTATGATGTGAGCGTGCAGCTCTCCGTATATGTGGGCTTGATCATTACGAACTGTATCCTGATGGGACGTTTGGAGGCATTTGCCATGCAGAATGGCCCATGGGAATCGTTCCTCGATGGCTTGGGCAATGGATTGGGATATGCCAAAATCCTGTTGATGGTGGCTTTCATCCGTGAGTTGCTGGGTTCGGGCACGTTGCTTGGCTTCAACATCCTGAACTATAAGCCTATTCAAGAACTGGGCTATGTGAACAACGGCTTGATGATGATGCCGCCTATGGCATTGATTATTGTGGCCTGTATCATCTGGTACCAGCGTGCCCATCACAAAGAACTGCAAGAGAAATGATTCAGGTAGTGTATTAACCATTTGCTACTAATTACAAAATAGAATTATCATCATGGGAGATTTTTTTAACTTACTCATACGGTCCATTTTTGTGGACAACATGATATTCGCATTCTTCCTCGGTATGTGTTCGTATTTGGCCGTGTCGAAGACTGTGAAGACTTCAGTAGGACTGGGCATTGCCGTGACATTCGTGCTTGTAGTGACTTTGCCTGTCAACTATTTGTTGCAAACCAAGGTGCTGGGGCCTGACGCTATTATTCCGGGCGTTGATTTGAGCTTCCTCAGCTTCATCCTGTTTATCGCGGTGATAGCCGGTATCACACAGCTGGTGGAAATGGCGGTGGAGCGTTTCAGTCCCTCGCTGTATGCTTCGTTGGGTATATTCCTGCCGTTGATTGCTGTGAACTGCGCCATCATGGGTGCCTCGCTCTTCATGCAACAGCGCATCAATCTGAGTGATAGCGATCCCAAGTATATCGGCAGCGTGGTCGATGCCATTTCTTATGCTTTGGGTTCGGGTATCGGCTGGATGCTGGCCATTGTGGGCTTGGCTGCCGTGCGCGAGAAGATGGCTTATTCCGATGTGCCTGCCCCGCTGAAGGGCCTGGGCATCACGTTCATCACGGTAGGTTTGATGGCCATGGCATTTATGTGTTTTTCAGGGTTGAACATTTAAAGAAGAAAGGAATAAGACAATGGATATGAATTTGATATTAGCGAGCATTGCAGTATTCCTCATAGTAATCCTGTTGCTTGTGGTAGTCCTGTTGGTGGCCAAGATGTTCTTGGTACCGTCGGGAAATGTGAAAGTAACCATCAACGGCGAGAAGGAACTGGAGGTCGCTTCCGGCTCCACGTTGCTGAACACGATGGCCGTCAATGGCGTGTTCCTTCCCTCGGCCTGTGGTGGCAAGGGTTCTTGCGGACAGTGCAAGTGCCAGGTACTGGAGGGTGGCGGTGAGATTCTGCCTTCCGAGATTCCCCACTTCAGCCGCAAGCAGCAGAAGGACCATTGGCGTCTGGGTTGCCAGGTGAAGGTGAAGGGCGACATGTCCATCAAGGTGCCCGAAAGCGTGCTCGGCGTGAAAGAGTGGGAGTGTGAGGTCATCTCCAACAAGAACGTGGCCACGTTCATCAAGGAGTTTATCGTGGCATTGCCTCCCGGCGAGCACATGGACTTCATCCCCGGTTCGTATGCGCAAATCAAGATACCGAAATACGAGATGGACTATGACAAGGACATCGACAAGAGCCTGATTGGCGACGAATACCTGCCTGCATGGCAGAAGTTCGGCCTGTTCGGCCTGAAGTGCAAGAACGAGGAGGAGACCATCCGCGCCTACTCCATGGCCAACTATCCGGCCGAGGGCGACCGCATCATGCTGACCGTCCGCATCGCCACGCCGCCGTTCAAACCGAAACCGCAAGTGGGCTTCCAAGACGTGATGCCGGGCATCGCCTCGTCGTACATCTTCACGCTGAAGCCGGGCGACAAGGTAATCATGAGCGGCCCTTATGGCGACTTCCACCCGATATTCGACTCGAAGAAGGAGATGATGTGGATTGGCGGTGGTGCCGGCATGGCTCCGTTGCGTGCGCAAATCATGCACATGACGAAGACGCTGCACACCACGGACCGCAAGATGTCGTACTTCTACGGCGCGCGTGCCTTGAACGAGGTGTTCTACCTGCAAGACTTCCTGCAGCTGGAGAAGGACTTCCCCAACTTCTCGTTCCACCTGGCGCTCGACCGGCCCGACCCGGCAGCCGACGCGGCAGGCGTGAAGTACACTCCGGGCTTCGTGCACCAAGTGATTTACGATACATACTTGAAGAACCACGAGGCTCCCGAAGACATAGAGTACTACATGTGTGGCCCCGGCCCGATGTCGAAGGCTGTTGAGAAGATGCTCGACGACCTGGGCGTGCCGATGTCCAACCTGATGTTCGACAACTTCGGCGGTTGACGGCTTCCCTTCCCCCCTTCGGGGAAAAACATATTGCGAGCGGCGTCTTGGCACACAAGGCGCCGCTTTTTTATTGCCATCCCCTCGGCCATTCCCTCCAGACCCCGCCGGAAATGCGCTATAGTGTGGCTGGAAACGCACTATAGCGCGTTTATAACTACTCTATAGTGCAGTTGAAAATGCTCTATAGTGCGTTTCCAACTCCTCTATAGTGCGTTTGCAGCTCCCCTATAGTGCGTTTGAAAATGCGCAGTAGGGCAGTTAAAAATACGCAGTAGCGTATTTTGAAGCACCTTGCCGGGGAGTCTTCCCGGCCCCCCGCAGCCTGTGCGCCCCCGCCGGGACGCACATGGCCGTCCGCACCCGTCAATTTCTCATGCGATAATTCCACGTCAACCAAAAAAACTTATTAACTTTGCGGGTCATTTGGAATACAATAAAATATAGCTATGAATATCTCTTATAATTGGTTGAAAGAATATGTGGACTTCGACCTGACGCCTGCCGAAGTGGCCGCCGCCTTGACTTCCATCGGCCTGGAAACCGGGAGCGTGGAGGAAATACAAACGATAAAAGGCGGCTTGGAAGGGTTGGTGATTGGTGAGGTCCTGACCTGCGAACCCCATCCCAACTCCGACCACATGCACATCACCACGGTCAGCCTGGGACAGGGCGAGCCGGTGCAGATAGTGTGCGGCGCGCCCAACGTGGCCGCAGGCCAGAAGGTAGTGGTGGCCACGCTGGGCACCAAGTTGTACGACGGCGACGAGTGCTTCACCATAAAGAAGTCGAAACTGCGCGGCGTGGAGTCGAACGGCATGATTTGCGCCGAGGACGAAATCGGGATAGGCACCGACCATGCGGGCATCATCGTGTTGCCCGACAGCGCCGTGCCCGGCACGCCGGCCAAGGACTACTATAACATCAAGAGCGACTATGTGCTCGAGGTGGACATCACGCCCAACCGCGCCGATGCCTGCTCGCACTACGGCGTGGCGCGCGACCTCTATGCCTACCTGGTGCGCAACGGCAAGCCGGCCTCGCTGAAGAAGCCGTCGGTGGACGCCTTTGCGGTGGACAACCATGACTTGGACATCGACGTATGTGTGGAGAACGCCGAGGCATGCCCGCACTACTCCGGCGTCACGGTCAAGGGCGTCACGGTGAAGGAAAGCCCCGATTGGCTGAAAGACAAGCTGCATGCCATAGGCCTGCGTCCTATAAACAACGTGGTGGACGTGACGAACTACATTGTCCACGCCTTCGGCCAGCCGCTCCATTGCTTCGATGCGGACAAAATCAAGGGTCGGAAGGTCATTGTGAAGACGTTGCCCCAAGGCACGCCCTTCGTGACGTTGGACGGCGTGGAGCGTAAACTGGACGGGCGCGACCTGATGATATGCAACGCCGAGGAGCCCATGTGTATCGCCGGCGTGTTCGGCGGCCTCGACTCCGGCTCCACGGAGCACACCACGGACGTCTTCCTGGAGAGCGCCTACTTCCATCCCACGTGGATACGCAAGACGGCACGCCGTCACGGGCTGAACACCGACGCATCGTTCCGCTACGAGCGAGGCATCGACCCCAACAACGTGATATACTGCCTCAAGCTGGCCGCCCTGATGATAAAGGAGCTGGCCGGCGGCACGGTCTCCTGCGACATCAAGGACGTGTGCAATGCCACGTTCAACGACTTCCGCGTGGAGCTTCCCTACGAAAAAGTGCATTCGCTCGTGGGCAAGGTGATACCGGCAGACACCATCAAGAGCATCGTGACCAGCCTGGAGATGAAGATTGTGAGCGAGACGGCGGACGGACTGGTGCTGGACGTGCCTCCCTACCGCGTGGACGTGCAGCGCGACTGCGACGTGATAGAAGACATACTGCGCATCTATGGATATAATAATGTGGAGATACCGACCACGCTGAAGTCGAGCCTCACCACGAAAGGCGAGTGCGACAAGTCCAACAAGTTGCAGAACCTGGTGGCCGAGCAACTGGTGGGCTGCGGCTTCAACGAAATATGGAACAACTCGCTGACGGCTGCCGCCTATTACGACGGGCTGGAGTCTTATCCTTCGCGCAACCTCGTGCGGCTGCTCAACCCGCTGAGCGCCGACCTGAACGTGATGCGCCAGACCCTGCTGTTCGGCGGCCTGGAGAGCATCGCCCACAATGCCAACCGCAAGAACGCCGACCTGGCTTTCTTCGAGTTCGGCAACTGCTACTACTTCCATGAGGAGAAGAAGAACGAGGAAAAGGTGCTGGCCGCATACGAGGAAGACTACCACCTGGCCCTGTGGCTCACCGGCAAGAAGGTCTCCAACTCATGGGCGCATGCCGATGAAGACACTTCCGTGTACGAGTTGAAGGCATATGTGGAGAACATCTTCGTCCGCCTGGGACTGCGGATGCGCGACTTCGTGGTGGGCAACCTGGCAGACGACATATATGCCACGGCCCTGTCGGTAAACACGAAAGGCGGCAAGCGCCTCGCCACCTTCGGCGTGGTGACGCGCAAGCTGCTGAAGCCGTTCGACATCGATGGCGAGGTATATTATGCCGACCTCAACTGGAAGGAACTGCTGAAAGCCATCAAGAACGTGAAGGTGGAATACACGGAAATCTCCAAGTTCCCCGCCGTGAAGCGCGACTTGGCTTTGCTCATAGACAAGAACGTGCAGTTTGCCGAGATAGAAAAGATAGCATACGAGACGGAGAAGAAGCTCCTGAAGCAGGTATCGCTCTTCGACGTATATGAAGGCAAGAACCTGGAAGCCGGCAAGAAGAGCTATGCCGTGAGCTTCATGTTGCAAGACGAGAATGCCACGCTGAACGAGAAGCAGATAGACAAAATCATGTCCAAGCTGATAACAAACCTGGAAAACAAGCTGGGTGCTAAACTCCGTTGACGATATTTGAAATAACAATTAGTATCAAACTTTAAATTATACTCCAATGGGAAGAGCGTTTGAATATAGAAAAGCTACGAAATTGAAAAGATGGGGCCACATGGCCAAGACCTTTACAAGACTGGGCAAGCAGATAGCCATCGCGGTGAAAGCCGGAGGCCCCGAACCGGAAAACAACCCGACGTTGCGTTCGGTGATTGCCACCTGCAAGCGCGAGAACATGCCGAAGGACAACATTGAGCGTGCCATAAAAAATGCTTTGGGAAAAGACCAAAGCGATTACAAGGGAATGACATACGAGGGTTACGGCCCGCACGGCGTGGCTGTCTTTGTAGACACGCTGACCGACAATCCCACCCGCACGGTAGCCGATGTGCGTTCGGTGTTCAACAAGTTCGGCGGCAACCTGGGCACAATGGGCTCGCTGGCATTCCTCTTCGACCACAAGTGCGTGTTCACGTTCAAGAAGAAAGACGGCATGGACATGGAGGAGTTCATCCTCGACATGATAGACTATGACGTGGATGAGGACTACGAGGAAGATGAAGAGGAAGGAACCATCACCATCTACGGAGACCCCAAGAGCTATGCCGCCATCCAGAAACATCTGGAAGAGAACGGCTTTGAGGATGTCGGCGGTGACTTCACCTACATTCCGAACGACTTGAAGGACGTGACTCCGGAGCACCGTGAGACCATCAACAAGATGATTGAGCGTCTGGAAGAGTTCGACGACGTGCAGACAGTATATACCAACATGAAGCCGGAAGAAGAGGCGGAATAACCGCTCCCGGCCACGCGCAAACGGAAGGCGATGGAGGAAGTTTTGCTTCCTCTGTCGCCTTCTTTCGTTTATGCCTGCACTTGTGCCGGCACATTCCGGCACGGAGTCCCGGTCGATGTGCCATGAATGCCCGGTCGATGTGCCACGAATGTCCGGTCGATGTGCTACCTCGCCATACCAAAGGTGCCACTTTTGCCTACCAAAGGTGGCACCTTTGCCTATCAAGAGTGGCACCTTTGTATAGTAAGGGTGGCACTTTTGTAGGGGCGAGGCAGCATGAAGACCGATGAAAGGTGGCTACAAAGCACGCCTCGAAGTGCTACTTCCGCCCTCCCGACATGCTTGATGGATGCGGGCACCGGCACGGGAAGGGGCGGGCGAGTGGCGCGTAAGTCAGAAAAAAATACCGAAGGAAAAGCTGAGTACGTCGTTGCGGCGTTTGAAGTGGATGGCGTTTCCGGTGGAGCTGTCATCGGTATAGGTCACTCCTTTCGATATGTTGTGCAGTCCTGCATCGTACCGGAAATCGAAGAAAATGTTTGATATGTTTACTGCCACGCCCATCGTAAGGCTTACATTGAACGGGTGTAGTTCTTCTTTTATGTCGGTTTGTTCGAACCCTTCGAACTCGGTGTTGCTCAGCCCTGTCATGATGCAACGGATTTTTGGCCCGCCGAATATGGCCAGGCTATACGGGCCTTGTTTTATGAAATTGTATCCATAAATTACTGGGATGTCTATGCTGTGTATGGACGAACTGATGGACATGGAGCTTAGCCTGTCGCCCGGAAGCATTTCCCCTTCATCTGCCGGCATTTGGAATGTGAGGCTGCTTCGGTTTACATTATAAGATATTTCGGGTTGCAGGAAGTGCTTGTCGAAGTTTATTCGCATGAACAGCGAACCGAAGTAGCCTATCCGGTAATTGTTTTGTACCACATCGATTGGCACCCCTTCTATGCTGAAGTCCGATATGAGGAACGATGAGGACGTGAACCCGCCCTTGATACCGAAGTTTACGGGAGACTCATGCTTCCCCGTTTTCTTGCTGTCCTTGTCCGCGTCCGTTGCCGCAGCCTGCCCTGCTACAGGCTCCGGCAAGGAGCATAGCAACATGCATAACAGTAGGAACGGGCGTATTCTCATAAGCTATTCAATCAGGACTTCTTCTTTTCTACAGACCAGCCGAACTTGCCGATGGCGTCCCCCAGTTCGTAATATCCACCATGCACGTATACCAGCGGATTGGCTTTGGCCAGTTCCAGCTTGCCTGTTTCCTGGTTCAGGTTGCGCATGTCCGCCCTGACATTCACCACATCCGCGATGAACATGTCGTGCGAACCCAGCGAGATGATTTCTTTCACCCGGCACTCGATGCTCAAAGGCGATTCTTCGATGAGGGGGGCGCCGACCACGGTGCATTTGCCTGGCGTGAGGTGCATCTCTTCGAACTTGTTGTAGTCCCTGCCGGAGCGGACGCCACACCAGTCCGTGGCGCGTGCCATGTCTTTCGTCGTCAGGTTGATGACGAACTCCATGTTCCGCTTGATGATGTCATACGAATACCTTTCCGGCCGTACGGATATGTAGCACATGGGCGGGTTGCTGCAGATGGTCCCCGTCCATGCCACGGTCAGTATGTTATATTCCTCCGGCGTGCTGCCGCAGCTCACCAATACGGCGGGCAGCGGGTATATCATCGTGCCGGGCTTCCAGTCTTCTTTCATAGGATGGCTATTTCTTCGCGGCTCTGTTCCTTTTCGCAGTAGTGGCACTTGATGACGCACTTGTCGTGGTCTATCACATGGAACAACGTCGGCATGGGCTCGTTGTTGGTGATGCACTTCGGGTTGGAGCACTTCACGATGCCGTGCAAGGTGTCCGGCAGCTTCACTTCACGCTTCTCTACCACTTCGTAGTCGCGTATGATGTTCAGCTTCACGTTTGGTGCCACGACGGCTATTTTGTTTATCTCGTCGTCGCAGAAGAACTTGTCTGCTATCTTGATGATTCCTTTCTTTCCCAGCTTGTTGCTTTTCAGGTTGAAGCCGATGGTGATGTTGTTTTGCATGTGCTCCAGCCCGAGGAGGGATACCACGGCAAACACTTTTTCGGAGGGGATGTGGTCT
Organism: uncultured Bacteroides sp.; assembly: GCA_944320295.1. Lineage (GTDB taxonomy): Bacteria > Bacteroidota > Bacteroidia > Bacteroidales > Bacteroidaceae > Bacteroides. The sequence continues at coordinate 9,927 of CALUGY010000027.1, forward strand.
ATGACGGTGCCGTTTTTCAAGGCGGCCACTTGCAGTTCTTTCTTATCGTTCGACATATCGTTTCGCTTCTGGTTTAAGTTGTTCAATCGTTTTTCACTTCTTCCAATGTAATGCCCAGCACGTCGCACAGGATGGCCTGGCGGGCGTAAAGTCCGTTTTGTGCTTGCTGGAAGTAATAAGCCTTCGGGTTGTCGTCCACGTCGTAGGCTATCTCGTTTACCCTGGGCAGGGGATGGAGAATGCGCAGGTTGGGACGCGTGCCGGCCAGCATTTTGTTGCGCAACACGTATATGTTCTTCACCCGTTCATATTCCATGAGGTCGGTGAAGCGTTCGCGTTGCACGCGGGTCATATACAATATGTCGGCTTCGTTGATGATGTCTTCCGTGAACTCCGTGTGCTCCATGTAGCGTATGTGGTTGTTGCGGCAGTATATCTTGTACTCTTCGGGCATCTTCAGTTCATCGGGTGCAATGAAGTGGAACGTGGGGTTGAAGTGCCTCATGGCCATCAGCAACGAGTGCACGGTGCGACCATATTTCAGGTCGCCCACCAGGAATATGTTCAGGTTCTCGAGCGTGCCCTGTGTCTTGTAGATGGAGTAGAGGTCGAGCATGGTTTGCGAGGGATGCTGGTTCGCCCCGTCGCCGGCATTGACTATGGGCACGTCGGTCACTTCGCTGGCGTACCGTGCCGCCCCCTCCAGATAGTGGCGCATCACGATGATGTCTGCGTAGTTGCTCACCATCTTTATGGTGTCTTTTAGCGTCTCGCCTTTGGAAGAACTGGTGGCCTTGGGGTCGCTGAACCCGATGACACGTGCCCCCAACCGGTTTGCGGCGGTCTCGAAGCTGAGTCGTGTGCGGGTGGACGGCTCAAAGAACAGGGTGGCTACCACTTTGCCGTTCAATAGTTGGCGGTTGGGGCGTTTCTCGAACTCTTGTGCCATTTCGAGCATGTACAGGATTTTTTCCTTGCTGTGCTCGGCTATGCTTACTAAACTTCTGTTTACCATATTGCTGATGTACTTTTAATCCTTTCGGGAGTGTAAAGGTAGGCAAATTCTGTATGTCGCGGAAATTTGTGCGGGAAAAATTGAAGGCACTTCAGCAAGTTTTTCTTCACATGTGTTGTTCTCTTGTTTGCAGCATGTTGTTTATGTCCTTTCTGTCTTGTGCTTGTCTTGCATGGATAGTCCCTTTGCTCCGTACACGTTGCGCCCGTGCTCCGAACGCATTGCGCGTAAACACGGAATGCGTTGCGCTTGCAGGCTGCATGAGGTGGGGATTTCTGGCAAGTGTATGTGGCATTTTCAGTTAAAGAATATGATGGAACGGGGCTGTTACCATGAAAAAATGTCGCGGTGCATGGAAGGATGGCATAAAATATGTAACTTTGTCCTATATTTCGAACTAAGGATTATTTTTTCAACATGATAAGGAAGATTGTTAAGCTGTTGTGGGCCCTCATTGCATTGGGTGTGGTGGGGGCTGTGGCCGTATTTGTGGCTATCGCAAAAGGCTGGATAGGATATATGCCTCCCGTGGAAGAACTGGAGAATCCCAATTACAAATTTGCCACAGAAGTGATTTCTGCGGACGGAAAAGTGTTGGGCACCTATTCGTATAGTAAGGAGAACCGCGTGTATGTGGGTTATGATGAACTTTCCCCTAACTTGGTCAATGCCTTGATAGCCACGGAAGACGTTCGCTTCGTAGACCATTCGGGCATTGATGCCAAAGCCTTGTTCCGTGCCATAATCAAGCGAGGCATCCTGATGCAAAAGAACGCGGGCGGGGGAAGCACCATCACACAGCAATTGTCCAAGCAGCTCTATTCGCCGAATGCGGACAATGTAATGGAACGCTTGTTCCAGAAGCCGATAGAGTGGGTGATAGCCGTAAACCTGGAGCGCTACTATACCAAGGAAGAGATACTGACCATGTATCTCAACAAGTTCGACTTCTTGAATAACGCCGTGGGCATCAAGACTGCCGCCCATACCTACTTCGGCCGCCAGCCCAATGCCTTGAAGGTGGAGGAAGCTGCCACGTTGGTCGGCATGTGCAAGAATCCTTCCCTCTACAATCCTCTGCGCTTTGAAGAGCGTTCACGCGGGCGACGTAACGTGGTGCTCGACCAGATGCGCAAGGCCGGATATATCACGGCGCATGAGTGCGACTCGTTGAAGGCATTGCCGTTGACGTTGAACTATAACCGTGTAGACCACAAAGAGGGGCTTGCCACCTACTTCCGGGAATACCTGCGCGGGGTGCTGACGGCCAAGAAGCCTGACAAGTCCAAGTATCGTGGCTGGCAGGCACAGCAGTATTATGAAGATTCTTTGGATTGGGAGACGAACCCCTTGTACGGCTGGTGCAATAAGAACGTGAAGAAAGACGGCACGCACTACAACCTGTATACCGACGGACTGAAGATATATACCACCATCGATTCGCGCATGCAGCAATATGCAGAAGAAGCCGTTACCGAGCATCTTAAAGAAATGCAGGCCTACTTCTTCAAGGAGAAGCGGGGCGCGAAGAAAGCCCCTTATACTTTCCGCCTCACGCAAGAGCAGGTCGATGAAATCCTCGACCGGGCCATGCGCCAGTCCGACCGCTACCGCATGATGAAGAAATACGGAGCCTCCGAGGACGAAATAAGGAAAGCCTTCGCCACTCCCGAAAAGATGTCCGTGTTCACATGGAACGGGGAGAGGGACACGGTGCTCACCCCGATGGACTCCATCCGCTACTACAAGTTCTACTTGCGTGCCGGGTTCATGTCCATGGACCCGCACAACGGGCATGTAAAGGCGTATGTCGGCGGCCCCAACTACCATTATTTCCAGTACGACATGGCTATGGTGGGCAGGCGGCAGATAGGCTCCACCATGAAGCCCTATGTCTATACGTTGGCCATGGAGAACGGCTTCTCGCCGTGCGACGAGGCCCGCCATGTGGAGTACACCTTGATAGACGAAAACGGCAAGCCCTGGACGCCCCGCAATGCGAACAAGAAACGCTACGGCGAGATGGTGACGCTGAAGTGGGGGCTGGCCAACTCCGACAACTGGATTACTGCTTACCTGATGAGCAAGCTGAACCCTTACGAACTGAAACGCCTGATGCACACGTTCGGCATCCGCAACCGGGACATCTTCCCGTCCGTGTCCCTTTGCTTGGGGCCGTGCGAGGTGTCGGTGGGCGAGATGGTGAGCGCATATACAGCCTTCCCGAACCGTGGACTTCGCGTGGCGCCCTTGTTCGTGACGAAGATAGAGGACAGCGACGGCAATGTGGTCGCCACCTTCGCTCCGGACATGCAGGAGGTCATCAGCGTGTCGAGCGCCTACAAGATGCTGGTGATGCTGCGGTCCGTGGTCAATGAGGGCACGGGCATGCGCGTGCGCCGCCTGGGTGTGAAGGCCGACATGGGCGGCAAGACCGGCACGACCAACTTCCACTCCGACGGCTGGTTCATGGGCTTCACCCCGTCGCTGGTGTCGGGATGTTGGGTGGGCGGTGAAGACCGGGACATCCACTTCGACACGATGCTGCACGGGCAGGGTGCTTCCCTGGCCTTGCCCATCTGGACGAAGTATATGAACAAGGTATTTGCCGACAAGACATTGGGTTATGACGAGAACGAGACGTTCCAGTTACCGGAGGATTATGACCCTTGTGCAGACGATGTGGTGGATGACAGCCTGCCCGTCGAGCTGGTCGAGGAGTCGTATGAAGGGCTGGACGAGTACTTTAACTGACGGCCTCCCATGACCTATACAATCAGCATCGGTAGCAACGTGCAAGGCAAGGCACACCTGGCCTTCGCCCGCAGGCGTCTGGCCGAGCGGTTTCCCGATGTCCGCTTCTCGACGGTGGAAGACACCACGCCGTTGTTCTTCCGCAACCGTGACCTGTTCTCAAACCAAGTGGCGCGCTTCACCTCGGACAGCCCTGAGGGTGAAGTGGTGGCCTTCTTGAAGGCAATCGAGGGGGAAGCAGGCCGGCTGCCCGAAGACAAGGCGCGTGAAATCGTGAAGCTGGACCTCGACCTCCTGGCGTGCGACACGAGGGTGTGCAGGCCGGAGGACATGGCACGGGACTACATAGCAAGAGGGCTGCAAGAGTTGGAAAACATGGACTAAACATATCATAATAGCATGACTTTTATTGGGATTATTCCTGCGCGCTACGCATCGACCCGGTTCCCGGCAAAGCCCCTGGCCTTGCTGGGAGGCAAGCCGGTGATCCAGCGGGTGTACGAGCAGGTTGCAGGCGTGTTGGACGAGGTATACGTGGCCACCGACGACGAACGCATCGAGGCTGCTGTGAGGGCCTTTGGCGGGCAGGTGGTGATGACCTCCGTGCATCATAAGAGCGGTACAGACCGCTGCCACGAGGCTTATGAGAAGATAGGGAAGCCGTATGACGTTGTGGTGAACATCCAGGGGGACGAGCCCTTCATCCACCCGTCGCAGTTGCGGACGGTCAAGGAATGTTTCGCCGACCCCGCCACGCAGATTGCCACGCTGGTCAAGCCCTTCGACGCCGGCGACGTGGAGGCGTTGTGCAATGCTAACTCGCCCAAGGTAGTGGTGAGCCGCGGCATGAACGCCCTGTACTTCAGCCGCGCGGTGGTGCCCTACCAGCGCAACACGCCGCCGGAAGACTGGCTGAAGCACCACACATATTACAAGCACATCGGCCTCTATGCCTACCGCGCGGAGGTGTTGAGGGAGATTACCTCCCTGCCGCAATCGCCCCTCGAGCTGGCCGAGTCGCTCGAACAGTTGCGCTGGCTTGAGAACGGATATGCCATCAAGGTAGGCGTGACCCACCAGGAGACCATCGGCATCGACACCCCGCAGGACCTGGAGCGGGCGGAGCGCTTCTTGCAGTCGGTGTCGTCCAGACAGTAACCCGTAAACCTCACCAGCCATGCCCGACAAAGACAACGACCGGAAACTCTACTACTCCATCGGCGAGGTGGCGCAGATGTTCGGCGTCACCGAGCCCACGCTGCGCTTCTGGGAGACCAAGTTCCCCCAGCTCTCGCCCAGGAAGGCGGGCAGGAACATCCGCCAGTACCGCCGGGAAGACCTGGAGGTGGTGCGCCTCATACACCACCTGGTCAAGGAGCAGGGGCTCACCATTGCCGGCGCCGTGCAGCGCTTGAGCCGGAACAGGGAGGAGACCCTGCAGACCTTCGAGGTGGTGCAACGCCTCAAGCACGTGCGGCAGGAGCTGGCCGACATGTGCCGCGCGCTCGACGGCTTCTCGTACGAGGAGGTGGAGAGGTTGAAGGAAAACATCGGCCAGAAAAAGGGACACGACACCGCCGCCCGCTAACCACCCACTTGCCGTAATATGGGTAACATTATCCGGAACATGTGTTAGGATGTTCCGGCGGAAATCGCGATTTTTGCAGACGGCAACCATAGATTATAGTAGCTCAACACCAAACCAATTATCACATATGTTACGTAGAATAAGACTGACCTTCGCCGTCCTGTTCTTCGCCGGTGTCACCTTGCTCTTCCTGGACTTCACGGGGGCAACGCACACGTGGCTTGGATGGATGGCAAAAGCGCAACTGTTGCCGGCCCTGCTGGCGACGAACCTGGGCATCGTGGCCCTGCTCGTGCTCCTGACGCTCGCCTTCGGGCGCGTGTATTGCTCCGTGATATGCCCCTTGGGGGTGATGCAGGATGTGTTTGCCCGGCTGGGGCGGCGCAAGCGGAAGAACCGCTACAGCTATTCGCCCGCCAGGCCGTGGCTGCGCTACGGCGTGCTCGTGCTCTTCATCACGACGCTGGCGGCCGGGGTGGCTGTCATCCCCCAGCTGCTCGACCCCTACAGCGCGTATGGGCGCATAGCCTCCGGCCTGCTCGCCCCGGTGTATGCGTGGGGAAACAACCTGCTTGCCGCCCTGGCCGAGCGCGTGGACAGCTATGCTTTCTACAGCACGGAGGTGTGGATGCGCGGCGCCATCACGCTGGCGGTGGCCGTGGCAACCCTCGTGGTCATCGGCTGGCTGGCGTGGAGGAACGGGCGCACTTACTGCAACACCATCTGCCCCATGGGTGCCGTCTTGGGGGTGCTGTCCCGGTGGGCGTGGTTCAAGCCGGTCATCGACACCAGCAAGTGCACCAACTGTAAACTGTGCTCCCGCCGATGCAAGGCCGCATGCATAGACACCGCCAGGCACGAGATCGACTACAGCCGGTGTGTGGCCTGCATGGACTGCCTGGAAGTGTGCCGCTCGGGCGCCATCAGCTACACCCACCGCCGGCGGAAGAAGCCGGAACCCGCCCCGCAGAAGGGGCAGGGGAGCCCCTCGGCCCGCCGCAACTTCCTGACCGCCACCGCCATGGCGGCCACGGCCACGGCCCTCAAGGCACAAGAGAAGAAGGTGGACGGCGGACTGGCCGTCATCGTGAAGAAGCAGCCGCCTGTGCGCCACACGCACCTGGTGCCCCCGGGCGCATGGAGCGCCGTGCACTTCCAAAGGCATTGCACCGCCTGCCAGCTCTACGTCGCCGTGTGCCCCACCGGGGTGCTGAGGCCCTCCACCGAGTGGAGCCGCCTGATGCAGCCCGAGATGGGATACGAGCGCGGCTACTGCCGCCCGGAGTGTAACAAGTGCTCCGAAGCCTGCCCCACCGGCGCCATCCGGCCCATCACCCTGGACATCAAGTCGTCCACACAGATAGGCCATGCCGTCGTGCTCCGCCAGAACTGCGTGCCCTTGACCGACGGCGTGGAGTGCGGCAATTGCGCCCGCCATTGCCCCGTGGGCGCCATCCAGATGGTGCCCTCCACCCAGGGAGACCCCCACTCGCCCAAGGTGCCCATAGTCAACGAGGAGCGGTGCATAGGGTGCGGCGCCTGCGAGAACCTGTGCCCGGCGCGGCCCTTCAGCGCCATCTACGTGGAGGGGCACGAGACGCACCGCGAAATCTGACCCCACAACCCACCGATTATCAACCCATAACATCCCGTAATACACAATGGACAGAACAGATAGAAACCCCATCTCCCGCCGCGACTTCTTCAAGCTGGCGGGCGCGGCCGGCATGGCCGCAGCAGGCCTCGCAGCCTGCAATAACCCCGCCGCTACACAGGCCATCGACGGCGGGCAGTCGGCCCAAGGCATGACCTGCCGCACCAACCCCAAGACGGGGGAACAGGTCTCCCTGCTGGGCTTCGGCATGATGCGCCTCCCCTTTACCAAGGAGGGCGGACGCGACGTGATAGACCAGGAACTGGTGAACCGAATGGTGGACTACGCCCTCGAGCACGGCGTCAACTACTTCGACACCTCGCCCGCCTACTGCCAGGGCCTCTCCGAGGCGGCCACCGGCATCGCCCTCTCGCGCCACCCGCGCAGCAAGTACTTCATAGCCACCAAGCTATCCAACTTCGCCCCCGCCACCTGGAGCCGCGAGGCCTCGCTGGAAATGTACCACAATTCCTTCCGGGAGTTGCAGGTGGACCACATCGACTACCTGCTGCTCCACTCCGTGGGTTCCGGCGGTGGAATGGCCGAGTTCGAGGAGCGGTACATCAAGAACGGCATGCTCGACTTCCTGCTGGCAGAGCGCGAGGCAGGCCGCATAGGCAACCTCGGCTTCTCGTATCATGGCGACATCCGTGTGTTCGACCACCTGCTCGCACAGCACGACCGCTACCATTGGGACTTCGTGCAGATACAGCTCAACTACGTGGACTGGAACTATGCCGACGAGACGAACGAACGCAACACCGACGCGAGCTACTTGTACGAGGAGCTCCGGCGGCGCTCCATCCCCGCCATCATCATGGAGCCGCTGCTCGGCGGCCGCCTCTCCAACCAGCCCGACCGCATCGTGGCCCGCCTGAAAGGGCGTGATCCCGACCACAGCGTGGCCTCCTGGGCCTTCCGCTACGCCGGGTCGTACCCCAACGTCCTCACCGTCCTCAGCGGCATGACCCGCATGGAGCACCTGGTGGAGAACGTGCAGACCTACTCGCCCCTCCGCCCGCTCACCCCGGACGAAGTCCGCTTCCTGCACGACACCGCCGCCATGATGATGGAGTTCGACACCATACCGTGTAACGACTGCAAATACTGCATGCCCTGCCCCTATGGCATCGACATCCCCGCCATCCTTGTCCACTACAACAAGTGCCTCAATGAGGGCAACATCCCCGCCAGCTCCCAGTCGCCCGGCTACCGCCGCGCCCGCCGTGCCTACCTCGTGGGCTACGACCGCTCCGTGCCCAAGTTGCGCCAGGCAAACCATTGCATAGGCTGCCGCCAATGCGTGCCCCATTGCCCGCAGAACATCGACATCCCCCGGGAGCTACACCGCATAGACGAGTTCGTGGAGCGCCTCAAGCAGGAGAAGTAAATCCACGCCCCGGCTACGCCGGGAATGAAGAATGAAGAACGAAGAATGAAGAATACGCACCTGGCCGCCATGTACGCCTGCTCACCCCCAGCCCCCCTGTCATGTTGAGCGCAGCGAAACATCCCCCGCCGGCCATGTAATAACCACAAAGAAGGGCCTCCTGATAGCCATGTCCTCT
>CALUGY010000028.1 GCA_944320295.1 uncultured Bacteroides sp.
CGCGCAACTTGGTCTTCGACTGGTCGGTGGCCAGGTACGAGCCCACGGCGAACAGTCCGTTCTGCACCTGCCGCACGAAGGCGCGGTCGTGCCCGTCGGCCAGGTAAGTTTCCAGCAAGCCCAAGCAGGCATTCAGCTCGTCCACCGTGCCATAGGCCTCCAGGCGGATATCTGTCTTGGGCACGCGGGTGCCCCCCACCAGGGAAGTACGCCCACTGTCGCCCGTTTTAGTATATATCATGCTTTTCTTCATCGCGGATATGTTCTTTAAAGTCATACTTCACGACACAAAGATAAAGGATGTGCATGAATATCCCAAAGAAAGAAGCCGGCATTCCTGCTCTTCTGCACAATCTTCACTTATTTGCAGTTTAAGCACATCGGCCTCCGGCTTCTTATCAACGTCCTTCCACCTTACTTTGTTCAAAAGTAAAGCCGTCAGTAGCGTTTCCACACCTGATGCCGATGTCAAGAGTGCGGTCATTGGGACTGTTATTAGAAGCAATAGTAACCGTCATGACATTTCCTTCTATAATGACGGTATACCATTCTTTTGCTACATTATGCGAGTCTTCATCATACCCTAATTCCATGCCGTTTATAGAAGATATCCAAAAGCCTGCATAATTTTTACATTTCAAAATGTAAGTACCTCCTGCACTTGGCACTTCTATGACATGTTCTTTCTTCATGTGCGACACATTGGTTTTCCATTTCATGGGATCCCAAAGGCCAAGTGGTTCGTCACAAGAACAAAGGATGACAAGCCCAAATATCAAAAGAGATAATAGTTTTTTCATCGTCTTCTTTCTTTTATAAGTCAAAATCCTACTGACTTGCTTTGCTCAAAAATAAAGGTGGAAAAAATACCTCCAGCAGTAAGACGAACATCAAGAATACGATTGTTATCGTCGTTATTAGGTAAGATGTTGACCGTCATGATATTTTTCTCTATATTAATGATATACCATTCTCCGGTCACACGACTCGCGCACTCTTCGTCCCTTATCAATATGCCATTCACTGCAAATATCCAGAAACTGCCATAATTTATGCACTTCAGCGTGTAAGTTCCTCCGGTATTGGGCACTTCTATGTGGTTACTTTTTAACTTCGGTATATTCGTTTTCCACTTCATAGGATCCCAAAGGCCATCCGGGTATTCGCAGGAAGAAAGAAAGGCAAGCCCCAATAGTAAAAGAGATAATAGCTTTTTCATCGTGAAATTACTGAATATTTTATTTTCCGTCATAGCGGGTTAAACATGCCACGAAAATACACGCAAAAGGTGAAGCAGAAAAGCCAAGCAGGCGCGAAGCGGAAGATTACCGACCTTAAACGGAAATATCGGGCAGCGAAACCTTCTTCACGCCCCAAGCAATGCCTTACTTGTCGAGCCACTCTTTCAGCAGGAGGCTCCTTTCCTTGCTGACCAAGATGTTGCTGTCTTCACAGTGGTGGAGCCGGACTATCAACTTGGAATTGAAGAAGTGGCTGACTTTTTTCAGTGCCTTTATGTTGACAAGGTATTGGCGGTTCAAGCGGAAGAAGTCATTCGGATTCACCTGCTGCTCCAGTTCTTGAATGGTGGCGGACAGTTTGTAGGTATCCCCAAGGGCGGTCGTCACCCTTGTGCATTTGTCTTCTTTGTGAAAATACAGGATGTCGCCGACGGGCAATGACACCATGTCTTCCCCCTTGTACACAAGCAGGCGTTCTTTGTACTGGGTTGCAGAGCCACTTACAACCCCTGCCAAGTCTTGGTCCTTAGGGGTTAGCTTCACTTTGTTTATCGCTTTGCGAAGTTCGTCTTCGTCGACAGGCTTCAGCAGATAGTCTATCCCGTGGTTTTTGATGGCGGACATGGCATACTCGTCATAGGCGGTAGTGAAGATAACGAAAGACGACGGCAACACCTCTTGAAACGCCGTGAACACGTCGCCATCCAGAAGGCGTATGTCTGAAAAGATTAAGTCGTAGTCGTCGTGCGAGTGCAGGTAGCCGACTACTTCCCGGATGCTTTGCAGCGGGCCGTCTATTTCCAACGTGTCGTCCATTTCGAGCAACAGCTTTTCCAGCCTCTTTGCGCTGGGCAATTCGTCTTCAATAATCAATACCTTTTTCATGGTTTACCTTGATGATGGGAATGTATACTTTAAAACAATCGCGGGTCTCCACAATGTCTATCGCACGGTCAAACTTCATGCGATATCTCTTCTTCAAGTTTTCCAGCCCTATTCCATGCCCCTCTGCCTGACTTCTCCCGGTGGCCGGGCTTCGCAAGATGTTGTTGCTGACTACGAGCCTGTCGCCTTCCCGGTCAATATCTATCCGGAGCATTTCTGCCGGGCCGGGGGCATTATGCTTTACGGCATTTTCTATCAGTACTTGCAGGCTTAATGACAATACGCATTCATTGTCGCCATACTCAAAGCCGCGTATGTCCATGTTGATGTTTTCATATCTCAACTTGAGCAAGGCCATGTAGTCTTTTGAAAATGCCAGGCAATCTTTCACCGGCACAGCATCGGCATCCATGTGGCCGAGTATGTATCGGTAAATTTTGGCCAGGTACACCGTATATTTCTCTGCCTGCTTGGGGCTGGTTCCTATCAGATAAGCCAAAGCACTGAGGCTGTTGAAAATGAAATGCGGATTGAGCTGCATTTTGAGCAATTGTATGTGCAGGCGGTTGTTTTCCTGTTGCTGCCGGGCAGTCGTCTCAATATAATAGTCCGCAGCGAAAATCAAGGACAGCAAAGAAGCAATAAGCCCCATGAAATAGGCATTGCTCAATGCTTCACCGCTTTCTATAGGCTCAAAGAAGTTATCCATGATGATTTCTTCAATGAAGGTTGCCAGCGAAATATTGAGCGCCAACATGATTAAGCCGAAAAGCATGGCACGCCCGCGTTTCACAGACTTGAGCAAATTGCGCCTGATGATGAAACGGCTGGCCGCGATGCTGAACAGCGAGAACAGGGCGCTATAGCACAAATCTATCCATAGCGGCATACCGCCATCCGGCAGTCCTTGCTCTGCCCAAGTGGAGTCGGCCAATGCCCATATCACGTCGTAAAGCACAAAAGCCAGCGCCGTAAACCATGCCCACGTTGCAATATGATTTCCTATTCTTCTCATGCCACAAATGTACGCAATTTATTCCTCACGGCTGCACCCTATATTGACCATATATTGCCTGCCCATGCAGATTGCAGGATATTTTTTAACAATATTTTCTATTTTACACATCAGAACAGTCCATCCACAGCCACACCCTGTACGCATTTCCTACTGTCCACCTCCTTTCCATAACGAAGGCCCTGCAAAGGACTTGGTAAGGAGAAGGTAAGGAGGAGGTAGGGAGAAGGCATATAGATGCAGTATACCGGACACGACAATATCTTGATTCTGAAACAGATACAGTCCCATTTCAGGCCTATTTTTGTAAAGAAAAGAGGAAAATCAAGAATTTTCATGTAAGCATTTATCTATTCAGAAGAAGAGAGACAGGGGAATAGAAATATGCATACAATCATGTATCCGCCCCAGTCAGCGGACAGACAAATACCGGTACACCACCTCCGATATGTCGGCAATGACTTTCTCCGTGTCCCGAAGGCTGAGCCTGGAGTCTTTCACCAGCACGGCGATGGCATAGCGCCTGCCATCGGGCAGCAGCACAAAGGCCACGTCGTTGATGCCCGTCCATTCGCCCCGCGCGTTTTGGTCGGAGGTGCCCGTCTTGTGGCCAATGCGGGCCGGGGTGCCTTGCAAAGGGGCGGGAAGGCGCATTTGCCCGGTCCGGCAGTCGAGCAGCGTCTGGCGGATGAAGTGCGTGTAAGCTGTGTCAATGGGTAAGGCATCCGCCGCCAGCTTGTCCATGAGCAGGCCTACAGAGAAGGGTGTGCTCCAGTTGTCGTAGCACTTCTCCGGGTGGCGGTGCATATCGGCCTCGGTGGCGGAAAGGGCAAAACCGCCGAGGCCCAGGGAGCGGATAAACCTGTCGGCCACCTCCACGCCACCGATGTAGCGGAACAGGATGTCGCAGGCATTGTTGTCGCTCAGCTGCAAGGTATAAGCCAGCAGTTCGCCGACAGTCAAGGATATGCCGCCCTGCGGATAGCGGTCGCGCAAGGGGCTGTAGGTATCGGGAAGCAGGTCTTGCCGCTCTATCCGCAGGGAGGTGGAGAGGGGCAGTCCACGTTCTTCTAAGGCGTGGGCCACAGCCAAGGCTTGGTGGAATTTCATCACGCTCATCAGCGGATAGCGGACATGGTTGTTCACCGTCAGCGTGTCTTTGCCATCCACTATGACAGCCACGCCGACTTGAGCAGCGGCTTTGTCTGCAATGGCTTGTATCTGCCGCCGCAACGGCTCGCCTGCCTTGCCGGACAGGCCGATAAGGGGTAAAAGGAAAAGCAGAATACGGAATTTCATAAGATGCTTTTTTGTCCGCAAAAATAAACAGAAAAATAGCTTTTTAGCTACCTTTGTCCCTTGAAGAAAGAACACATCACGCAAAAAAACACTGCATTATGAGAAAAGCAAGCAGAGAAATGCCCACCGACTGGGCACTGGAGGCGATGCGCAAAGCGCCCTACATCACCGTAAGCTTCACCCGACCGGACGGCACTGCCTATGGTGTGCCCCTGTCCCTGGCCTCGACAAGCAACGACATCTGGTACTTCCACTGCGCCACCGAGGGCGACAAGCTGGAGGCCATAGCCGCCCACCCTGAAGTGTGCCTGTCGGCTGTCACCCAATGCAAGCCCACCGTAGGGCCAAAGGACGGCTCGTTCACCCTGCAATACCGCTCGGCCATTGCCTTCGGCCGGGCAGAAGTGGTGACGGACGAGGAGGAGAAGGTTGCAGCCCTGCACGCCATCAGCCAACGTTTCCTGCCTCAACACATGGATGCCTTCGACGAGGCCATCAGCCGCAGTCTGCACCGCACGGCGGTAGTGCGCATCACGCTCACCGCGTCGCCCACGGGGAAACGCAAACAATATGATAAGAACGGGGAGGAGATGAAGTATGGAAGGATGGAGTAAGGCATCGGCGTTACTTCTTCACCTCTATCTCCTTGATGAACCGTGCCGGGTTGCCGCCTACA
>CALUGY010000029.1 GCA_944320295.1 uncultured Bacteroides sp.
GGCTGCCGCGTGGTGTTCACCAAGCCGGACAAGCTGTTCCACGAGGCGAAGATCACGGTGCGCTTCTGGATAGTGACCATCGTGCTGGCCGCCATCACCATCATCACGCTTAAGATACGGTGAATGAGGCAGATACGGGCGGTGCGGACGGCACAGCCAGACGGAGGGGAAAACTCGGCCTAGGCGGAGGCGGTTCCTCGACCTAGGTCGAGACGGCTTCACGACCTAGGCGGAGAAAGCGCCTCGACCTAGGTCGAGATTCCACCCCCGCCAAGGCGGACACAAAAGGGACATCAAGACGTATAATATATAATGTATAAGACATAGGAGGAGAGACAATGAAACGAATCGTGATACTCGGCGCGGGCGAGAGCGGCGCGGGCGCCGCCGTGCTGGCGCAGGTGAAGGGCTTCGACACCTTCGTGTCGGACACGGGCACCATAAAGGACAAGTACAAGCAACTGCTCGACCGCTACCACATCCCCTGGGAGGAGGGGCACCCGCACACCGAGGCGCTGGTGCTCAATGCCGACGAGGTGGTCAAAAGCCCCGGCATACCCGGCGACGCCCCCATCGTGCAGAAGCTCCGGGCACAGGGCACGCCCGTCATCTCGGAGATAGAGTTTGCCGGGCGGTACACCGACGCGACGATGATTTGCATCACCGGGTCGAACGGCAAGACCACCACCACCTCGCTCATCTACCACATCTTCCGCAGCGCGGGCATGGACGTGGGGCTGGCGGGCAACATAGGCCGCAGCCTGGCCCTGCAGGTGGCCACGGAAAGCCACAAGTACTACGTCATCGAGCTTAGCTCCTTCCAGCTGGACAACATGTACCAGTTCCGCGCCAACATCGCCGTGCTGATGAACATCACGCCCGACCACCTGGACCGCTACGACCACGACATGCAGAAGGACGTCGACGCCAAGTTCCGCATCACGCAGAACCAGACGGAGGACGATGCCTTCATCTTCTGGAACGACGACCCCATCATCCGCCGCGAACTGGCCCGCCACGGCCTCAAGGCACGCCTCTACCCCTTCTCCGCCGTCAAGGAAGACGGGGCCATAGCCTATGTGGAGGACGACGAGGTGAAGATAAACCAGCCCATCGCCTTCAACATGGAGCAGGAGGAGCTGGCCCTCACCGGCACACACAACCTCTACAACTCGCTGGCCGCAGGCATCTCGGCCAACGTGGCCGGCATCAAGAAGGAGGCCATCCGCAAGGCCCTGTCCGACTTCAAGGGCGTGGAGCACCGGCTGGAGTACGTGTGCAGCGTGCGCGGCGTGCGCTTCGTCAACGACTCCAAGGCCACCAACGTCAACTCCTGCTGGTACGCCCTGCAAAGCATGAAGACCCCCGTGGTGCTCATACTCGGCGGCAAGGACAAGGGCAACGACTACAAGGAAATAGAAGACCTCGTGCGGCAGAAGTGCTCGGCCCTGGTCTACCTGGGACTGCACAACGAGAAGCTCCACGCCGCCTTCGACCCCCTGGGCCTGCCCGTGGCCGACGTGCAGACGGGCATGAAAGACGCCGTCGAGGCCGCCTACCGTCTGGCCAAGAAGGGCGACACGGTGCTGCTCAGCCCCTGCTGCGCCTCGTTCGACCTGTTCAAGAGCTACGAAGACCGGGGTGACCAGTTCAAGAAATACGTAAGAGAACTATAGTTTAAATGATGAATGAAGAATATCCGCCTTGCGGAGAAATGAAGAATTGCCAGAGATTCTTCACTCTTCATTCTTAATTCTTCATTAAAATGGACTTACTACGTAACATATTCAAGGGCGACAAGGTGATATGGATCATCTTCCTGTTCCTGTGCACCATCTCCGTCATCGAGGTGTTCAGCGCGTCGAGCACGCTGACCTACCGCAGCGGCAACCACTGGGGCCCCATCACAAGGCACGCGCTCTTCCTGTTGGGCGGCGCGGCGGTGGTGTGGCTGTTCCACAACATCCACTACAAGTGGTTCCAGGTGTTCCCCGTGTTCCTGCTGCCCGTGGCCGCGGTGTTCCTCGTCCTGCTCCTCGTGTTCGACAACCTGAACCTGGGAGGCATCTTGGTGATAGAGCGCACCAACGAGGCCAGCCGGTGGGTGAAGTTCTGCGGCATCCCGTTCCAGCCATCGGAGTTCGCCAAGATGGGTGTCATCATCGCCACGGCCTACATCCTGTCCAACAAGCAGGACGAGCAGGGGGCCGCACCCAAGGCTTTCAAGTATATCCTTATCCTTGCGGGGCTGATGTGCGCGCTCATCATGCCGGAGAACTACTCTACCGCCATGCTGCTTGCCGTGGTAGTATATCTCATGATGTTCGTGGGGCGCGTGCAGCTCAAGAAGCTCCTGCTGCTGGGCGGGGGAGCGATAGCGGTGCTCGCCCTGTTCATCACGTTCCTGCTCAGCACACCCAACGAAGACTTGAAGAAGATCCCCGGCGGCGGACGTTTCACTACATGGAAAGACCGTATCATGGACTTCGCGAACCACAAGCAAGTACCCGCCGCACAGTTCGACATAAACGGCGGGGACAGACAGGTGGCCTGTGCCCGCATAGCCGTGGCCAGCAGCAACATAGTGGGCATAGGTCCCGGGAATTCCGTGCAACGCGACTTCCTGAGCCAGGCCTACTCGGACTTCATCTACGCCATTATCATCGAGGAGCTGGGGCTGGTGGGAGGGGCCTTCGTGCTCTTCCTCTACATCTGCCTGCTGGTGCGCGTATGGCGCATAGCCAACCAATGCGACCGCACGTTTCCCGCCTTCCTGGTACTGGGCATCGGGCTGCTGCTCGCCACGCAGGCCATGTTCAACATGATGGTGGCCGTGGGACTGGCACCCGTCACCGGACAGCCGCTGCCGCTCATCAGCCGGGGTGGCACGTCCACCATCATCAACTGCGCATACATAGGCATACTGCTCAGCGTGAGCCGCTACACCGCCGCGCTGAAGGAGCAAAAGGAACGCGAGGCGCAGGCCCTGGCCGCAGCGGAAGCCCTCCCGGCAGACAGTCTGCCGGCCGACAGCGAGGCGCAGACCTCCGAGGAGCCCCATGCCAAGGCGTTGAACAGCGATGCCGAATTTGTCTGAAGCAACCCTACATTATATATATAACACACACGTCATGAAGCAAACAACCCATACACCCTCCGCCGGGAAAGGCGGCACGAGAATCATAGTCAGCGGCGGCGGTACGGGCGGACACATCTTCCCCGCCATCTCCATAGCCAACGCCGTCAAGGAACTGCGACCCGACGCGGACATCCTGTTCGTGGGAGCCGAAGGCCGGATGGAAATGCAGCGCGTGCCCGACGCGGGCTATCCCATCGTGGGACTGCCCGTGGCCGGATTCGACCGCAAACACCTGTGGCGTAACGTCGCAGTCGTCGTCAAGCTGCTGCGCAGCCAATGGAAGGCCCGCCGCCTCATCAAGGACTTCCGTCCGCAAGTGGCCGTAGGCGTGGGAGGCTATGCCAGCGGGCCCACATTGAAGATGGCCGGCATGATGGGCATCCCCACGCTGATACAGGAGCAGAACTCATATGCCGGCGTGACCAACAAGCTGCTGGCCAAGGGCGCGGCCAAGATTTGCGTGGCCTACGAAGGCATGGAACGTTTCTTCCCCGCCGAGAAGATTCTCCTCACGGGCAACCCCGTGCGCCAGAACCTGCTGCAAGAACGCCCCACACGCCAGGAGGCCATGCGGCACTTCGGCCTCGACCCGGCCAAGAAGACCATCCTCATCCTTGGAGGAAGCCTCGGCGCGCTCACCATCAACCGCACCATGGAGGCCGGACTGGAGACGGTGAAGGGCCACCCGGACGTGCAGTTCATCTGGCAGACGGGCAAAGGATACATAGACGAGGTGCAACAGGCGCTCACCGCCTTCACGGGCGAGGCTTCGCGCAACTGCCGTATGAGTTCCCTGCCCAACCTGTACGTGTCCGACTTCATAAAGGACATGCGTGCCGCATATGCCGCCGCCGACCTGGTGATATCCCGCGCCGGAGCAGGCTCCATCTCCGAGTTCTGCCTGCTGGGCAAGCCGGTCATCCTCGTGCCCTCGCCCAACGTGGCCGAGGACCATCAGACCAAGAACGCCCTGGCCCTGGTGGACAAGGAGGCCGCCCTCTACGTGAAAGACGCGGAGGCGCGCGACAAGCTTCTCCCCCTCGCCCTGCAAACCGTGGCCGACGACGAGCGGCTGGCCGCGCTCAGCCGCAACATAGGCAAGCTGGCCCTGCCGGACGCGGCCCGAACCATCGCGCAGGAGGTACTGAAACTGGCCGGAAAATAATTAGCGACGACAGGAATCACATACAAAGGAGCAATGATATATCATGCTGTCATACAACATATTACATCCGCACGTTCCAAGGCTTTGCCCGCAACGTGTACGGAGCGCGGGCGCAACATGTTCCGAGCACGGACGCAACACGTTCCGAGCAAGCACGCGACACGTTGCGAGTACGGACGGCACATATGCCCTTCTGAGGGGCTCTTTGCATGGGGTTTCATGACAACAATAGATAGCTCGATTTGCAATACAAGAATACAATGATGGACATAGAAAACATACAATCCGTTTACTTCGTCGGCGCGGGCGGCATAGGCATGAGCGCCTTGATTCGCTACTTCCTCTCCAAAGGCAAGAACGTGGCCGGATACGACCGCACGCTCAGCGAACTGACCGAGCGCCTCTGCCAGGAGGGCGCACAGATACACTACCAGGAAGACGTGTCGCTCATCCCCCAGGAATGCCGCGACCCGCGCACCACGCTGGTGGTCTACACACCCGCCGTGCCCCAAACGCATGCCGAACTGGGATACTTCCGCAACGGAGGTTTCGAGATACACAAACGCTCGCAGGTGCTGGGCCTCATCACGCGCGGCAGCAAGGCTCTGTGCGTGGCCGGCACGCATGGCAAGACCACCACGAGCACCATGCTGGCCCACCTGCTGCACCAGTCGCACGTGGGCTGCACGGCCTTCCTGGGCGGCATCTCCAAGGACTACGGCACCAACCTGCTGCTATCGCACGACAGCCCCTACACCGTCATCGAGGCCGACGAGTTCGACCGCTCGTTCCACCAGCTCAGCCCGTGGATGAGCGTCATCACCGCCACCGACCCCGACCACTTGGACATCTACGGCACGGCCGAGGCCTACCTGGAGAGCTTCCGGCACTACACCACCCTCATCCGCCCCGGCGGCGCGCT
>CALUGY010000030.1 GCA_944320295.1 uncultured Bacteroides sp.
GGCCTGGACTTCCATGCCGCCGTGGGATACGCCCGCGCCGAGTACGACAAATATACCCGCATCGGCGAGGTCAACGTCCGCCAGAACAAGGACGGACGCCTCGTGAAAGACATCTGGGGACTGACCCACCTGGGCGTAAGCCTCGTATGGCGTCCCTTCAACCAATGACCCAACCCACTTAAGACATAGCATCCATGAACCGAAAGAACATACTCCTCCTCGCGACGGCCCTGGCCGGAAGTCTCTGCCTCCTGGCCGCCTGCGACTACGACGACACCCTGTACAACACCCCGTACCCCAGGCAGGGCGTGGTGGAGGTGCACACCGACTACACCTCCGGCACCTACTACCTCCGCTCCGGCGGCTACCGCACCGAAGTATTGGCGGGCGACTACGTGATCCCCGACTTCTTCGATCCGGGCACTTACACCTTCGTCCTCTTCAATCTGCCGCAAGGCATGACCGAACAGGGCGGCACCCTCACCATAGACCCCTTGGCCGACGGTACCCTTACCCCGCAGCCCGGCACGCTCTGTGCCGCCTCCACCCAGGCCGAAGTCCTGCCCGACGACACCCTGCGCATCACGCTGCCCATGCCGCAACGCACCCGGCAGCTCACCCTGCGCCTCACCGTCACCACGGGCGATGCCTCGCGGCTCTCCTCGGTGGACGCGTACCTCACCGGTATTGCCCAGTCCTTCGATGTGGCCACGCTGACCCTCGGCCCCGAGCCGGCCGACGTGAAACCCGTCTTCACCCGCGAGGGGCTGGTGCTCACCGCCCCGCTCAACCTGCTGGGCGTCCTGCCGGGAGAGACACAGACCCTCACCGTCACCCTGACCAACCACGACGGCCAAAGCCAGACCCTGGGCTACGACCTCACCAGTCTGCTTGCCGATTTCAATACGGGCACCACGCCCGTCACGCTTGATGCTGACCTGCAACTGATGGAGGAAGCCGGCTTCGACTTCACCATTACGGGCTGGACGGACGGGGGCGGCGACAGCGGCGACGCGGTATAGCCCGCCCCATCGATACATCAACGTAAACGAAAGGAACAAACGATATGAAGTACTACATCCAGACAACAGCATTCGCCACCCTGCTCCTGCTCTCCGCCTGCGGGGACGACAGCCAGCTGCAAGGCAACCTGCCGGAAGGCATCGACCCCGACGCACCCATAGAGTTCCCTGCCACCAAGAGCACCGCAAGCGGGGATAGAGAGGAAGAGACCACCTTCCAGGACGGTACGGAGATTGGCATCTACATGGACGGCTACGAAACCTACGAGAACAAGCGCTTCGTGTACAGCAACGGCAAGTTCTCGCCCGCCACGGCAGACGACTGCATCTATTACGGCGAAGCGGGTGCGGGCGCCAACTACACGGCCTATTACCCTTACAACGGGCAGGGCGACTATGACGACCCTGCCATAGAGCAAGACCAAAGCACGGCAAAGAGCTACTACCTCAGCGATGCCCTCATGGCCACCGGCACCTTGGGCCAGCCGCTGACCTTTAAGCACCGCATGGCCAAGGTCGTCATCCGCATAGACAGGGATGTCACGGCCGTGAGCCTGGAAGACCAGGGCATCAAGCTGTTCAATGACGGGGACAAGCGCACGTGGCGCGGCATCCTGCAACCCGGCACGCAGAACCTCAAGGCGGTAATCACCCAAGGAAGCACGAACTACGAGGTGGACTACGGGGAGGTGACCCTGACGGCCGAAAGACAGCGCGAGTTCACCGTAAGAGGCTGGATGGGCGCAGACGGGTATATCGTGCTCGACCTCTCCAAAGAACCTATCACCATAGACAAGGAAGGCAAGTACCGCATTATCCAGTCGGAAGGAGGGACGACAAGCAACAATATCACGGTAAACATCCCGACAGGCACCACTGCCGATGTGCAGTTGCAGGGTGTGAACATCTCCGCCGGCACGGCCTTCCGGGTGGACCACGGCACGGCCAAGATCGAGCTGACCGACGACAATACCCATCTGACCAGTACCGATGCCGGGCAACCCGGTATCAGCCTGACCAATGCGGATGCCCACGTCCATATCCTAGGCAACAACCACACGCTGACTATTACCGGCGGACCTGACGGTGATTACGCCTCCTACCTGCCGGCGGGGCCCGCCATAGGCGTGTGCTGCGACAAGACGGGCGGCAACATCACCATTGAGCACTGCGTATTCTACGGCACCGCCGGAAACCATGCCGCCGTTATCGGGACATGTGGCGACAGGTCGCCGATTAGCGAAGATTGGGGAAAAAGATATTCCATCTGCGGGAACATCACCATCACCGGAGGGGTGATGAACCTTACCGGCGTCCAGGAGTATCCGAGTAGGATGGGGACTGAATATTCAGACCTCATAGGGAATGGACACAGTGGAAGGGGCCACAATTGGTTTTACCAGTATTGCTACTGCGGGGATATCACCCTCACAGGAGTCATACTGAACCCGACAGACATGAACGTCGGGAGTAAGGACAAATATTATCCCCCAGAAAACTACCGCGTCGGTAACGTCATCATCAGGGGGTGGTCCTAAACTAAACATTAGTGTCGGATATGTCAAACATTTTCAAATATACAACCGTCGTCCGTAGCCCCTCCCACGAGGGCCTCGGAACCGCGCCCGTGAGGAGGCCGAACCTACGCACGTCCGCGACCCCGACCTACGGACGTCCGCAGCATCGACCCGCGCACGTCCGCGACATCGGCCTGCACACGTCCGTAGCAACGACCCCCTCCAGAATGCCTTCTGACGGGGGTAAAGCGACAAAAATTAACCAATATACATTATTAACTAAAAAGGAAAGGATTACATTATGTTGAAGTACAAACTTGTAAAGAAAGTTAACCCGCTGAAGCGGCAAGATCCTCCCAAATGGTACGCCACTCCCGTCACCGGCGAACCCCAGACCACCAAGGCCATGACCCGCGCCGCCACCGAGAACACCACCACCGCGCCCATCGAGATGGAGGCCGCCATCGACCTCTTCGGCCGCTACGCCATCCAGCAGCTGCAGGCCGGCAACAGCGTACGCCTGGGCGAGCTGGGCACCCTGCGCTTCACCTTCAAGAGTGCCGGCGTGGACACGCTGGACGACTACAACCCCACGCAGAACATCAAGGAGGTGCGCGTCATCTTCACCCCCTCCAAGACCTTCCGCGAGCAGGTGCTCTTGGGCGTACAGTTCACCGAGGCCGGTGTCTTGGACGAGAAAATCTCCTACGCCTCGCTCGACGACTACCGCCGCGCACAGGGCGGCTCCACCACCGAACCCGGCACGGGCGGCGAACAGCCCGGAGGCGGGGAGGGCACGCTGGGATAAGTTTTTAATGAAGAATTAAGAATTAAGAATGAAGAATTGCCCGCTTCCCGTCATCCTGAGCGGCAGCGAAGGGACTCCCGCTTCCGGGGAAGCCTTCAGGAGATTCTTCGTTCCGCCCTGCGGGCTTCCCTCAGAATGACAGGCAGCGGGAAATCCTTCGGAAATTCTTCATTCTTCATTCATAATTCTTCATTAAAATAGTATTTACCAACAATAAACAATAACAGTAATGAAACACATTTATACCCTTACACTCCTGGCAGGCGCCCTCTCGCTGGCCGCCTGCACCAACGACGACGCCCCCCAAGTGGAGGCCGAGACCCCCGCGCAGTTCCTCACCAACCTGGAGCAGCGCGTGCAGACCCGCATGGCCGACGACCAATGGGCCGCCGACGACGCCATCGGCATCTTCACCCTCAACGACGAGCAAGAAGGCGTACTCCTGCCCGACGGTACCGCCGCACCCTCGAACCTGCGCCTCAACATGAAGTACACCCGCACCACGGGCAACGACGCCTGGGAGTCCGCCGACCCCTTCTACTTCAAGAACCCCGTGGCCCCCACCGTGCAGTTCATGGCCTACTACCCCTGGGCGGACGACGCCAGCATCGCCGACATGAAGGTGGAAGGCGGCAAGCTGTCCGGTGCCATCGCCGTCGACGCCTCCGACCAGGCCAACCAGCCCGCCTTCGACTATCTCTATGCCGACAAGGAGAGCGACCAGCCCGACGCGGCACTCCCTCACGGTGACAAGAACCAGCCCACGGTCAAGTTCCACTTCCGTCACAGCATGACCAAGGTAGTCGTCAAGCTCCAGCCCGACCCCGAAGGCACCACCGACTATGACGAGGTGGCCGCCCTCACCCCCACGCTCAAGAGCTTCATCTCGCAGGGTACGTTCAGCCTGGCCGACGGCGTGGTGACTCCCGCCGCCTTCGACGCCGAGGGCGCGGTGAAGGACCTCGTGCTCTCCAACAAGACAGAGGAGGCAGGCACCTCCGTGTCCTTCTCCGCCATCCTGCCCCCACAAACCACGCAGGGGAATACCCCTCAACGGAAAGACCCCGAAGTATCTCTGAGCGACGGCACCGACAACTACCGCAGCGCCAAGATACTCAGCAGAAAGACGCTGGAGGCTGGCAAGTGCTATACCGTCACCATCACCGTGAAGAAGATGGCCCTTGTTGTCGAAACCACCGACATCACCGACTGGGTACCTGAGTACGGCGACTCCAGCGACGCCATCCTGCAATAAGCTCCGGCGGCGGAAACTTGCATGAGAGGACGGGACAGCGGCAGGAACGTGCGGCTGTCCCGCCTTTTTTTCATACCTTTGCGGATGTTTAATCCAGATAGACATGCAAACATCCACGTACCGATTCACCATCTCCCCGGAACTGGCCTCCCGCTGCCCCGAATACCGAGGCGCAGCCGTCTATGCCGAAGTAGCCAACACTCCCTACTGCGAAGGCCTGTGGCAAGAGATAGACACCTTCACCCAAGAACTGCGTGCCCGTGAGACTGCGGACAGCATCAAGCAACACCCCGTCATTCTGGCCACCCGCGAGGCTTACCGCCGCCTGGGCAAAGACCCCAGCCGCTACCGCCCCTCGGCCGAGGCCTTGCGCCGCCGCCTGCTTCGTGGATTGGAGCTTCACCGCATCGACACGCTGGTAGACCTCATCAATCTCGTGTCCCTGCGCACCGGCTACAGCATCGGCGGCTTCGACGCGGACAAGATTCAGGGCACGGACCTCTGCCTGGGCGTGGGACAGGCCGGAGAGCCTTTCGAGGGTATCGGCCGCGGCCCGCTCAACATCGAGGGCCTGCCCGTGTGGCGCGATACTCTTGGTGGCATCGGCACGCCCACCAGCGACAATGAACGCACCAAGATGGATGTGGGGACACGGCACATCCTGGCCATCATCAACGGTTATGACGGAGATGAAACGCGCCTGAGGCAGGCCGCGGAGCTGACGCAAGGCTTGTTGGGCAAGTATGCCGCAGCCTCCGACGTCAGCATAAACAACATCGGTTGATGTGGCGACAGCGGCGGAGTTTGCCATGGCAATTTCGAGGGTGAAGCGCACCATATATGCGAAGCTTTCACTACCTTTGCGGCAGTAATTACCGTAAACCAGGTAATCCAGAGTAACTTAATCGTAACGAATGATAGAGAAACTGATAGTCCTTGAGGATATAGATCCTGTCATGTTCTATGGCGTGAACAACACCAACATGCAGCTCATCAAGGCCCTGTATCCCAAGCTCCGTATTGTGGCAAGGGGCAATGTAATCAAGGTGTTGGGCGACGAACTGGAACTGTGCGCATTCGAGGAGAACATCACTAAGCTTGAAAAGTACTGCGCGGAGTACAATTCGCTGAAAGAAGAGGTCATCATCGACATCATCAAAGGGAATGCCCCCCAGGCCGAACGGAGTGGGGATGTCATCGTGTTCAGCGTCACGGGCAAGCCCATCATACCGCGCAGCGACAACCAGCACCGGTTGGTGGAGGCTTTCCGCACACACGACATGGTGTTCGCCATAGGCCCCGCCGGTTCGGGCAAGACTTATACTGCCATTGCGCTTGCGGTGCGTGCCCTGAAGAACAAGGAGGTGAAGCGCATCATCCTGAGCCGGCCTGCCGTGGAAGCGGGAGAGAAACTGGGCTTCTTGCCGGGTGACATGCGCGACAAGATAGACCCTTACCTGCAACCGTTGTACGACGCCTTGCAAGACATGATACCTGCCGCCAAACTTCAAGAGTACATGGACCAGAACGTCATCCAGATAGCCCCCTTGGCATTCATGCGTGGCCGCACGTTGAACGATGCCGTGGTCATACTCGACGAGGCACAGAACACCACTCCCGCCCAGCTTAAGATGTTCCTTACCCGCATGGGAATGAATACTAAGATGATTGTCACCGGTGACATGACGCAGATAGACCTGCCGTCTCCCCAGCATTCGGGCCTGGTGCAGGCCCTGCACATACTGCGGGGGGTCAAGGGGATATCCATCATCGAACTGACGCAGAAGGACATCGTACGCCACCAGCTTGTGACACGCATCGTGGATGCATACGACCGCTACGAGAAGCAGAAGAAACAGGAACACTCCTCCAAGGGGCAAGAGTAAACGACAGCATACATATAATATTATATACCATACGTTAATTTAAAAGACATGAAAGCATTAACAGCAACCAATTACAACTTCCCCGGTCAGCAATCGGTGTACCATGGGAAGGTGCGCGATGTGTACAACATCGGCGGCGAGAAGTTAGTCATGGTGGCCACGGACCGCATTTCGGCTTTCGACGTGGTGCTGCCCAAGGGCATTCCCTTCAAGGGCCAAGTGTTGAACCAGATAGCATCATCCTTCCTTGACGCCACGGCGGACATTTGTCCCAACTGGAAGCAGGCCACGCCCGACCCCATGGTGACCGTGGGCGTAATGTGCCAGGGCTTCCCCTTGGAGATGATTGTGCGCGGCTACCTGTGCGGTTCGGCATGGCGCGCTTACAAGAGCGGTGTGCGCGAGATATGCGGCGTCCGCCTGCCGGAGGGCATGAAGGAGAACCAGAAGTTCCCCGTGCCCATCATCACCCCCACCACCAAGGCCGAGATAGGCGAGCACGATGCTGACATCTCGAAGGAGGAAATCCTGAAGCGCGGCCTCTGCACGCCCGAGGAATACGCCATCCTGGAGGACTACACGCTGCGCCTCTTCGAACGCGGCACGCAGATTGCAGCAAAGAGAGGGCTCATCCTGGTGGACACGAAGTACGAGTTCGGCAAGCACGACGGCAAAATCTACCTGATGGACGAGATACACACGCCCGACTCCAGCCGCTACTTCTACAGCGAGGGCTACGAGGAACGCTTCGCCAAGGGCGAGCCGCAACGCCAACTCTCCAAGGAGTTCGTGCGCGAATGGCTCATGGACAACGGCTTCCAAGGCAAGGAGGGACAGCAGGTGCCCGAGATGACGGACGAGATTGTAAGCAGCATCAGCGACCGCTACGTGGAGCTGTACGAGCACATCACGGGCGAGAAGTTCGTGCCGCAGGACACGGAGGACATCGCCGCCCGCATCGAGCGGAATGTAACGAATTATCTTAACGCCTGACTTCCGCCCGGCAAGCCCCGGTACCCCCTCTACAGGTATCTGTAGGGCCGATTCCGGGGCTTCTGACATCAGACGGCGTTTCATCCTGCATCAGACGGCGTTTCATCCCACATCAGACGCCGTTTGATCCTACATCAAACGCCGTTTGATGTCACATCATCCCGGCAGGCATCTTATTTGTAAAATAAAGCGAAATGTGATGGACTACCCCCAAGAAAGAGTCAAGCCCTACGGCGAGGAGGGCAGGAAGGCCGAGCAGGTGGAGCGCATGTTCGACACCATAGCCCCCACGTACGACCGGCTGAACCACACGCTCTCGCTCGGCATCGACCGCCGGTGGCGGCGGCGGGCCATGCGCCAGCTCCTTCCGTACCGCCCCCAGCGTTTGCTGGACGTGGCCACGGGCACGGGCGACTTCGCCCTGCTGGCCTGCCGCATGTTGCAGCCCACGGAGGTGGTGGGCATCGACCTGTCCGACGGCATGATGCAGGTGGCACGCCGCAAGGCCGCACAGGCCGGGCGAGACGGGCTGGATACCCGCCTCAGCTTCCGCCGGGAGGACTGCGAGGCGCTGGCGTTTGCCGACGGTGAGTTCGACGCCGTGACTGTGGCTTTCGGCATCCGCAACTTCGAGCACCTGGACCGCGGGCTTCGCGAGATGCACCGCGTGCTGGCCCCGGGCGGACGGCTCGTCATCCTCGAACTCTCCACCCCGGAACGCTTCCCCATGAAGCAGCTCTACCGGCTCTATTCGCGCCTCGTCATCCCCGTCATGGGGCGGGGCATATCGCACGACGACAGCGCCTACACCTACCTTCCGGCAAGCATCCGCGCCTGTCCCCAGGGCGAGGCCATGCGCCAATGCCTGCTGGCCGCCGGCTTCCGGGAGGCCACCTTCCGCCGCCTCACGTGCGGCATATGCACGCTCTACGTGGCAGTAAAATAGTCAATCTATAAAATTAAAGCTTATGAAAAAGTACGGATTAATCGGATTCCCGCTCGGACACTCCTTTTCAGCCACCTACTTCAATGAGAAGTTCCATGCCGAGAACATCGATGCGGAGTATGTCAATTTCGAGATTCCCAGCATCACCAATCTCACCGAGGTCGTAGCCGAGAACCCCAACCTCTGCGGCCTGAATGTCACCATCCCCTACAAGGAGCAGGTCATCCCCTATCTGGACGAGATGGACGACGACGCGGCCACCATCGGTGCGGTAAACGTCATACGCATCATACGTCCGGTCAAGGGCAAGACCCGCCTCATAGGGTACAACTCCGATGTCGTGGGATTCGCCCGCTCCATCGAGCCGCTGTTGCAGCAGGGGCACACCCATGCCCTCATACTGGGCACGGGCGGTGCCGCCAAGGCCGTGCGCCACGGGCTGCAAAAGCTGGGGGTGGAGGCCACATATGTCTCGCGCCAGAAGCGCAGGAGCGACATCCTGACCTATCAGGAACTCACGCCGGAGGTCATGGCCTCGCACACCGTCATCGTCAACACCACGCCCCTGGGCATGTTCCCCAACGTGAACAGTTGCCCCGACATCCCCTACGACCAGCTCACCTCCCGGCACCTGTTGTACGACCTCCTGTACAATCCCAACGAAACCCTGTTCATGAAGAAAGGAAAGGCCCAGGGCGCAACGGTGAAGAACGGCTTGGAGATGCTCCTCCTCCAGGCATTCGTGGCATGGGAAATCTGGCAACAATAACGTCCCGGCAGGCATGAAGAAGACGTTTAAGTATGGCCTCGCCTTGCTTGCCGGGCTGGCTGCGGCATTGCTCTGTGCCGGATATTACATGCTTGGCTACGCCTTGAAGCCCGACGCCCTTGCCGCCCGTAGCCGCGACATGGCTGCCTCCATGCAGTATGTCTGCTCCACCTATCCCGGCATGGCCGAGTGGCTGGACAGCTTGCAGACGGCAGGTGCCTTGCACGACATTTACTTGGAGAACGATGCGGGTGTCCCCCTCCATGCCCTCTACGTGGCAGCCGCCGACTCCACACCGCGCACGGCGGTCATCATACACGGCTATACGGACAATGCCGTACGCATGTTGGGCATAGGACGCATGTACAGTCGCTTGGGTTGCAACATCCTGTTGCCCGACCTCTATGGGCACGGGCTTAGCGGAGGAACGGAGATACAGATGGGCTGGAAGGACCGCCTGGACGTGTTGATGTGGACGGATGAGGCCAACCGTCTGTTTGGCGGCAATACCCGCATGGTGGTACATGGCGTGTCGATGGGAGCGGCCACGGCCATGTGTGTGGCGGGAGAGGTGGAGCATGGCATGCACCAGCAGCCCTTCGTGAAGTGCTTCGTGGAAGATTGCGGCTACACCTCGGTGTGGGACGAGTTCGAGGGAGAACTGGACGCCCGTTTCGGCCTTCCCGCCTTCCCGTTGCTTCACGTGACGAGCCTGCTGTGCCGTGCCGAGTATGGCTGGAGCTTCAAGGAGGCTTCCCCTTTGGAGCAGTTGCGCAAGAGTACGCTCCCCATGCTCTTCATTCACGGCGACCAGGACACCTTCGTGCCCACGTGGATGGTGCATCCCCTGTATGATGCCAAGCCGGGCGACAAGGAACTGTGGCTTGTGCCCGGTGCCGCACATGCCGAGTCGTACAGACTGTATCCCAATGAATACACCGCCCGGGTGGATTCCTTCCTTTCCAAATACTTGCGATAACTTGTAAAGAGGCATGTGGCCCGTCGTGTATATATGGGATGCACGGCGGGCTTTTTTTGCGTTCATGAGTAAAAAAGCAGGCCTTCTTGGTGCATGTAATAAGAAATATGTTATCTTTGCCGACGTAGTAAATCATTAGGAGGAACGGCAGATGAAGGCAACCATTTCATTAGACAGCCTGTGGCAAACCATCCAGTCGCTTTCGCTCAACAACCAGAAGTGGCTGGCAGGCAAGCTGCAAGAGAACATACGCGAACAGGAGGAAGAAACCGAGTACATCAGCAAGGAGGAGATACTGGCAGGCATAGATGCCGGCTTGAAAGACATGAAAGCCGGACGGACACGGCCTATCGAAGAGCTGCTTAAGGAACTGGAATATGAAGTACAGGATTAAATCTTCCGATTCTTTTGACAAGGAGGTCAAGCGGTTGGGCAAGCGTTATCGCTCCATAGCACAAGATGTGCGTGATTTACGACAAGGCCGAGCGCGAAAGCATCACTCCTGCCGAGATAGAAGCCTTGCTTAAACAAAACGGATTGAAACAACCCATATAACCCATATACCATCATGAATACAACCCACACCCTTAAAATTACCCCCCCCATTTAAGAAAGTTTAACTTATTAATCCTTCTTTCCCTGCTCCTTGCCTCCTGCTCGCAGGACGGTGAACCAGCCGGGGAGGCGTTGCCCGACGGGCAGTACCCCTTAGAGATATCCTCCGTCACCCTCGACGTGGAGGGGACGGAGCAACCGTGGACACGCATCACCGAGACGGCGGACGGCAGCGGCAGCATGTGGCAGGGCGGCGAGCAGATAGGCGTGCGGATAGGCACCGGCACGCCGGGCACCTATGCCGTGCAGGCGGACGGGACGGTCAGCCCCGTAACCCCCGCCTACTGGCAAAGCACGGCAACGACCTACGTCACCGCATGGTATCCCACGAACGAGACGATAGACCTCAGCGACCAGACCGGCGGCTTGGCCTACGTGCTGCAAGCCGGAGTGGAGAATGCCGCCTACAACCAGTCCGTCTCCCTGAACTTCACCCACAAGCTGGCCAAGGTGCGGGTGGTGCTGGACGGCACGCAGGCCAGGCAGGTGACGCAGGTGGAGGTGAACAACTACACCCGATGCACCAACTACCGGGGTACGTTGATATCCCATGGCAACGACCAAGGCTGGATAAAGATGCACCAGGTGGACGCCACGACCTGGGAGGCCAACGTGGTGCCCGGCACGCAGATAGACCCCGCCAACTTTATCCGCCTGAACGGCTCGGCCATGGCGACCAACCTCACGGGCCTGCCCAGTACGCTGGGTGCCGGACAGATGTACACCATAGACCTGACCGTGGGCGAGGAGATTACAGAGCTTACCGCCGACAACAGGAACATCACGCAGGACGGCTACTACCGCGTACGCGGCTCATTCCCCTACAACATCACCATCAGCGGCAACATCGCCCCCACGCTCTACCTGGAGAATGCCAGCATCAGCGTGAACAGCGGCTCGGCCATCGGCATCACGGGCGGGGCAACACCTACCATCCATGTGACGGGTGAGAACGCCATAGAAACCAGTATATCATCATCCAATTGTTCCGCAGGCATCTACGTGGCAGAAGGCAGCAGCGTCACCATTGAGGGCAACGGCACGGACGATGTCCTGCGAGTGACAGGCGGAACGGACGGAGCCGCCATCGGCGGATATCGTACAGACAATATTCAACATACAAACTGCGGGGATATCACGATAAGCAACGTAACGGTGCATGCGGAAGCTTGCGCTAATTATAACAATGCTTATGCACCCGGAATAGGAAGCACGGGCGGCACCTGCGGCACGATAACCATTACCGATGCCATTGTCCATGCCCGCAGCCTCGGAGATTTGTTTTATAGTGGCCCCGCCATCGGTGCATACGAAGGTGTTCCGGACGTCGTCATCGCCCGTTCGGAAGTCCATGCCCAGCACGGTTCACGCGGCACCAGCTATGCCGATTACATCGGGCGTGGAGGAAGTCAGAGCGGCTATACGGGCGGAGCCATCCAATGCGGCGCCGGCTCCATCACCGACAGCACCATATATAAGGAGACATATAATTGGAGGATCAATAGCACGTCAAGCGAAGGCAGCGTGTACTACGATGCCTCCGGCACCCCCGCGGAGCAGTAACGACACCTCCATATACGGCCGCCCGGACCGTCTTCCGGGCGGGGAGGCAGCCCCCTGAGCGGCCAGCCGACTGGGCCGGCAAGTGCCCGGACTGATACGTCAATCAATCCTTACAAATAGGGGCTTCGCGGAAGGATGCCGGGAAGAGGGGACATCAAAGCGGCTTTGATGTCACATCAAAGTGGCTTTGATCCTACATCAGCCCGGCTTTGATCCTACATCAAAGCGGCTTTGATGTCAAGACACCTTCCGACCCCCTTCAGAAGTACCTGTGGTGGGGGTTGACTGACTCACTCAATCAATGGAGGAGCTATTATGGCTTTCTACAAAAAAATTCAACAACCGGTAAACAAGAAATGGTATCCCCGCTCCATCGTGGTGGGCGAACCCGCCACGACAGACGAGGTGGCCGACAAGCTGGCCGAAATCTCCACCGTGAGCCTCGGCGACACGTACAACGTATTGAAGAACCTCTCCAGCGTGCTCAAATCGTTCATGAAGGAAGGCCGCTCGGTGAAGCTCGAAGGCATAGGCACCTTCTACTACACGGCCGATGCCACCAAGCAGGGCGTCGACACGCCGGAGGAGGTGAGCGCCAAGCAGATAGTGGGCGTGCGCGTCCGCTTCCTGCCGGAAACCACCCGCACCTCCAGCGGCAAGGTGGACACCCGCTCGCTGGTGGCTGCCGACATCCAATGGAACGACATCGCCACCCTCGACCCGGCCCTGCGCGGCGGCACCACCACCACGCCCGGCGGCGAGGACGAAGAACAGGGCGGCACCACACCCGGACAGGGCGGGGGAGAGGGAACGCTTGGATAATGAAGAATGAAGAACGAAGAATGAAGAATTGGCCGGCATGACTGCCGGCTTGTCACCCTGAATGAAATGAAGGGTCTCCCAGAGGACATGTTCCTTGGGGAGGCCCTTATACATTTAATATATATAGATGTCCTGCGGGAGATGCTTCGCTTCGCTCAGCATGACAGGCCTGCATGCCCTGAGTTCCCTCCCCTTGGGGGAGGGTTAGGGAGGGTTAGGGAGGGGCTGTTTCCCTTTTTTTCCGTATCTTTGCCGCTCGAAACGAACATTCTTATGCACACCTCGACCGATATCCTGCTCTCGCTCATCCGCGACGGCAAGCCGATGACCCTGCGCCAGCAGTTCCGCCTGGCCGTGTGGCTCAGCTTGCCCGCCATAGCCATGCAGCTGTCGTCCATCATCATGCAGTACATTGATGCCGCCATGGTGGGGCAACTCGGCGCGAACGCCTCGGCCTCCATAGGGCTGGTGTCCACCACCACGTGGCTGTTCAGCGGGGTATGCGTGGCCTCCACCACGGGCTTCTCGGTGCAGGTGGCACACCGCATCGGCGCCAACGACTGGGAGGGGGCACGCTCCGTCTTGCGCCAGGCCATCACGGTGACCTTCGCGTTCAGCCTCCTGATGGCCTTGATAGGCGCCTCCATCAGCCCCCGGTTGCCCCTGTGGCTGGGTGGGAGCGAGGAGATACGGCATGATGCCACGCTGTACTTCATGATTTATTCCCTGTCGTTGCCCTTGTTCCAGATGGGTTATTTGTCGGGCGGCATGCTTCGTTGCAGCGGTAACATGCGGGTTCCGAGCGTGATGGGCATCCTGATGTGCGTGCTCGATGTGGTGTTCAACTTCTTCCTGATATTCCCCGGTCACGACTTCCGCATAGGCGGTGCCATGTTCCATTTGCCGGGGGCGGGGCTTGGCGTCACCGGCGCGGCCATCGGTACCGGGCTGGCGGCATTGGTGGCCTCCTCGCTCATGATGTACCATCTGTGCACCCGTTCCATGGGACTCAGGCTGGCAGGCACGCACGGCAGCTTCCGTCCCACCTCCCAAGTGCTGAGGCATGCCTTGCGCATTGGCATGCCGATGGGGGTGGAACATGTGGTCATCTGCGGTGCCCAGATTATGACGACCGTCATCGTCGCGCCGTTGGGTGTGTTCTCCATCGCCGCCAACTCTTTTGCCATCACGGCCGAGAGCCTTTGCTACATGCCCGGTTACGGCATTGCCGACGCGGCCACCACGCTTGTGGGGCAGAGCCTGGGTGCCGGCCGCCG
This sequence comes from uncultured Bacteroides sp., assembly GCA_944320295.1. GTDB lineage: Bacteria > Bacteroidota > Bacteroidia > Bacteroidales > Bacteroidaceae > Bacteroides. Next base: position 14,453 of record CALUGY010000030.1, read on the forward strand.
GAAGCTGGCACGCAAGTTTGCCTATATCAGCGTGTTCATGGGCATGGCCGTGATGGGAGTGATGGGAGCCGTGATGTATCTTGGTGCTCCCCAGATCATCGGTCTCATGACCTCTGTCCCTGAGATACATTCGCTCGGCGTGATGGCCCTCCGCATAGAGGCTTTTGCCGAACCCATGTTCGCGGCGGCCATCGTGGCTTATGGCGTGTTTGTCGGTGCTACCGATACCCTTGTCCCTTGCCTGATGAACTTCTTCAGCATCTGGGCCGTGCGTCTGTCCCTTGCGGCCATCCTGGCTCCTACCCTTGGCTTGAAGGGCATTTGGATAGCCATGTGCGTGGAGCTGTGTTTCCGTGGCGCGATATTCCTTATCCGCCTTTTCCGTGGGAAATGGTTACTGGCAGTTCATAAATCATGAACGGCGACAGAAAATACCATTATGCTATATTCCATCTCGTAAAAAAGTGCGATATTTGCAGCCATGATTCATATTGACACTATACTCGGCATATTGTGGAAAGGCTTTATTATCGGAGTCATTGTCTCGGCGCCATTGGGTCCGGTAGGTGTGCTGTGTATCCAACGTACGCTCAACAAGGGGCGCTGGTACGGCTTTGTCACCGGGATAGGGGCGGCTTTGAGCGATATCATATATGCCGTGCTTACAGGCTATGGCATGAGCATTATTGCCGACTGGGTCAGCCGCAATGAGTTTTATCTGCAATTGCTGGGAAGCGTTATGCTTTTGGCTTTCGGTATATATACGTTCCGTAGTAATCCTGTCCGTTCCATCCGTCCCACTTCAACCAATAAGGGGACGTATCTGCATAATTTCGTGACAGCCTTTATCGTGACGCTGTCCAATCCGCTTATCATCTTCCTTTTTATAGGTTTATACGCCCGTTTTGCCTTTGTGGACGAGAATGTCTTGTTGTTCGAGGCTGTTACGGGCTATTTGTCCATCGTGTTGGGTGCGTTGGCATGGTGGTTCGGCATTACATATTTTGTTAATAAAGTGCGTCGTCAGTTCAACCTGCGCGGCATTTGGATATTGAATCGTATCATTGGTACGATTGTAGCGGTGGTGGCCGTTCTCGCTTTGGTCTTTACATTGATGGGAGAGTCCATCTCGTTGAATTCTTGACAAACGGTGTATATGAAAGTTGCGCAACGATTGAAAGAGACAAATATTGCTGAATATCTGATATACATGTGGCAAGTGGAAGACCTGTTGCGTGCCAACAAGTGCGATATGGATTGTGTGCGTGCCAACATTATTTGTCAATATCCGATGGAAGAACGCCCGGCATTGGAAGAATGGTATGGCAATTTGCTTGAAATGATGCGAATGGAAGGAGTAACAGAACGGGGACATCTGCAGATAAACCGTAATGTATTGCAGAACCTTACGGAGTTGCATGGTTCATTATTGGCATCCACTAAATATCCCTTCTATAATGCCGCATATTTCAAAGCATTGCCTTTTATCGTAGAGCTGCGTGCAAAGAATGAGCACCAGGAAGAACCTGAGTTGGAGACTTGCTTTGAGGCTCTTTATGGTGTATTGCTATTGCGTTTGCAAAAGAAAGAAATAAGTGAGGGAACAGCTAAAGCGGTAGGTTGTATAAGCAGTTTCCTATCTCTGTTGGCTAATTATTATGCTAAAGATAGGAACGGCGAATTGGAATTTGATGATTAGGCGGATAAATACATATAATAATGAAGATATTGGTAACTGGTGCCAATGGGCAACTCGGGAGTGAAATGCGGGCTTTGTCTACCGTATATCCTCAATATGAGTATTATTTTACGGATGTACAGGAGTTGGATATTTGTAATGAACAAGCAGTCCATTCTTTCATAAGAGACAATGCCATAGATGTTATTGTGAATTGTGCAGCCTATACGGCAGTAGATAAAGCCGAAGATAATCCGGATATTTGCGATAAATTGAATCATATGGCACCAGGCTATTTGGCAATGGCTGCTGAGGCTTGTGGTGCCGCATTGATTCAAATATCCACGGATTACGTGTTTGATGGTACAAGCTATTTGCCGTATACGGAAGATATGCTCCCTTGTCCGAATTCAGTATATGGCCGGACAAAACTGGCTGGGGAACAACTCGTTTTGCAGAAATGTAGTCGCGCGGTCATCATTCGTACGGCATGGTTATATTCTGTTTATGGGAATAATTTTGTGAAAACCATGTTACGTTTAGGACGTGAACGGGAAACATTAGGAGTTGTCTTCGATCAAATTGGTACTCCGACTTATGCAGGTGATTTGGCACAAACTATATTTGCTGTAATTGCTAATGGTATTGTCCCGGGAATCTATCATTATAGTAATGAAGGCGTTTGTTCTTGGTTTGATTTTACGATAGCTATTCATCGCATGGCAAATATATGTACATGTAAAGTACATCCTCTGCATACAAATGAGTATCCGGCAAAGGCACCTAGGCCGCATTATTCAGTATTGGATAAAGCGAAAATCAAGAAGACCTTTAATATAGAAATTCCTCATTGGGAAGAGAGCTTGGAGGCGTGTATAAGGAGGCTTAATGAAATAGAAAAATAATATTAGGTATGGCAAGCAATCAAGAAATAGAGAGGAGGCGTACATTTGCGATTATTGCACATCCAGATGCGGGTAAGACTTCATTAACAGAGAAATTGCTGTTGTTCGGTGGTCAGATACAGGTGGCCGGTGCCGTGAAAAGCAATAAAATCAAAAAAACGGCAACCTCGGACTGGATGGATATAGAAAAACAGCGAGGTATTTCTGTCACTACCTCAGTCATGGAATTCGATTACCATGATTATAAGGTAAATATTCTTGATACACCAGGACATCAGGATTTTGCTGAAGATACCTATCGTACGTTGACTGCAGTTGATAGTGTAATTATAGTAGTGGATGGCGCAAAAGGTGTGGAGACGCAGACGCGTAAGCTGATGGAAGTTTGCCGTATGCGTAATACGCCAGTTATTATTTTTGTGAACAAGATGGACCGTGAGGCAAAAGATCCATTTGACCTGTTGGATGAATTGGAGGAGGAGCTCCACATTCATGTACGTCCATTGACATGGCCTATTGAGAGCGGTCCTCGGTTTAAAGGGGTTTACAATATCTATGAACACAATCTGAATCTGTTTCAACCGAGTAAGCAGGTCGTGACGGAGAAGGTGGAAGTCGATATCCATACCGAGGAACTGGATAGACAGATTGGTGCGCAATTGGCAGATAAACTGCGTGGTGAGTTGGAACTTATAGAAGGTGTATATCCTGATTTTGAAGTAGAAGAATATCTGAAGGGGAAGCTTGCTCCTGTTTTCTTTGGCTCTGCATTGAATAACTTTGGAGTAGAAGAACTTTTGAATTGCTTTGTGGAAATAGCTCCGAGTCCTCGTCCAGTCAAAGCCGAGGAACGGGAAGTAAATCCGGAGGAACCGAGATTTACAGGATTCGTGTTTAAGATTACAGCCAATATTGATCCGAATCATCGTTCATGTGTGGCATTTTGCAAAATATGTTCAGGCAAGTTCCTTCGTAATACTCCTTATTACCATGTCCGTCATGGAAAGCTCATGCGTTTCTCCAGTCCTACGCAATTTATGGCTCAGCGTAAGACTACTATTGATGAGGCTTGGGCTGGTGATATCATAGGTTTGCCAGATAATGGTACGTTCAAGATTGGGGATACTTTGACGGAAGGGGAAGTGCTTCATTTCCGTGGCTTGCCTAGTTTTTCTCCTGAGATGTTCAAGTATATAGAAAATGCTGACCCGATGAAGCAGAAACAATTAGCCAAAGGGATAGACCAGTTGATGGACGAAGGTGTAGCCCAGTTGTTCGTAAATCAATTTAACGGTCGTAAAATCATTGGGACAGTAGGACAACTACAGTTCGAAGTAATTCAATATCGTTTAGAGAACGAATACAATGCTAAATGCCGTTGGGAACCGTTGAGCCTATATAAGGCATGTTGGATAGAAAGTGATGATCCGGCAGAGTTGGAGGCCTTTAAGAAAAGGAAATACCAGTACATGGCAAAAGATCGTGAAGACCGTGATGTGTTTTTAGCCGACAGTAGCTATGTTTTGCAAATGGCGCAGATGGATTTCAAGCATATACGTTTTCATTTTAGCTCGGAGTTCTGATACATGGCGTGAATACAGTAATTCATATAACTTAGTCAAAGACAAGTATGACAATAGCTTAGTACAACTTGAAATACTTCTTTGCCCCGGCTCATGTTAGATTTAGTATTCGTCTTAGTTTTTAATGGATGCATTTGTGTAGAGAAATCTCTTTAATTTCTTTCTTTTTTATCTATTATCAGTTAATTTTGCACGCAATTTGAGAAACCATTAATTTAAATAAACGCATGGCAAATGTAATCAAATTACGTAGAGGCCTTGACATTAACCTGAAAGGCAAAGCCGCGGAAGAGTTTTTCGATGTGAAAGAACCGGGATTTTATTCGTTAGTGCCCGATGATTTTACTGGAATAACTCCTAAAGTGGTAGTGAAAGAGCAGGAATATGTGATGGCCGGAGGTCCTTTGTTCGTGGACAAAAACCACCCAGAATTGAAATTTGTTTCGCCTGTTAGCGGTGTGGTGACGAGTGTGGAACGGGGTGCACGCCGCAAAGTGATGAACATTGTGGTAGAAGCTGCTGCCGAGCAGGATTATGAGGAATTCGGTAAAATGGAACTTGCTAAGATGAATGGCACTCAGGTGAAAGAGCATCTCTTGAATGCTGGCCTATTCGCATTTTTCCGTCAACGTCCGTATGATGTGATTGCAGATCCAACGGTGGAGCCAAAAGCTATTTTTGTTTCTGCTTTCGATAGTAATCCATTAGCTCCTGATTTTGAGATAACTCTTAAAGGAGAAGAGAAAAATTTCCAAACCGGGCTTGATGCATTGTCTAAGATTGCAAAAACATATTTGAATATTAGTTCTCGTCAACAGTCTGTAGCTTTAACTGAAGCTAAGAATGTCATCATTACAGTTTTTGATGGTCCGCATCCCGCAGGAAATGTCGGCGTGCAGATTAACCATATTGATCCAATTGTCAAAGGTGAAACTGTATGGACCTTGGCCGCTGAGAATGTGATATTCATCGGACGTTTGATTAATACTGGGCGAGTGGATATGACTCGTACTGTTGCTTTGACGGGTAGCGAGGTGCTGCATCCAGCATATTGTAAGTTGAAAGTCGGGGCATTGTTGACAGATGTATTTAAAGGACGTGTTTCGAATAGTAAAGGTCTGCGTTATATTAGTGGGAACGTATTAACTGGAAAGAAAATAGCTTCTAACGGTTTTTTAGGAGCCTTTCATAATCAGTTGACTGTTATTCCTGAAGGTGATGATGTGCATGAATTCTTAGGATGGATTGCTCCGCGTTGCAATCAGTTTAGCGTAAACCATTCATATTTCAGCTGGCTGCAAGGGAAAAAGGAATATACAATTGATGCCCGGGTAAAAGGTGGTGAGCGTCATATGATTATGTCTAATGAATATGACCGAGTGTTCCCGATGGACATTTATCCTGAATATTTGTTGAAAGCCATTATTGCTGGAGACATCGACCGCATGGAGGCATTGGGTATTTATGAGGTTGCTCCAGAGGATTTTGCATTGTGTGAGTTTGTATGTTCTTCTAAAGTGGAAGTACAGCGCATCGTCCGGGCAGGTCTTGATATGCTTCGTGCTGAAATGGCATAAAACTTTTCCATTCGATTATTAATTATTTAAATCAGATAAATGAAAGCGTTAAGAAATTATCTCGACAAGATAAAGCCGAACTTTGAAGAGGGCGGCAAATTCCACGCGTTTCGTTCGGTGTTTGATGGCTTTGAGACTTTCCTCTTTGTGCCTAACACTACGGCGAAATCGGGAACGCATATTCATGATGCCATTGACAGCAAGCGTATCATGTCGATGGTGGTTATTGCATTGGTACCAGCATTGCTGTTTGGTATGTACAATGTGGGCTATCAGCATTATAAAGCTACGGGCTTGCTTGAGACTGCCGGCTTCTGGGAACTGTTTGGTTACGGCTTCTTGGCTGTGTTGCCCAAGATTATTGTTTCTTATGTAGTGGGTTTGGGCATTGAGTTCGTGGTTGCCCAATGGAAAAAAGAGGAAATACAGGAAGGCTTTTTGGTTTCGGGTATGCTGATCCCGATGATTGTGCCTGTTGAGTGTCCGTTGTGGATGCTGGCTGTGGCTACGGCTTTCTCTGTTATTTTTGCGAAGGAAGTGTTTGGCGGTACAGGCATGAACGTGTTTAACGTGGCATTGATTACCCGCGCATTCTTGTTCTTTGCTTATCCCACGAAGATGTCTGGTGATACCGTTTGGGTGTCAAGTGGCTCAATCTTTGGTCTCGGCAGCAATCAGTTTGTGGACGGTTTCTCCGGTGCGACTGCTTTGGGAGAGGCCAAGACAGTTGTAGCCCCGGATTTCTCTTGGGATATGGTAACAGGATTGATTCCTGGATCCATCGGTGAAACAAGTGTCATTGCCATTGCCATAGGTGCTGTTATTCTGTTGTGGACGGGTATTGCCAGCTGGAAGACAATGTTTTCTGTATTTGTAGGAGGTGCGTTGATGGCATGGGTGTTCAATGTGGCTGGTCCCGATACGGAAATAGCTCACATGCCTTGGTATGAGCATTTGGTATTGGGTGGCTTCTGTTTCGGTGCAGTCTTTATGGCTACCGACCCCGTGACTTCGGCTCGTACGGAAACCGGTAAATATATTTATGGCTTCCTGATTGGCGCAATGGCCATCATTATTCGTGTGTTGAATCCGGGTTATCCTGAGGGCATGATGCTTGCCATCTTGCTGATGAATATCTTTGCCCCGCTGATTGACTATTGTGTGGTGCAGAGCAATATCAGCCGTCGTGAAAAACGTGCGGCACTTAAATCCGTGAAGTCTAACAATTGAAATACCGAAATAAAATGAATACGAATAGTAACAGTTATACTATCATTTATGCTTCGGTAATAGTTG
>CALUGY010000031.1 GCA_944320295.1 uncultured Bacteroides sp.
TGTTCTGGATTTAATATCATCCATAAATTCGGAAGTTTTAAAGAAGATGATTTCTGCAATGATTCAGAAAAGCAGATATATGTTTTATCTTTGAATAATTAGTCTTGTAAAACATTACTCTTAATTCCGTACAGTCAGCCTTATATTTTTGGGTGTAAAAAAGGGTGTAAATCGCGTAATTACTTGATTTACACCCTTTATTGCGGAGAGAGAGGGATTCGAACCCCCGGTGCCTCTCAGCACGGCGGTTTTCAAGACCGCTGTAATCGACCACTCTACCATCTCTCCAAAACCTTTCCCTTTGTGAGGAAAAGACGGCTTCCTGTTCAAAAGCGGTGCAAAGGTACGACTCTTTTTTGAATATGCAAGCTTTCGCGTAGGAAAATGTAGGCTTGGCTGTCGCTGCGCTGTGTAAATGACGAGTGAATATGCAGGGTCAATGGGAAATAATCTGTATTTTTGCACCCTCTTAAAAGTAGTTTTAACAGATAACGTTTATTGATGATGAAGAACAAGCATTCGTTTAAGGAATGGTTAATCGCCGTGCGTCCGTGGTCGTTTCCGGCTTCGGCCATGCCGGTTGTGGTGACATTGGCTTATTTGTATTGGAAGGAGGCCGGAGTTGACTGGCTTAACGGCGTGTGGGCGTTGGTGAACATCGTCTGCTTCCATGCCGCAGGCAATACATGGAGCGACTATTTCGACTACAAGCGCCGTGTGGATGCCAAGGATACTTTCGGGGTAAAGACATTGACCGGGGGCATGTTTACCCCACAGGAAATATATGCGCTGTCATGGACTTTGTTGTGTGTGGCGTTGGCCATGGGGATAGGTCTGTTGTGGCGCACGGGGTTGCCTTTGCTCTATGTCGGGGTGGGAGGATTGCTCTGCTCTTTGCTCTATCCCGCGCTGAAATACCGTGCTTGGGGCGATGTGGTGATATTCTTTGCTTATGCCTTGTTGCCCACGTTGGGTACATCGTATGCGGTTACGTTGTCCATAGATTGGGAAACCCTCTATTTGGCTTTGCCCGTGGGACTGATAACCGTAGCCATCCTCCATGCCAACAACACGCGTGATATAGCTACAGACCATCGTGCTGGAATCCGCACGCTGGCCATGATTCTTGGCGGACGGGCATCTTCGTGGATTTATTGCGTGGAGATTCTGTTCCCCTTCGGATGGTTGACCGGTTGCGTGGTTGGCGGCACGTTTCCTGTATGGTGTTTGCTGGTGTGGTTGGCTTTTATTCCGGCGTGGGTCAATGTGCGAATGGCTGTAAGTTACTTGAAGTTTGGGGCCGATTCCATTGCACGTCTCGATGAGATGACTGCCAAGCTTCAGTTGCTGTTCAGCTTGCTCTTTTCCTTGTCGTTCCTGTTAGCCGGGCTGCTGTCATGAGAAGGTTGTGGCTTGCCATTTTGTTGGCCGCAGTATTGTGGACGGTGATGTTCTCGCCGTGGACGGCTCCTTATGTAAACTTCTGGTGGATGATGTCGGCATCGGCTTTGGTCTTGTCGGCATTGGCCACATGTTTCAATCGCAAGTGGTGGACGACGATGGCTTGGTCTCCGGCCAACGTGTTGTGGGGCGTGCTGATAGCCGTGGGACTGTGGGGCGTGTTTTGGCTGGGCGACAAGCTATCCGCATGGCTGTTCGATTTTGCCCGCCCGCAAGTAGACACCATTTATAATATGAAAGAAGGCGAATCGCCTTGGTTGCTTACGCTGCTAATGCTGTTCCTTATCGGTCCGGCTGAGGAGATATTCTGGCGGCGCTACGTGCAGCAACAACTGTCCGAACGCTGGGGGGCTAATGCGGGTTTTGCCGTGGCCACGGCCATATATGCCTTGGTACATGCCGGGTCGTGTAACTTCATGCTGGTCATGGCGGCATTGACGGCAGGTGTGGTGTGGGGAGGGCTTTATCGGCTGTTTCCCCGATTGTTTCCGGCTATTCTCGTCTCCCATGCCTTGTGGGATGCCGCCGTGTTCATTTGGTTCCCTATCTGATGGTGTGCCGGTCGAATGTCCGGTAAGGGGTATGGGACACTATCTTTTTGCATATTAGCCTTTTGTTCCGAACGCGTTGCGCTCGTGGCCGCAACATGTTGCGTGCGTGCTCCGGACATGTCGCGCTTGCGGCCGCAATGTGTTGCGGATTTTTCCGAAATATGTCTCCTTGTCCGTGCCCTTTTGCGGGTGGAATTGCTTACATTTGTTCCGCTTTTCCAAGAGACGAAAAGCCCATCTGGTTATTTACTAAAAAGGATTCTCATATGAAGTGTTCATTCGTGGGCAGGCTTGTGTCCTGCTGTTTGTTTTTGTCCCTTTCCTTTTCGGCCTTTGCCCAAGCAGACGAAGCACATGCCGAGCGAGCTTATGACTATTTTGCGGCCGGGCAGGGCGACAGTCTTTATGCCATGTGCACTCCCACAATGCAGGAAAAGGTGACGCCGGCCGTGCTGGGCGGTATGATGGCGCAACTGGAGGCACAGTTCGGCATGTTGCAGTCGCACGGCACGTGGGAACGCCACGAGGCGGGAGGCTTCGTGCTTTATCTCATGCCCATGCAGTTCGAGAAGTATGCCATGCGTATGCAGTTTACCCTTGATGCGGAGGGCCGCCTGGCCGGACTGTTCGTGCAGCCTGCCGCCGCGCCTGCGGCTTCCACTCCAGCATGCGATGACGATGAGGTGTTACAGCGCGACATTATGGTGACGACCGGCGACTTCAAGATGCCGGGCATGCTCGCCTTGCCCAAGAAAGCCTTGGCCGGGGGACACAAGGTGCCTTGCGTGGTGCTGGTGCACGGCTCCGGCCCTAACGATCGCGATGAGACGGTGGGACCTAACAAGCCTTTCCGCGACCTGGCCTGCCTGCTGGCCGGGCAAGGCATTGCCACGCTGCGCTACGACAAGCGCACCCGGGTATATGGAGTCCGCATAGCTCCCGAAGGCCGTGAGGTGGACATTGACACGGAGGTGACGGACGACGTGCTGTCGGCCATCAATCTGGCTGCCGCCCAGCCGGAGGTTGCCGCCGACAGCATCTGGGTCTTGGGCCATAGCCTTGGAGGCACGCTTGCTCCCCGCATAGCCCAACGGGCGGAGGACCGCTTGGCCGGCATCGTCATCCTGGCCGGCTTGGCACGCCACTTCGGCGACGCGGTGCTGGAGCAGTCGGCCTACCTGGCCTCGCTCACTCCCTCCACGGCGGAAACGGACGCCAAGCTTGCCGAATTGAAGCGGCAGGTGGAGAATGTCAAGAAGCTGGGCACGGAGGCTTTCGACGACTCCATTCCGCTACCCTTGAACATGCCCCGCACGTACTGGCTGTCGCTCAACGCTTACGATGCGGTACAGACTGTCGCCACGCTCTCGTTGCCCGTGCTTGTGCTGCAAGGCGAGCGCGACTACCAGGTGACCATGCAAGACTTCGGAATGTGGCGCATGGCGTTGCTGCGCAAGAAGAATGCCGCTTTCCAATCCTATCCCAAACTGAACCATCTCCTTCAAGAAGGCACCGGTGAATCCACCCCTTTCGAATACCAGTCGGCCAGCCCTGTCCCGGCCTATGTGGCTGCCGACATTGCCGCTTTCATGCGCGGGGCTTCCCTGCCTGAGCGTTGACCCTTCCCCTTAATACGTACTTTCGTCGCCCCAAAGTATGGCATCGGTACGGTCTATGCCGTACTTTCATTGCTTACCCACGGCCGTGGGTCGATCGAACCACCCGGGTGGGAATGTCGAACCACAGGGGTGAGACGATCGAACCACCCAGGTGGGTAAGTAATCAAAGTACGTACGACACCGAAGGAAAGTACGGGATTTGGCGGAGGAAAGTGCCCAGGAAGGCGGACTTCGCAGGCTTCCACCCGGCGTGGATACCTATTTGTAGTCACCTTTCCCCGCTCGATATACCTATTTCTGGCGATTGCACCGTTTGTGCGGAGTGCCTATCTTTGTCACATCAGAATTACTGGATGAATTAGTTAGTCATAATTACGTAACCGCTTTTATGATGATAAAAGGCTCCCCGCCTTCCGATGCGACATCGCGAGGCGGGGAGTTTGGTTTTGTGGCATGTGCGGACAGTCCGGCGGTGGGATGCGTGGACGGGCGGTCTGGGCTACAGGTTGTCCTTGATGTCCTGCAACTCCACCAGTTTGTTCACGATGGCGTAGATGGTGAGGCCCGCCGGCGAGTGGATTTGCAGCTTGCGGGCAATATTGCGACGGTGGGTGATGATGGTGTGTATGGACAGGAACAGCTTGTCGGCAATGGCCTTGTTGGTCATGCCCTTCACCACGCAGGTCACGATTTCCTTTTCGCGCTGGCTTAATGTTTCCGTGTCGTTTTCCTTGGTTTCTTCCGTTTCGCTGTGCAGCAGGCGGGCTATTTTGTCGGCGATGGTCTCCGTGTCGTCGCAGATGGATATTTGCTCGTCGTAGGCTTTCAGGGCGTTGCTGTCGATGACGGAGCACACCAAGGCCATGTATTTCACGTCTTCCTTGCGGCTAGATTCCTTGCTGGCCGCGGGGTGGAACCATCCGCCGAATGTGGGGTTCACAATCACCAAATCGGGCGTATGGGTCTGCAGGAAGCGGTTGAGCAGTTCGCACGACGATACTTCCACGGGGTGGACGTCCAGGTTAGGGATGCGTCTCAGCACGGCGGCCATGCCGCAGCGTACAATGGCGGAGGTGTCGGCCACCACGATTTGGGGAGACAACCTATTGTTCATCCTTCAGCCTCCTTTCCAGTTGCGCCACGGCGGGCACGAACATGTGGTCTTCTACCAGGCAATGCGACACGAGGTCCTGCTCGCAGTTGAACAGGTCGAACAGCACGGAGTTCAGCAGGTGGTTGTTGCCCCGTTCGGGATAGTACTTGATGATGATGTTCTTCAGTTCGCGCAGCTTGTCGCCTATCTGGTTATGCTTGCTGGCAAAGGTCGCGATGTCGTAGGTGGCAGACAGGTGCCCTTCGAGCAACTGCTCCACGTAGGTGAATACGGCCTCGTTTTCGTACTCCATGTGCCGTCGCACCTCTTTGGCATATTCGTCGAAGTACCGGAGGATGAGGAACGACACGTCGTTCCGCTCCGAGCAGTCTATGGCTTCGATGAGCTTGCGCCGTATGGCCGGCAGGTTGAAGTCGAGGAAGTAGCTGTGCGCCTGTTTCAGATAGTCCATCAGCGAGGGCAGGGAGAAGCCTTCCTCCTCCGCCGCTTCCCCGTACGTGTATTGCCCTTCGCTGATGAAGTTGGCCACGGCCAGGAACGTGCGGTAGTCCACGCCCTGCGCCTCGCACACGTCCTTCACCGTCTTGTCGCCGAAGCCCAGCGACAGGCCGAAGCGGCTCATCACCATAAGCAGGGAGTAGTTATCACAGATGAGGTCGCTCATCTTCTCGTTGGCACGGTATTTATGTTGTTCTCCCATTGGTTGTTACTTTGTTTTTTCGCTGCAAATTAACGCCTTTTCCGCGACATGCGCAATCGCTATTTGTAGGTATTTTCACCTGCCGTCCTCCACCGTGTGCGGGGTAGGGCAGGAGTGTGTGCAGAAGGGCTCCTTCACGCAAACTAAATCCTTTAGTTATATTTAACGGGAAAGATTAGTTTATGAACTAAATAATTTAGTTATTTGCACCCGTCATGGATAGACAAGCATAAAAGAGGAATCTTATGAAAGGACTGACTGCAAAGGAAGAAGAAGTGATGGGCTTCTTTTGGGACAAAGGCCCGCTGTTCGTAAAGGAGATACTGGCCTTCTATGCCGACCCGAAGCCGCACTTCAACACCCTGTCAACCATTGTGCGTGGACTGGAGGAGAAGGGCTACGTGGCCCATAAGGCATACGGCAACACGTACCAGTATTATCCGTTGGTGACGCGCGAGGCGTTCAGCAAAGGCACGCTGCGCAGGGTCATCGGCAAGTATTTCAACAACTCGTACCTCGGGGTGGTGTCGTCTCTGGTGAAGGAGGAGGATATCTCGCTCGATGAGCTGAAAGCCCTGATAGCCGAGGTGGAGAAAGGCAGGGCTGCAGAATAAACGGAGGTCTCTATGGGATTGTTCTTGGCCTACGTACTGAAGTCCGCCCTCTGCCTGGCGGTGTTCCACCTGTTCTACCGGATACTGCTCAGCCGGGAGACCTTCCATACGTTCAACCGTTTCGCCCTGTTGGGCATCTTGCTGCTGTCCGTCGTGTTGCCGTTGGTGCAGGTGTCGCGTGGCGGGACGGGAGAGATGCAACAGGCGGTGCTGGATATGGAGCAATGGTTTGTACTGCTTGATGCCGGTGAGGCCTCTGTTGCCGGGGATGTAATGCAGCGGGCCTTGCCGGGGTGGGTGTACATGCTTCCGCTGGTTTACTTGGCCGGCGCGGCTTTTTTCCTGTTGCGTGAGGCATGGTCGCTGTGGCGGCTGGCAAAGGTGTTGCGCATGGGGAAGCGGAAGCCGCTGGAGGGTCATGCCGGAGCCTGCCTCGTGGTGCACGAAGGCGAGATAGCCCCGTTCAGTTGGATGGGCTACATCGTCATCTCGCATAAGGACTTGGAGGAGAACGCTCGTGAGATTCTGGCGCACGAGTTGGGGCACATGATCCGTCGCCACTCGTGGGACGTGCTGCTGGCCGATGCGTGCATCGTGTTGCAATGGTTCAACCCGGCAGCATGGTTGCTGAAGCAGGAACTGCAAAGCCTACATGAGTATGAGGCCGACCGGGCGGTAATCCGCTCCGGGGCGGATATGACGCAATATCAATTACTATTAATAAAGAAAGCCGTTGGCCGGGGGCGCTACTCCATGGCCAACAGCTTAAATCACAGTTCACTAAAAAAACGTATCACTATGATGATGAAACAAAAATCGAATCCGTGGGCGCGTGTCAAGTATCTGTACGTGCTCCCGCTGGCCGCCGTGGCGGTGGCCGCTTTTGCCCGGCCCGAAGCGGTGCGGGTGAGTGACGAACTCTCAGCCGTCAAAGTTAACAGTTTGCCGGGAATGTGGCAAGGAAACGGCGTGGAAAATGCCACGCTGGGCGATTCTTCCCGCCTCTCCGTGACGGCTTTGTCGACAAGGGCCAAGGTGGAAGGCTTAAGAATTGCCGGCTCCAAGGTGGACAGCATCGTCTGCATCGTGGACGGTAAGCGCATTTCCCCGAAGGAAATGAAAACCCTTTCACCCGACTGCATCGCCTCCATAGAGGTGCGCAAGGATGAGGCTTCCCTTGTCAAGTACGGTGCAAGGGCCGGAGAGAAAGCCGTCATGCTGATTACCTTGAAGAAAGATGGTGCTTCCCCGCAGGGTTTGCCCGGTGCCCAGTCTTCGCCCGATCCGGCGGACGTGCTTTACGTGGTGGACGGCCAGGAAATGGCCAGCAAGGACTTTGAGAACATCTCGCCCGAACGCATCGCCTCCATCACCGTCTATAGGGGCGAGGAGGCCGTCTCGCGTTACGGCGACAAGGCCAGAAATGGCGTGCTGGTGGTTGCCACCAAGGGTGCCGTGCCCAAGGATGGCGAGATGGCGGTGCAGGGCATCGTGCTCGATGCGAAGGGCGAGCCGGTGATAGGTGCGGTCATTGTGGTGGAGGGTACCAAGCAGGGTGTTGTCTCGGGCAAGGACGGCAAGTTCTCTCTTAACGCTCCCAACGGTTCTACGCTCAAGGTGATGTACGTAGGCTTTGAAACCGTAGAGGCAAAGGCTGAGCCCATGATGACTGTCACTTTGCAAAATGAATGATGCGGCGGGAAATGGGATTATTTTCCTGAGATTTCGTAAGGATTTCCAGGTTTGTTTGTCAAAAGGCCACGGTGCAGTCATCGCTACACCGTGGCCTTTGAACAATGTATCCTGCTTGTACCATTATGGAAAAATCTAAGATTTTGTTAATAGCGGAGCCGGAACAGAAGGAAGCGGGATTAATTATGCTACTTTTGCATGTGCAGTAATAATGAATATGGAGACCCAAACAAATACGATCAGACTTGTCTATCCGCAATGGCAGGGTGGGAATATCGCCCAATGGATAACGGAGGTGAAAGACCCGGATATGGCTTCGAGAGGATATTACCTCGGAGCTCAGTTATTGAACTTCCTTGCCCCGGATAGTGGGCAAGAGACATTCGTCGTGCCGGTTTCCACAGATATTATGGAGCGTAAGGTGACAGATGGTGTGATGGACAAGGAAGCCATCCTTGCACAGACAAGGAAAGCTTTGGACATTTTGATTGAGTGGAAACCAGACAGGATTGTCACGCTCGGTGGGGACTGTTCGGCAAGTGTCGTTCCCTTCACCTATCTTGCGGACAGATACAAGGGCGATGTGGCTGTGGTGTGGATTGATGCTCATCCCGACATTACGCTTCCGGGAGATGTTTATCCGGGCTATCATGCCATGGCTGTAAGTGCTTGTTTGGGGTTGGGTGACAGAGATATCCTTGCAGAGTTGCCTGCAAGGATGGAACCGTCAAGGGTGCTGTTCGTCGGTCTGCGCGACTGGGAACGTGGTGAAATCAAGGAGCGGCAGGTGCAATACGGTATCAGGCATTTCACACCAACGGATGTCCGTGGGGACAGTAGTGAGGTACTCGCATGGCTGAATCTGTGTGGTGCATCGAAAGTGGTCGTACACTTTGACATGGATCTACTTGACCCGGCGGAAATCATTGCTGCCGTGGGCGTAGTTCCCGGTGGAATGAAAATCGAGGAAGTGGTGCGTGTCATCAACGACATTGCAAAAGAAAAAGAAATCGTAGGTTTGACCATAGCCGAACCCATGCCGCGGACGGCCATACGTATCAAGGAGATGCTGGGAAAGCTACCGTTGCTGAAATGAGGCGGCATTGGGAGCACTCGTCAGTCTATTGCCACATTCTTATATTTGTCCGCAAAAAGCTGTTTCCCCATTTTTGTATAGTGCATTACGAAATCACTTTTATGAGAAGTATATGCGTCGCGGTCGTGTTCATATTGTTTCCATAGGCCGAGTTTCAACCGTTCGTATGCTTGTGCGACTATGCTGTTTTTCTGAAGGTAATCCTTGAAATACAATTCATCATTGTCACCGACATGCCGCAGATGCAGGTGGAACACCCGCTCAGCATATCCTTGTAAATTATATCCTTTGTTGAAGTCTATGCGGTTGTTGTTCTCTGCCATGCAGATGTAACCGCACTTTTCTATCTTGCTTTTGAATTCGGATAGCCGTATTTTGGGGGAGACTTCTACCAGAATGTCGATGGTAGGTTTGGCCCAAATTCCCTTGATGGCAGTACTTCCTATGTGGTTGATGCGCTTGATGTCCGGGAGATTTTCCTGTAGTAATTCCGCTTCTTCCCGATACCAATTTATCCAATAATCCTGATGGGGTGTCAGGATAATAGGGAACAGCTGCCATAGTTCTTCCAGAGATAAAGCTGCCAAGCTTTGTTGTTCGGTATGCATATAAGCAGGTCTTTTCTTTTGTTATTTGTACGAAGATAGTGAAAATAGGGAAAGCGGTGTAACGATAAGATGGAAAAATATCCTTTAGTTTACTTGCCTGCTTTTGTTGGTATAATCTGCTGGTCTTTTTGTATATTTGCTGCGGACAATTTAACGTAAATGATTATGGACTGCTTAAGAAACATCATCCTTTGCTTCGTTCTTGGTATAGGTATGGCGGCTCCGGCATGGGGTTGCACGTCGGCCGTCATTTCCGGGAAAGCCACACCGGACGGTCGTCCCTTGC
The DNA here is from genome assembly GCA_944320295.1 of uncultured Bacteroides sp. Lineage (GTDB taxonomy): Bacteria > Bacteroidota > Bacteroidia > Bacteroidales > Bacteroidaceae > Bacteroides. The sequence goes on from CALUGY010000031.1 coordinate 9,742, forward strand.
TGTGGAAACACCGCGACACAGGTTTTCTGAAGAACCATGTGGTACAAGTGCAAGGCGAACGATTCCGCTTCATGGCCGTGGTGAATAGTGATGACTTCCACCTTCGTCACGAGGCGTGGGTAGGGATGAATGAGGCCGGGTTTGCGTTGATGAATACCCAGAGCTACAATCTGGTGGAAGTAAAGGATGGTGAGGAGCGCGGCGAAGCCAACGGGCGTGTTATCTACCGTGCGCTGGAGGTATGTGCCACGGTGCAGGACTTTTGTCACTTCCTCGATACTTTGGCCAAGCCAAGCATGATAGAGGCTAACTTCGGGGTAATCGACGTACAGGGTGGTGCGGCCATGTTTGAGGTGGACTACTACCATTATAAGATGTTTGATGCCAATAATCCTGCTGATGCACCTTATGGCTATGTGGCGCGTACCAACTTTTCCTTTTCTGGCCAGGTGAACCAGGGAGCCGGTTATGTGCGCTACATGGAGGCCGACCGTGTGCTGATGCTCTCCTCCGCTACGGGAGGGATCACGCCGCAAGGCATATTCGACAATTTGTCACGTTCTTTCCGCAATAACGTGCTTGACGTGGATTTGCGCGATGGCTCGCATAATCGTCCACAATCCTCCGGATGGTTTATTGACCAGGACTTTATTCCCCGTGCCAGCACCTCTTGCTCTGTTGTTGTGCAGGGCGTGCTTAGAGGAGAAAATCCTGCTTTCAGTACCATGTGGACCGTGCTGGGCTATCCGCCGGCAAGCATCGCCGTGCCCCTATGGTTGGAGGGTAATTTTCCTAGAGAAGTGTGTTACGATACCGCACTTGGCACCTCCCCATTGAGCTATGCTTCTTTGCACTTGGCTGCTACGCAAGTGTTCTGTTATAATCAAGGCATGGGTAGTGACCGTTATTTGAATTGGGAGAACCTATATAATGCTTCGGGTACAGGCCTGATGCAACGCTTTGCCCCCTATGAGCAGGAAATATTCGGACAGACAGACCGTCAACTGGAGATTTGGCGTCAGGCTGGCAAGCTGGATGAGGACAAGGTGAAAGAACTTTATGGACGGATAGTGGAATTGTTGTACCCGTTGCTGCAAGCCTCGCGCAAGTAGGCCATGATATCCTCCTCTCGGTCAGGGTGAAACCAGCGAATGCTTTTGTCTCGCTTGAACCACGTCATTTGCTTGCGGGAGTAGATACGTGAGTTCTGCTTGATTTTTTCCACAGCGAAAGGTAATGTCCATTCACCGTCCAAGTATTTGAACAACTCTTTGTATCCCACGGTATTCAAGGAGTTGCAACCTCGGTAGGGAAGTACGGCATGAACTTCGTCCAGCAGGCCGTCGGCCATCATCTGGTCCACCCGGCGGTTTATACGGTCGTACAGCTCCTCGCGGTCGCGCTTCAGCCCGACTTTTATGATGTGGAACGGCCGTTGCTTGCAGGTCTGCGTGCGGAAGGAGGTGTAGGTACGTCCCGTCATGTAGCATATCTCCAGGGCATGAATCACCCGCTTCGGGTTCTTCAAGTCGACGATACGATGGTATTCTGGGTCGAGCAGACGTAGCTCGGCGCACAGGTGGTCAAGGCCTTCTGTCTGGTACTTCTCCAGCATGAGGCGGCGTGTCTCCTCGTCCACGGTGGGGATGTCATCTATGCCCTTGCACACGGCGTCCACGTACATCATGGAGCCGCCTGTTAGCAGCAACGTGTCGTGGGTGGCGAACAGCTGTTCCATGAGCTTCAGCGCCTCTGTCTCGTACTGTGCCGCGCTGTAGTAGTCGGTCAGTTGCAGCGTGCCGACAAAGTAATGCCGCACTCGCCTCAGTTGTTCTGGGGTGGGTGCGGCAGTTCCTATCTTAAGCGGTGCGTACAGTTGCCTGGAGTCTGCGGAAATGATGGGCGAGCGGAAGGCTTCTGCCATCCGGAGGCTCAATTCTGTTTTTCCTACTCCGGTAGGGCCGATAAGTACGATGAGGTGCTTCACGTAATTAATATCTGTCTTCTTCGTACGGGTTTCTGCTTCCCTCGTCGAACCCTTCGAACCCTTCGCGGTCGAAGTCCTCCATGTCGTAGTCCTGGTCGCCGTAGAAGTTCTCGTCCAAGTCCATGGCTGCGCTGTTCTTGGCCTCGAACTCATTGAAGTCTACTGTTTGTTTGGGCGGGTCTCCGGCTTGCTTGGTACACTTGGCTCCCTTGATACTCTTCCCGGTGATGATTTCCGTCAGCTCGATGAAGAAGCAACGTTCTGTCAGGTAGTCGAACACGTAGAGCAGCTTTTGCTTTTCATCCTCTACCAGTTCGTTGATGGGCGTGTCTTTCATCACCCAGCTGTCTATTTCCGGGTTGTCGTCCATCTCTTCCAGCGTTACTTCCTTTTCCTTCTCCCAGTCGTCGTCACAGATGAAGAATGAAGTCATTTGGTCGTCTTTATATCCCACAGACTTCAATATGGCCTCGTGGAAGTCGTAGAAAGAGGCTTCGGGGTCTATCTGTATTTCTCTTATGAAATCATCTGACTCATCGGAGATGATTGTAAATCTGTAAATCATATCGTGTGGCTTATGTTTTTTTGTTATAATTGGATTACTTTCCGGCAGGAATGATTCCTCGTGCAGATTCGCGGATAAAGCTTACGATGTAATTGATTTCCGGGGTCATTTCCATTTCCGTCTCTATTTTCTTCAGAGCATCAGTCGTGTTCAGTCCGCTTTGATAGATGATTCGGTAAGCGTTATGTATCTGTTCGATGGTTTCGTTTGAGAATCCACGACGGCGCAATCCCACGATATTAATGCCGGCGTAGCAGATAGGTTCACGTCCTGCGATGATGTATGGTGGCACGTCCTTGCTGAAACGACATCCTCCTTGTATCATGCCATATCCGCCAACCCGGCAGAACTGGTGCATCAAGACGCCTCCGCTAATGATGGAGTAGTCGTCTATCACAATTTCACCGGCCATCTTTGTCGAGTTTCCTATGATACACCCGTTTCCTATAATGGCATCATGGGCTACGTGTACCCCTTCCATTAGTAGGTTCCCATTACCGACAACGGTTTTCCCTTTGGCTGCAGTTCCTCGGTTTATCGTGACGTTCTCCCGGATGGTATTATTGTCACCTATTTCTGCGGTTGTTTCTTCTCCTTTGAATTTCAAATCTTGCGGGATAGCTCCGATAACGGCACCGGGGAAAATGGTATTTCCGTTACCGATGCGGGCGCCATATAAAATGTTTACATTTGCCATGATGTGGTTGTTGTCACCTATCACCACATTCTTATCAATAAATACAAACGGAGCTATTTCTACATTTTTCCCGATCTTGGCCTCGGGATGAATATATGCTAAGGGACTTATCATATGTTTGGATAAAAGGTGAAAGCCAGCAAGTATGTTTATTGGCATACTTTATGAGGGCCTTCTAGTTTCTGCATTATTATTAATTCATTTGTTCTTTACGATTTGAGCCATAAATTCGGCTTCGCATACCACTTTTTCGCCTACAAATATATATCCTTTCATAGTAGAAATACCTCGCCGGATAGGTGCGAGTAATTCAACACGGAATATGAGTGTATCTCCTGGTACTACCTTTTGACGGAACTTAACGCCATCTATTTTCAAAAAATAAGTGGAGTAACGTTCAGGCTCGTCTACGGAGTTCAATACGAGCAATCCCCCAACTTGGGCCATTGCCTCAATTTGCAGGACACCCGGCATAACAGGTTCTTGTGGAAAGTGTCCTTGGAAAAATGGCTCATTGGAGGTGACATTTTTTATGCCGACAATGTAGTTGGAGCCAATTTCAATGACTTTGTCTACCAATTGGAATGGATATCGATGCGGAAGCAATTCGCGGATTCGGTTTACATCCATTATAGGAGGTCGGTTACAATCGTAAGTTGGTGCTTGTATCTCATGCAACCGTATCTCTTTACGCATTTGGCGTGCAAATTTGTTATTGATAGTATGTCCTGGGCGTGTAGCTATAATACGGCCTTTAATAGGCTTTCCTATTAAAGCTAAGTCCCCTATTACGTCAAGCAGTTTATGACGGGCACATTCGTTAGGCCAAACTAGGGGCTTGTGGTTGATGTATCCCAATTGTTTTGCATCCATGTGGGGAACCCCCATGACATCTGCCAGTTTGTCAAAATTCTCCTGCGACATTTGGCGTTCATAGATGACGATGGCATTATCCAGATCGCCTCCCTTAATAAGTCCGGCCTGTAACAAAGGTTCTATCTCGCGAACAAAGACAAATGTACGGCTGGCTGCTATTTCTTCTTTGAACTTAGCCATGTCTTCGAGCGTAGCAAATTGATTGGGTATTATTTGCGAGTCGTAGGAAACCAGAACATTCAGACTGAAGTTTTCATCGGGAAGAACGATGATAGAAGATCCGGTATTTTCATCGCGGAACTCTATTTTAGATTTGATGATATAGAAATCTTTTACTGAATTCTGTTCTATGGTACCAACTTCTTCAATCTTGTTGACATAGAATTGGGAACTACCATCTAAGATGGGTATCTCAGGACCATTCACTTGTATCAGGCAGTTGTCGATGCCCAAGGCATAGAGGGCAGCCATCGCATGCTCTATAGTGCTGACTTTAACTCCATTCTTGGCCAGTACTGTCCCTCGTGTAGTTTCTACTACATTATCTGCCACCGCATCGATAATAGGTTGCCCTTCCAGATCAATGCGTTGAATCTTGTATCCGTAATTGTCGGGTGCTGGACAGAATGTAACGGTTAGGTTAAGGCCTGTATGTAAGCCTTTTCCGCTAAATGAGAAGCTATCTTTTATGGTTTTTTGTTTCAGCATGTATTATTCTTTTTTGATTAGTTTTTTGAGTTCATTAAGCTCTTTGCGCAGTTTGTATACTTCCATATTTATTTCAGGAAGCTCACGGAAAACGGCTTGCGACCTGAAATACTTTTTCGTTTCCATCGGTGGAGTACCAATCAACACACTATTGTCCTTAATGCTACCTGGTACGCCAGATTGTGCTCCGAGGTTTACTTTATCTCCAATATGTATATGGCCTGCTATTCCCACTTGGCCTCCAAACATACACCATTCGCCTATTTTGGTAGAGCCTGCTATTCCCACTTGGGCTGCCATTACCGTATGGGAACCTATTTCATCATTGTGGGCTATTTGAATGAGATTGTCAAGCTTGACGCCGGCATGTACTATGGTTGCTCCCATTGTTGCGCGGTCTACACAGGTATTGGCACCAATTTCTACATTGTCTTCCAATATGGTAATGCCTATTTGAGGTATCTTCTCATAACCTTCAGGGGTGGGGGCGAAACCGAAACCATCTGCTCCGATGACACATCCGGAGTGAAGTGTACAATGGTTCCCTATACGGCAATCGTGATAGACAGTCGCGTGGGAATAAATGGTACAATGGTCGCCTATTTTCACTCCATTGCCTATTGAAGCGAGTGGATGTATGGCTGTATTGTCTCCTATCTCAACCTGTTCGCCGATGAAGGCAAAGGGGCCGATGTAGACATTCTTGCCAATACGCGCCGTAGGTGAAACGAACGCTTGCGGGCTGACTCCTGTTTGTTTGGGCAGGCTTTGCTCATAAAGTGTAAGCAGTTTGGCAAGGCTTTCGTAAGCGTTGTCCACCTTGATAAGCGTGGCTTTGACAGGGTGTTCAGGAACGAAGTCTTTATTTACCAAGACGATGCTGGCTTGAGTATCGTAAATGAACGATGTATATTTGGGATTAGACAGGAACGAAATGGCTCCAGGGATGCCTTCTTCAATCTTTGCGAAAGTATGCACAGTCGCGTTCTCATCTCCAACAATCTCTCCTTGGATGAATGTTGCGATTTGTTTTGCTGTGAATTCCATAATCTATTTTTCTTGAATGGTTTCGGAATACAAATAAAGGACTTTTTTTTCAGATATCCTTGCATGTTGCCGTTTTTTTGCGTTTATGTCGGCAAACGTAGATAACATAGGTAGTACTTCTTCACTTTTTTCGACAGGAGGGAGACATTGAGCATGTCCGAAGCCTCGGCAATGGACTTGATGCTGCCGTCATTATAAAGTATGTCTATGCTGTCGTCGGCGGGATTGTACATGTTCCGTTCAATGCTGGAGGTAGAAACGAAGTACCGTGCCTCGTGCAGGGAGATGCCCAGATGCTTGCTGATTCGCATGACGAGCTCTTGTTTCTGCGCCTCGCCGAAGGGCTGATTGGATGTTTCCACTTTGAACAGCTTGCGCTGTACCATGCCTTCGCTCAGGGTGGACAATATCTTGTCGGGATGTTGGCTCCACACTTTGAGCGAGGTCCATATGTCATTGTCGTCCAGCTGGATGAAGTTTTCAAGGCAGGCAGGGTCTTGGGCGAACTCCTGCGGGGTGACTTTCCGGTAGAGGAAGAAGCGCAGGGCAGGGGAGGCGAACAGTTCCTCGCCCTGTGAGGCCAGCTCCTTGGCACGGCACAAGGCGGCGATGAGCATCCGTTCATAGGCCACCGATGTCTTGTGCAGGTACACTTGCCAGTACATGAGGCGGCGGGCGGTGAGGAAGTTCTCGATGGAGTAGATGCCCTTGGCCTCCACTACCAGATGGTCGTCCTTCACGTCGAGCATCTTGATGATGCGTGCCGAGCCTATGTTGCCCTCGGTGACGCCGGTGTAGAAGCTGTCGCGCCGCAGGTAGTCCAGGCGGTCCATGTCGAGCTGCCCGCTGACCAGCTGGTGCAGGAAGCGTTTGGGATACTCGTCCTTGAAGATGCGGATGGCGAGCGTCAGCTGCCCGTTCATCTCGTGGTTCATGCGTTCCATGAGCATGAGCGAGACGGTTTCGTGCGAGACGCCCGGTACCAGCGTGTCTTCCAGCACATGCGAGAAGGGGCCGTGCCCTATGTCGTGCAGCAGGATGGCGGCCATGACGGCCTCGGCCTCGCTGTCGAAGATGAAGTTGCCCTTGGCCGTGAGGTGCTGGATGGCCTCGCTCATCAGGTAGAAGGCGCCGAGGGAGTGCTGGAAGCGTGTGTGCTGCGCGCCGGGATAGACCACGGACGAGAGGCCCAGCTGCTTGATGCGCGTGAGCCGTTGCAGCAGGGGGTGGCGCACGATGTCGTACAGCAGTCCCTTGGGTATGTTGATGAACCCGAACACCGGGTCGTTGATGATTTTGCGTTCGTATGACATAGGCCCGTGGTTATTTCTCCTCCTCCCAGTCCTCCTCGTCGTCTTCGTACTCGAAGTCTTCGAGGTCTTCTATGTCGTCATCGTAGGTGGCGGAGAGGTCTTCGTCCTCGCCCTCGTCGGCCAGTTCGGCTTGCAGCAGGCCCAGGTCTTTGGGACGGTGGGCTATGCTTTCTATCTTGCCCTCTATCTTGTTGCTCTCCTTGTTGAGTTCTTCCCAGAGGAGGTCTTTCAGCTGGTCGATGTGGAGGCCGGAGATGGCGGAGATGAACAGGTGGGGCACGCCTTGGGGCAGGGTGGGTTCCAGCTCGGCCATCAGTTCATCGTCCAGCATGTCGCACTTGGTGACGGCCAGCACGCGCTGCTTGTCCAGCATTTCAGGGTTGAAGTTGCGCAGCTCGTTGAGCAGGATGTTGTACTCGCGGGCAATGTCGTCCGAGTCGGCGGGCACCATGAACAGCAGCAGCGAGTTGCGCTCTATGTGGCGCAGGAAGCGCAATCCCAGCCCGCGGCCCTCGCTGGCCCCCTCGATGATGCCGGGTATGTCGGCCATGACGAACGACTTGCCGTCGCGGTAGGGCACGATGCCCAGGTTGGGCTCCATGGTGGTGAAGGGATAGTTGGCTATCTTGGGCTTGGCCGAGGAGACGGCGGACAGCAGGGTGGACTTGCCCGCGTTGGGGAATCCCACCAGTCCCACGTCGGCCAGCAGCTTCAGCTCCATGATGACGGTCATCTCCTGCATGGGTTCTCCGGGCTGCGCGAAGCGGGGCGCCTGCCGTGTGGCCGTGCGGAAGTGCCAATTGCCCAGGCCTCCGCGGCCGCCCTTGAGCAGGATGACCTCCTGCCCGTGCTCGGTCACGTCGCACAGGTACTCGCCCGTCTCGGCGTTGTACACCACGGTGCCGCAGGGCACTTCGACCACCTTGTCCTCGCCGTCCTTGCCGAAGCTGCGGTTTTTCGAGCCGTTCTGCCCGTGCCCGGCCAAGATGTGGCGTTCGTAGCGCAGGTGCAGCAGCGTCCAGTAGTTGCGGTTGCCGCGCAGTATGACGTGTCCTCCGCGCCCGCCGTCGCCCCCGTCCGGCCCCCCGTTGGGCACATACTTGGCGCGCCGCATGTGCGTGGAGCCGCGCCCGCCCTTGCCCGAACGGCAATATATCTTCACGTAGTCTACAAAGTTCGATTCTGCCATAGCTGTATGATTTATGATGTGAAGCCCTTATCTAAGGCGGCGCAAAGATACGAATAATTTCCGGCACGACCCACAAAGGGGGCTTGCATCCTTGCACGAGTGGGTGGAGATGCTTACCTTTGCAGGGCGGCTAAGCATCATCCCGGATGATGACTACTATCATTCCGGATGATGACTACCATCATCCCGGATGATGATAGGCATGAATGAAGATGATTTGAAGCCGCTCCGGAACAACCGTCCTGGCACCCCTTCGTGGGGAGGCAGGGCAAGTATTCATTACTAAACATAGGAGGTTAATATCATGGCATTTTACAAGAAACAGAAGCTGAGAGGAAAATGGTACCCGCGCTCGTCCACGGCGGGCGTGATGGATACCGACGACGTGGCCAAGCGCATAGCCAGCATGTCTACCGTAAGCCCCGGCGACACCTACGCCGTGCTGCTGTCGCTGGGCCCCGTGCTGCGCGAACTCATGTCGTTCGGCTACTCGGTGAAGCTCAAAGGCGTGGGCACGTTCTACCTGACGGGTGGCGCCGCGGGCCAGGGCGTGGACACTCCCGACGAGGTGAGCGGCGAGCAGTTCACCGAGCTGCGCGTGCGCTTCATCCCCGAATACCACCGCAACTCGCTCAACCGTGTGCTGGAGCGCACCCTCGTGCCCGAGCATGTGGAGTGGAAGGAGATGAAGGATACTGCCGAGAAATGACACCCGACAGGGTGCGGATGCCGATTCTTTTCCGTACCTTTGTTCCGCTTGATTGTTTCACCCATAAACGTATGATACCATGCTGATAATAGGAATAGCAGGAGGCACCGGGTCGGGCAAGACCACCGTGGTGCAGAAGATAGTGGAGAGCCTTCCGGCAGGCGAGGTCGTGCTGTTGCCGCAAGATTCGTACTACAAGGACAGCAGCCATGTGCCCGTGGAGGAGCGGCAGAACATCAACTTCGACCACCCCGACGCCTTCGACTGGGAGCTGCTGTCGCGACAGGTGGCCATGCTGCGCCGGGGCGAGAGCATCGAGCAGCCCACCTACTCGTACCTGACCTGCACCCGCCAGCCGGAGACCATCCACATAGAGCCGCGCGAGGTCATCATCATCGAGGGCATCCTGGCCCTGTGCGACCCCACGCTGCGCGACATGATGGACCTGAAAGTCTTTGTGGACGCCGACCCCGACGAGCGGCTCATACGCGTCATCCAGCGCGACGTGGTGGAGCGGGGCCGCACGGCCGAGGCGGTCATGCAACGCTACACCCGCGTGCTGAAGCCCATGCACCTGCAGTTCATCGAGCCTTGCAAGCGTTATGCCGACCTCATCGTGCCCGAGGGCGGCAACAACCAGGTGGCCATCGACATACTCACCATGTACATCAAGAACCACTTATGACGACGCTCCGCGCCATCCATGCCAAGCTTTGCGTGCTGCTCCTCCTGGCCTGTTGCCTGGCCGGGTGTGGCGGATGGAAGCATGGTGCCCCGTCTCCGCCCGTCCGCGACCTGCAACAGATACGCGACAGCGGCGAGCTGGTGATGCTCACCCTGTACAGCTCCACTACCTATTTTATATATAGGGGGCAGGAGATGGGCTTCCACTACGAGCTGGCCCAGCAGTTTGCCAAGAGCCTGGGCGTGGACCTGCGCGTGGAGGTGGCCCGCAGCGTCCCCGAATTGTGCCGCAAGCTCCTCTCCGGCCAGGGCGACCTCATTGCCTATAACCTTCCCTTCAACAAGGACTGGACCGACAGCCTGACGTATTGCGGCGCGGAACGCATCACCCACCAAGTCGTCGTGCAGTGTCCCCGTGGGCGCACCAAAGCCTTGCGCGACGTGACCGAGCTGGTGGGGAAAGACGTCTACGTGAAGCCCGGCAAATACTACCACCGCCTGCTGAACCTGGACCAGGAGCTTGGCGGAGGCATCCACATCCATGAAGTGACGAGCGACAGCATCGGGGTGGAAGACCTGATAGCCCAGGTGGCCCAAGGCCGGATGGCCTATACTGTGGCCGACGATGACATTGCCCGGCTCAACGCCACGTACTATCCGGGGCTGGACGTGCGGCTGGCCATCAGCTTCGACCAGCGCTCCTCGTGGGCCGTGCGGGCCAGCAGCCCGCAGTTGGCAGAGGCGGCCACGGCCTGGTACCGCGACAATGAGGCTTCTCCGGCCTATGCGGCCAGCATGAAGCGATATTTTGAGCAGAGCAAGGCCGTGGCCTATTCGCCCATCCTCTCCCTGCGCGAAGGGAAAATCTCCTTGTACGACGACCTGTTCAAGGAATACGCCCCGCAGATAGGTTGGGACTGGCGTCTGCTGGCTTCGTTGGCCTATACGGAGTCCAACTTCGACACCACGGCCGTGTCCTGGGCCGGTGCCCGCGGCCTGATGCAGCTCATGCCCCGCACCGCCCGTGCCATGGGCATGCCCGAAGGCAAGGAGCACAATGCCGAGGAAAGCGTGAAGGCGGCCGTGGCCTATATCAAGATTCTTATGAGAAGCTTCAAGGATGTGCCGGAGGAGGAGCGTCCCTACTTTGTCCTGGCCGCCTACAATTCGGGCATAGGCCACATACAGGATGCCATGGCCCTCGCCGGGAAGTATGGCAAGGACAAGCATGTGTGGAAGGACAATGTAGAGAAGTACCTTATGCTGAAAAGCCATGAGGAATATTTCAACGATTCTGTTTGCAAGTTCGGTTATTTCCGTGGAGTAGAGACCTATGACCTTGTAAAGGAAACCATAGAGCGTTTTGAACAATATAAGAAGAAAATAGCGCAGTAACTCTCCTTTCCTCTTCGTTGGATGCCACATTTTATTGAAATTAATTTTATCTTTGCCCAACAAAATAATAGAGCCTGATGGAAATTAAACGACTTCATGGGACGGACAAGGAATTGTATTATTGGGTGGCACCCTTGGTGATGAATCCGGAGGTGCTGAGGAAGAATTACAATTTTCCATTCCGTACATCGGAACACTTTGAGTGGTTCGTCGCGATAGACGGGGATAAAGTTTGCGGATTCATGCCGGTAGAACATAAACGCAGCGAGGCCGTAATCAACAATTATTATGTGCAGAACAAGGATTCGGACGTGCTGGGCTTGTTGTTGCAGGAAGTGTTGCGTGTGTTGAATTCCAAAGAGCAGCTTTCGGTTGTCAGCTTCTTGGAAGATGCTTCCCTGTTTGCAGAAAGCGGCTTTGTGGAGACCAAGAAGTGGACCCGATATGTAAAGATGACAAAAGAATGAAACCGGAAGAGTGCAAGAACGTGTATGAATTGGCGCAAGAGCGTCTGGCACTTATATTTAGAGATTTCGACAATATATGCGTTTCTTTCTCCGGGGGGAAAGACAGCGGTCTGCTCTTGAATTTGTGCATAGACTACATACGGACCCATAACCTGAAACGTAAGTTGTGTGTGTTCCACATGGATTATGAGATACAGTACAAGCATACCATAGACTATGTGGATAGGACATTGCATTCCAATCAAGACATCCTTGAGGTATACAGGGTTTGCGTGCCGTTCAAAGTGGCAACCTGCACGTCTATGTATCAAAGCTATTGGAGGCCTTGGGACGATGACTTGAAGGACATCTGGGTCAGGGAACTGCCTGCGGATGCCATGACAAAGGAGGATTTCTCGTTTTTCAAGCCCGAAATGTGGGACTATGACTTCCAGATGTATTTCGCCCAATGGCTGCATAAGAAGAAGGATGCCGCCCGTTCATGCTTCCTTATCGGCATACGGACTCAGGAGAGCTTCAACCGTTGGAGGAGCATCCACCTGAACAGGAAGTACCAGATGTATCACAAATATCGCTGGACATCGAAGATAGGTTTCGACATTTATAACGCTTATCCCATATACGACTGGAAGACAACCGACATTTGGACTGCTAACGGCAAGTTCAAGTATGACTATAACCATTTGTACGACTTGTACTATCAGGCGGGAGTGCCTTTGGAGAGACAGCGGGTGGCCAGTCCTTTCTTATGTGAGGCGCAAGACAGCCTGCGTTTATATAAAGCGATAGACCCTGACACGTGGGGGAAGATGATTGGGCGTGTGAACGGGGTGAACTTTACCGGCATTTACGGAGGCACGCGGGCCATGGGGTGGCAAAGCATCCGGCTGCCGAAAGGATATACATGGAAGAGCTTCATGCAGTTTCTGCTGTCCACCTTGCCTGAGGACACGCGGAACAACTATCTGCGCAAGCTGACCGTGAGCACCGAGTTCTGGCGCACCAAGGGAGGATGCCTGGCCGATGAAACCATACAGCGGCTGCGAGATGCGGGGGTGTCTCTCGAGGTGATGAGTTCGACGAATTACAAGACCACGAAGAAACCCGTACGGATGGATTACCTGGACGACATCAACATCCCGGAGTTCAAGGAAATCCCTACCTATAAACGCATGTGCATCTGTATCTTGAAGAACGACCATCAATGCAAGTACATGGGATTTGCCTTGACAAGAGAGGAGGCGCGCAGGCGTGATAAGATAATGGAGCAATTTAAAAACATGATGTTATGAGCGGAGGAAGAGCGAAGAAAATCCAATGTAAAGAGGACGAGGAGATGGTGCCGAGTGCCGACTTCAAAAGCCCGGTGTATAACGTGCGCGCCGTCCCCATCGAGAAAATAAAGGCCAATGACTATAATCCGAACGTGGTGGCCCCGCCTGAAATGCGCCTGTTGGAAATTTCCATCTGGGAGGACGGTTACACCATGCCTTGCGTGTGCTATTACGACGAGGAGGAGGACAAGTACATTCTGGTGGACGGATTCCACCGCTATCGAGTGCTGAAGACCTCCAAACGGGTGTATGAACGCGAACACGGCCTGCTGCCCGTGGTGGTGATAGACAAGGATTTGTCCAACCGCATGGCCTCCACCATCCGTCACAACCGTGCCCGCGGAACGCACAATATCGAGCTGATGAGCAACATCGTGACGGAACTGGACCATGCCGGAATGAGCGACGAATGGATTATGAAACACATTGGCATGGACCGTGACGAATTGCTTCGCCTGAAGCAGATTTCCGGCTTGGCCGACCTGTTTGCCGACAATGCTTTCAGCGTCCCGACCGACAAGGACGACGGTCTTGACAGTATCCTAGAACCGGAATACTGATTCCTCGCCTTCTGGTAATAACTTTATACATGATACCTTTGTTTTCCCTTGGTGGCCACCAAGGGGGTGTCAAGGTGGCCACCTCGACATGCCCAAGGTGGCCACTAAGGGACATTCTTGTTAGCCTGTATGGCAACAGATTGTATATCAATAGTTTGGTAGAGGCATGTATTTGTAATGGCTGTAGTCTCTTTTCTTTACAATATATTCCTGCCCGCCACATCGTTCAGCTCCGCTTGCACAGCTTGTTGAAGTCGCAGTAGGCGCAATATTTCCCCCCTTCCGTTTGCGTGAAAGGCTTGGCGGGGTCGAAAATCTCCTGCAACAATCCGCGCAGCCGCGTGCGGAACTCTTCCTCGTACATCCCGAAATCGTCAACGGGCGTTTTGCCTTGCCGCATGCCCATTTTGATGGTGGGTGAATAGTCCGGCGAGGCCGCTTTGTGGATGTAAAGCAGGGCGGGGGAGACTTTCATTTCCTGTCGCCGGCACATGATGGCCGCGTAGAGGAAGGTCTGGAATATGTATCCCGGCCTGTCCTCTCCCGGTTCGAACAGCTGCCCGATGCTGCCGATGCTTTGCGGCTCACCGCCAGTCTTGTAGTCCACAATGCGCAGCGTGCCGTCCTTGCTGTCCATGCGGTCTATGGTACCGCCAATGTTTATCGGCACCTTTCCGGATTCGGTATCGATTTCAATGCTTTCATATATGCGTTGTTCCATGCCCTCCATGCGGAACGGGGCATATTGCAGGTCGTTCTTCAGCAACTGGCGTAGGTAGGACAGGATGACCTTGGAGTGGATGAGTTGCGTGCCGTTGTACTCCGGTTGCTCGCCGGGTGGGACGTGGAAGAAGATTTCCTTGAAAGCACAGTCTACATAGCTTTGCAACTTGACGTCGTTCTTTAACAAGGCTTCGATGGATGCCTTGTCCACCTCCTTGTTTCCCGCAGTAAGCCCGGAGTATAACAGTTCGGCTGAGCGGTGGAATATGGTACCGAACAGGGCCGAGTCTATTTCCGTGTTCACTTCGTCCGGCACCTTGATGCGTGCCACGTAGCGGTAGTAGAACATCAACGGGCAGTTCAAATAGGTGTTCAAGGCGGAGGGTGACAGTATGCTGCGCGGATGGATGCGTATGTCATACGTGTCGCACATCTTCCGTATCACTTCGTGGGTCTTTTCCACACAGATGTCGCGGGCACGTTGGGGTGTTTGCTTCGCTTCCAGGTACATCCGCTCTATGGGGTAAGGATAGTCAATGAAGAATTGGAGTGCGAAGCGCGACATTTCCCCCCGGTTTAACCCGTCGGATGAATTGTTGTACAGTATCGTGATGTTCTCCGCCCGTTGTATCAGGCGGTAGAAATAGTAGGCATATACGGCGTTCTTGTGTTCGATGGTGGTCATGCCGAACGCCTTGCGCAGGTTGTAGGGAATGAACGACGAGTCGTTGACACCCTTGGGCAGTTGGCCTTCATTGACCGAGAGCATCACCAGGTTGCGGAAGTCGAGGTTGCGGGTTTCCAGCACGCCCATTATCTGCAAGCCTTTGGCCGGTTCTCCATGGAAGGGGATGTTTGTCGTGGTAAGCAATCGTTTGAGCAGCCGCTTCAGGGTAGCGGTTTTCAGTCCAGCCAGATTGCCGTCTTCTATCAGTTTCAGGAAACGGTTGATGCTTGTGTAGCTCTTGAATATGGCTTCTTTGTAAAGTTGGTTGTAGATGTCCTCTCTTGTTGTTGTATTGCCTTCCCGGTAGATGACTGTGGCACGGCTCAGCATGTCTGTCAGGTAGCGGCATAGGGCGGCACTTCCGTTTGACGGAGTGAACACAGCGGTCAGGAAGTCATCTTGTTGCAGTTCCGATGGGAAAGGATAGAAACGATTGGCTTGTGTCAGGCGTTTTTCCAAGGTTTCTGCCACAGGCGACAGCAGGCGGACGTATGGATGTTTCAGTACGGCCGTTACTTTGTCGTATGCATAGCGTCCGTTGCTTTCCAGGTATCCCTCTGTCTGTAGTTCAGCCAATGCATTGATGTAGCTATATGCCGGAGTTTGTGATAAAGGGAATCCCATTGTGATGTTGATGTTTTGTGTTTGCGGTGGTATGGAGTGTAGCACAGGCAGTAACAATGCTTCGTTGCAAAGCACCACCGCACTACCTTCTTCTTCCTGCTTCCAGGATGCGAGGAATTTGGCTTGTGCGTTTTCCGTGGATGATGATATGATACGTACATTCTTATGTTTGTACAGGGTGTTGAATAGATTTTCCGGTAGTTGGTTGGGGAACGTTTCGAGATTGCGCAAGATGAATTCACCAGCCTCGTGTGTGTAAGGCGGTTGTTGTTCGCGGGGTATCCGGGTGTAGGCTATGTCGTAGTCCCAGTAGAAAAGTGCTTTGCCTGCCTCTTGTAATGTTAGGAAGAACTTTCTCTCTACCTTGTTTAGTACATTGAATCCCACGAACACATACTTTTCGAATGGCAATTTGTCTGCCTGTAGCCTCTCTATGGCGTGGCGGTACAACATGCCTTCATAGGCTATGCCTTTTGCTTCGAGCCTTTCGCGGAAATTGAGGTATATTTCTCCCAGTTTATCCCAAATGGCAATGAATTGTTGTTTCAGTTTGGTGCGTTTTTCTATCGAGAAGTTTTGGAAGAATAGCTTCAGGGCTTCCTCTTGTTCCGGTTCCAAGAAGTCGTAGCTGTCCATGATGTCTTTCAGGTTTTGCAGGTTGGTAAAGAGACGGCCTGTGTCTACCAGATTTTTGTCGGCATCATCAAAGTCGCCGATGAGCAGTTCGCCCCAGAAGTAGAAGTCGTCCAGCATCTCGGTACTGTTTGTCACTTCGCGGAACACGTTGTATAGTTCGCATACCAGCTGGATAGGATCTCCCAGCTTTAGTATGGACTGTTGTTGAAACAGTTCGCTTATGGTTACGTAAGTCGGCGCCCATAATGGTCGGTCGCTTTCCGAAGCCAAGTATTTGTTGAAGAACAGGCTGGCGCGTTTGTTTGGGAAAACGATGGCCGTATGCGAAAAGTCGTTTCCTATTTTCTTGTATAGGTCGTGGGCGACCATTTGAAGGAATGTTTCCATTAGATAGCTGTTTGGTGATGTTTTTGTTTGGTATATGTCATGTCCGTATGCGGAACGTGTTCCGCCTTTACCCGCAACATGTTGCGTTCCTGCTTGCAACATGTTGCACATCCGGACGGTGTATGTTGGGTGTATATAGTGATATGGCTCCTCATATTAATATAATGTAATGCAGTATGGTATGTGTGGTGTCTTTTATGTATCCTTTACTCTTTCTACAATTTTTTCATCCACGTACCACAAAAAACCGCTGATGTGTCGGGGAGCATCGGTCATGCGTTCAAGTAACCGGATGTACTCTTGCACTTGTTTGTTGTACCGGGCATTGACTTTGCCGAACTTGAAGTCTACGACAATCATCTCTTCGCCGTTTGTCATTACTCTATCTGGTCTGCGTGTGTGCAGCTCCCCATTCTCTTGCCATATGATATCGCATTCATTGAACAAGGTCCATTTTCCCGAGTACCAGTCTTGTACCTGTGGATGCGAGAATGTTTCCTTGACAAATTGACGGATTTCGTATTCTTTATCCTTGTTGCCAATAATACCTTCAAATACAAGCTGGTCAATGGCGTTATCCACATCGCTTATAACCCGTATGGAGGAGAATAACGTATGCAACATGCGTCCCCTGTCGATGAATTGTTGAGGTGATTCTTGTTCATCGTTGCCTGCAATGAAGTCGGCAGAAC
Source organism: uncultured Bacteroides sp. (assembly GCA_944320295.1). Taxonomy (GTDB): domain Bacteria; phylum Bacteroidota; class Bacteroidia; order Bacteroidales; family Bacteroidaceae; genus Bacteroides. Next base: position 27,062 of record CALUGY010000031.1, read on the forward strand.
GGTTAGACTGTCTGAAGTTTACGTCATGGTGTATGCTTTGCATGCATACCGGGCATTTGTTGGTTTGCTGCAATAGTTTATTGCCGTTTTCATCCTTCTCTATTTTTTCTTCTCCTATCTTTGAAGGGATAATTTGTCCTTTTTCAAAATAAGATGTTTCTTCGTTTTCTTCCCAAGTGCAATCATCCGACAATGCCATTTGTGGAAGAATTGTAGTGAACAACTCGGAGATACTTCCTTTTTGTGCGTTCTTACTCCAGAAAATAAGATTCTTTTCTGCGCGAGTGAAAGCCACATATAGCAGGTTGAGGTTGTCTACCCACAACTGGAGTCGTTCGTCCTCATAATCTTTTCGATAAACAGATTCTATCATGGTACTTGAATAGGTCACCGGTACTAAATCTAATTGATTGTATGGAGGCTCTTGTGGAGTGCACCATACCAGTTGGTTATTTGTTTCGTTCTCTAACTTCCAGTCGCAAAACGGGATTAGCACCGTATGAAACTCCAAGCCTTTCGATTTGTGAATAGACATGATACGTATGCCGTCTACTTCGTTGCTGGGTATCGTTTTGCTACAAAGAGTTTCGTCCCAATAGTTGATGAAAGCGTCAAGTTCAGAAGAATTGTTTTTCAGATATTCCATTACATTATCGAAAAAGGAAAACAGGTAAGCATCTTGTCCTTTCAGGTCGGTGAGGTCGAAGATACCGAGTAGTTCTTCGAACAGTTCGTAGAGGGGCATGAGTTTTAGTTCTTCCATGCGTGAGGTGAAAGAGACGGGAAGTAAATCCTCAATATCGTTTTCAAGTACATCTTTCCAGCTTGTAGCGGATTTCTTAATGTCTATTAGATAATTGGTGGCGAGCGATGTAGCTGATACGCCGTCGTCCGGATTTGACAAGTAGCGTATTGCGTCCATTAAAGTGCATACAGCTGACGATGCATCGAGGCGAAAGGCTTCGTCAGAGACAATGGTTAATCGTAGTTCTTTGTCGAAATACTCGGCAATGGGGGGAATGTTTTTGTTTTTACGTACTAAGATTGCAATATCGTTAGGATTGACTCCTTCATTAATCAGATGAAGAACTTCACTTCCTATTGCTTGTAAAGTACAGGCTGTATAATCTTCTCCGTTGGGTAGATTGAGCAACATGCCTTTTACGTAACCTTGTCGCTCATTCTTGGGAGATTCTTGGATAATGTCCGCATAAGCGTCTTTTAGTGCGGTACATTCTTCTCCGATGTCTTGCAGGTAAATGGAATCCAAGTATTCTACAGCTTTTTTGAAAAGTCGGTTGTTGAAGTCGATGACATTTGCTTCGCTTCGCCGGTTGGTGCGCAATGTTTTGACTTTTACATAGCGATTGATTGGTTGTTGTTGTGACGGGTCTTCTTTCAGATTGTTTAATATATTCCAATCACCGTTTCTCCATCTGTAAATAGATTGCTTGACATCGCCGACAATAAGGTTGTCAAAACCCTGTGACAATTCTTCGAGCAATAGAATACGGAAATTGTCCCATTGCATACGGCTGGTATCTTGAAATTCATCTATCATGACGTGGTGGATATTGGCACCTATTTTTTCGAAGATGAAAGAAGAATCTCCATTTTGTAGCAAACTGTGCAGTAGGGCATTGGTGTCTGACAGCAGGAAGCGGTTCTGTTCATGGTTCAGCAGGCGTACTTCTTCGTCTATGTGGTTCAGTAACTGTAGTTTGTTGAGATGCTTCAACGACAAACGACAACTGTTTATGGTATGTAGCTTTTGAGGGCGTTGCGTTTCAGCTTCTTTTAATAAAGGTATTAGGCGCGTTTCAGCCAATTGGATGATATCTGTTTTGCGAACTGAAGTTTTCGATGCCCAGTTTTGAGCATCAGCCATGCAGTTGTTTAATGTGGCATTCTTAACGTCTTTGTCTGCTAGACGTCCATCTCTCAATTTTTTGAAATATGAGCCTATGCCTTTTGCACCATTTTTTAAATCATCGGGGGCAAGGGCGTGTTCCTTTAATATATTCTCAAATTGTACCCAAAAGTATTGTATGTCTTTTAATGCAGCAGTCTCCATTTTGTGGAGCAACTCACGATATAACTTTACTGCCTCCGGGTTGCGCATTTTCTTTCGTAAGGCTTCTCCTTGCTCTATGTATTTTTCGTCGAGAATGTTCAGACCGAAGGCTTTGATTTCGTTGGAGACATTCCAGCGTTTGTCGTTGGCAATTCGCTCGTTGATGTATTCCAAAATCCAGGCCAATACCGGAGATGTTAGTGTTAGTTTTTCAATAAGGCTATCTACAGACTTATTTAATACATCAATGTTGTTCAACTCGATGTTTAGGTTTGGATTGAGTCCTAATTCGCGGGCTAAATTACGCATAACGGATTGGAAGAACGAATCAATGGTTTCTATGCGGAATCGTCCGTAATCATGAAGTATGTATTGCAAGGCCATTCCCGCTCGTTGGCGTATTTGTTCTTCTGTCCATTCTCCCTCATTGTTCAATTGACTTTCTATATATTTGAGGTATACTTCAGAGGTGTTGACTTTCCTCCAAATGCCATACAATTGTTGCAGAATACGTTCTTTCATTTCGGTCGTAGCTTTATTTGTGAAAGTAACGGCCAAAATCTGTTGATAGGCATGTGGGTTAAGAATCAAATGCTTTATGTATTCCGTCGTCAGAGTAAATGTCTTTCCTGAACCAGCCGAGGCTTTATATACTGTCAATAGTTCCATATGTTCAGCATTGTTTGAATACAAACTTAGGTATTTTTGAGAACAACCTATGACTATTAACGAGAAAAAGTATGCTGTCTATGTAAAGTATAAAGCTTTTCTTCGTTATTTGATGATAAATCCATATATTACCAATTTTTGCCGCATGGTATTTGTCTCATGAGGCAGATAGATAATATATGGATATTTGGAGGTATTTAAAAATCTAATCTTCCTATAGCTCGTAAATATTCTGTTTCGAATATCTTGTATTGGGTTTGCGCTTCTATAAGGTTACTTTCGGCTTGTTGCCATTGAGACTGTGCATCAAGTAAATCGGTTAATGAGGCCATGGATGCCGTGTAACGGTTGCGCATCACGCGTAAATTCTCGTTTGCCTGTCGCAAACCTTTTTCTGCCGTATGGATAAGATGATAGCCGTCTTGCACATTTTGAATGGCCTGTTGTACCTCGATGCTGAGTAAACGGGTGTTCTTTTGCAAGTCGAGTTCGGCATTGTGTAACTCATACTTGGCTTTACGAACTTTCTTGCGGTTCTCACCCCAACTGAAGAGCGGTATCTTGACGGCCAGCATAAGCATCCCCATTCCATCACGGAACTCTTGTGAGAAAGGCACCATTGTGCCATCGCCTGCATTGGCCATACTGTTCAGTTTGATATTACCATAATACATATAGTTGGCTGTCAATCCCACCGTAGGCAACATTGCGGCGCGTGCCATGCGGATTTGTTCTTTCCCTGCGGCCACCTGTTTCTGCAGTAGATGCAATTCGGGGCGGCCATAGATATCCGATGTCAACTTGCTGGGCATCGAAATAACCAAGGTCGTATCCATCGCTTCAATCTCCGTATGAAAGTCGGCTCCCACTATCCGGCAAAGCGACATCCGGCAAAGGTTGGCTCCGTTCCGAGCTTTCTGTAACTGGTATTGTATTTCTGAATGTTTGGCTTCGATGCGCAACAGGTCATTTTCGGTGGCCATCCCTGCCTCAAGGGCTGTTTCCATCTGACGATACAAGGTGTCCATCTGTGCCTGGTAGCTTTCCAGCATCCGCACCTTGCGTCCTACTGCGATATACATCCAATAAGCATTATCTGCCTCTGCCAGTACATCCATACGGGTCATGCGATAACGCTCAGCAGCTGCTTCTTTACCAATGCGCGCCAAGCGTTGTCCGGTCAAGATTTTGCCTCCCGCATAGATAGGCTGAGTCAAGTTAATACCGGCCATGTAAGTGCCACGCATACGCAATTCCATTCCCATCATATCCATATCAGGAAACATATAAGCTCCTATCGCCGATGCATCAAATTTGGGTAAGAAAGCCGTTTTGGCAATCTCTCGGTCAAACTCAGCTAGTCTGAGCGCATTGTCTGCTTTCTGTAATTCTTCGCTATACGCCAAAGCCATTTTCCGACAATCGGCCTGCGAGAGTTTGATGGATTGCTGTGCAGTAGCTCTCAAGGTGGTAAACAAAGCAATGTAACACGAAATTATTATAATCTTTTTATTATTCATCTTATTTATATATTAGCGGGTTTATGAATGCGGAATAAAGTAGCATAGAAGATTGGCAACAAGACGAGCGTAATCATTGTGCCTACGGTGAGGCCGCCCATTATCGTGATGGCCATCGAACTATACATCGGGTCTGTCACTAGCGGAATTATGCCGACAATGGTTGTCAACGAAGCCATTAGCACGGGACGTACACGTGACACGGTGGCTTCTATTACGGCTGTATAGGGTATCACTTTTTCCTCAGTCTGGAGACGATTGATTTCATCCACCAGCACAATAGCGTTTTTCACCATCATTCCTATCAATCCCAACATACCGATAATGGCCATGAAAGTCATCGGTTGTCCGCTTAGCAGTAGTGAGGGAGTAATGCCGCAAAAGACGAACGGGAAGCAGAGAAGGATGAGGATTACTTTCCGCCAGCTGTTGAACAGCAACAGTAGAATGACCAAAATAAGGAAAATAGTTATCGGTACAAATTTCATCAGGTTGCCAATAGCCTCGCCCTGTATTTCGCCTTCGCCTACCCAACGCATCGAATAGCCTTCGGGCAGAGGGATGGCTTCTATTTCGTCCTGAATGTCGGCAATGACTTTGGCAGGCGTGGCATCGTCACGCTCCGGATTAGGGTCGCACTCTGCTTCAATGATGCGCTGCCCGTTAAGCCTCGTCACGAGGTCCTCGTCCCAGCCAAGCCGCAAGTCGTCCGTTACGTTGCCGAGTGGGACGGAGCGGAACACCTTGTCTTGCAATTCACTCATAGGCTTCCCACCTGTTAATGCCCCTCGCACTTCCTCGTTAGACAGATGGGCATTCATCATGCTCCATACCGGTATCTCTTCCAGGTTACGAATGCGGCTGCCGTCCGCATTTCGCACTTGCAAGTTTAGTGTCACCATGCGTTCTTGGTCGTTCAGTACTCCGACTGGCATTCCGTCCGTTGCTGCCAGCAGAGCATTGGCCACATCACCACGTCCGATGCCCGATCGCAAGGCGTCTTGCTGCACATACGATGCCACAAACGCTTTGCCCGTCGGCTTCCAATTATTCTGTACGGAGTAAGCGTCCACGTAGGGTGAACGGCGCATGATGTCTTCCGCCTGTGCGCTCAATCGGCGCAACACAGCTGGATCAGGACCGGAAAATTCCACTTCTACCGTGTGCGAAGTCGAAGTAGAGAAGTTATATTTGCGGATGCGGATATAGGCTTCGGGGTATAGTGTGCGGAGTTGTGTCCGTACGGTAGGGATTTGTTTCAGCACGCTATCATAATCTTTACAATCCACAATCAATTCACCATAGCAATCATCTCCGGAAGTCATCGGACGCACCAGACAATAAAGAGCCGGTGCACTACCCTGGCTGATGGCTACCCGGTCAATGGCAGGGTCTTTCTTCAGGAGATCGTTCATTTCTAACAAACGGTTGCGCACCACATTGGCATCGGTCGCTGAGGGGAAGAAACATTCCACCACGAATTGTTTGTAGTCAAAATCGGGGAAGAACAGATTCTTGACGTGCGTCATGCCAAAGATGCAAAGTGCTAGTATACAGAATGCAGAAATAATTGTCACCCGTTTATAGCCGATCAGGAAACCTACTGTGCGGCGCACAAAGCGATGCACGGGAGAGTTCATGATCATCCCCGTGCCTTTATCGGCTTTCTTATTCCGCTTCGGTAACCATGACTTGGCGCAGACCGGCACTTGAACTAGTGCCAGTACCCAGCTTGCTAGCAGACTGATGCACAACACTAAGAAGAGGTCGCGCGCATACTCACCTGCCGTATCTGGCGAAAGATATGCGCAGATAAAGGTTGAGGCGGCGATAATGGTGGCCCCCAGCAGCGGCAATGCCGTATTGTGTCCGATGCGGTAAAGGTAAGTTTTTGGTCCGAGTCCCCGCTGTTTGTCTATCAGAATACCGTCCATGATGACAACGGCATTGTCCACTAGCATCCCCATCGCCACGATAAACGCCCCTAGGGAAATGCGTTGCAGCGTCGTACCACAAACTAGCAAGATGGGGAACGATACGGCCACCGTAAGCATCAGCCCGAAACCGATGATCAGTCCGCTGCGGAATCCCATGGTGAAGACAAGCACTAGAATAACGATAACTACCGATTCTACCAGATTCCACATGAACGATGATATGGCTTTACTCACTTTGTCCGGTTGGAAAAAGATTTTCTCCGTCTGTACGCCGACAGGAAGCTGTTTCATGACTTGTGCCAATCGGGCATCTACTGCCTTGCCCACATCGGGGACGATGGCTGATGATTCCATTGCCAGACAAATGGCGAGTGCCGGCTTCCCGTTCACAAAGAATCCGTTCCGTTGTGGTTCCGAATAGGCCCGTTTCACGCGTGCTATGTCACCTATGCGCATTGTCTTGCCGTCCAGCGTCTGTATCATCAGGTTGCGGATACCCTCTTCGTTATCAACGGCTGCATTCACATAGAGGACTATCCGTTCCTCTCCGTTAGTATACCGTCCAGCATTCACGGTTTTTCCAGCATCTCGTAAGGCGGACATAACCTGTGTGGGGATTATTCCGTTGCGGGCGACCTGCTCTTTGGATAGAATGATATTTATCACTTCGTCCCTATTGCCAATGATATTGATGCGCTTGACACCTTTCACATCCAGCAGTTCGCGGCGGAGATATTTGGCATACTTGTACATCTCCGGATAGGTATACCCATCGGCAGTCAGAGCGTAAAAGATGCCATATACGTCCATCATGTCATCGATCACCACAGGGTTGTAACAGCCTTGCGGAAGACGTGGGGCGGCGTCATTCACTTTCCGGCGGAGAAGGTCAAAGTGTTGCTCCAAGTCCCGGTTTAGTACTGTCATCAGGAACTCGACGGTAAACATGGCAGAACCATTCTGGCATTCCGTTTTTACTTTCCTCACATTGGGCAATGCCCGCAATTCATCTTCCATCAGTTGGGCTACTTTCAGCTCTATTTCGTGTGCATCAGCTCCCGGCCACATTACTACAACCATTGCCTGTTTGGCGGACATGGCAGGATCTTCCAGTTTGGGCATTTGTATGAACGAAAGTACACCGGCTATCAGGATAGCAGCTGTGAGTGACCAAAACAATACCGGACGGTGCATGAAGAATTCAGTCATTTTCATCACATCAATCCTCCCACATTGGTATTACTTGCTTTTTCGATTACACGCACCCGCTCGCCATCCCGAAGGACATGCACACCGGCCCGCACAATGCGCTCTTTACCCATCAGTCCTTCAATGACCACCGCGTGTCCCTCACCATCCGTACCATCCAGTACAACTGGCCGTTTGGACACAGTAGAATCCTGCCCGAATACCCATACGCAGGGCTTCCGGCTTTCCGTATCGCAGAAAAGGGCAGTTAACGGCACAGCCACTTTGGTTGTTGTCGTCGTGTCTTTCGAGACAATTCCTACTTCCACATTCATTCTTGCCGTCAGTCGTTCATCGGGTAATCCCTCATTAAGGGTAAGGTGCAATTGGTAAAACTGGTTACCGTCGGCCTTTGGAGTAAAGCTCAGCAGTTTCAGGGGAAACTTTTCGTCCATGCCTGCTACCTTGCAATAATAACGGGTAAAGCGCTCGCGCTGCCTGTATTCCTGGACCGGGATATCGGTCTTTACTTCCATGTGGGATACATCCAGTAGTGTAAAGAGTGCCGTACCGGTATTCACCATCTCAGCCGGTGAGAAGTTCACGCTCTGCACATAACCGTTTGTTGGCGCATACAGTTTGGTGTAGTCCAATTTGTTTTGGTTTACTTGTAGCTGCACTCCCAACTGTTTCATTCCGACAACAGCTTTCTCATAATCATTGGCCGAAACGCTCTTTTGTTTGAAAAGCTGCGTTGTCCGCTCCACCTCGTCTTTCAGCTGGTCATACTGAATCTGCAAAGCTTCCACGCCTAGCCGGTAATCCGTGTCGTCCAGCTCGGCAAGCAGTTCTCCTTGCCGGACGTAATCACCTTCCTGTTTATATATCTTCTCAATCTGCCCCGCCGTTTTGAATCCAAGGCTAATGCTGTGCGCTTCGTGAATGATTCCTGGATAAAGGGTGGTATGAACGGATTCAAGTACAATGGGGCAGGTCAATATGACACTTCGTTTTTCCGAATCCTCTTGTAAAGGATGGCTACAGGCACAAAATATCCCGACGGAAATACCCCACCAGCTGATAAAATTTTTCATCATTTTTCCTTCTTGTATAGTTGTTATTCTTTTCCTGCTGCAAAGTTCCTGATTTGTTAGAGGCTTGTATCTCCTAATAGGATAGGAAATTGTTCGAAAGGATGATAAAAGTTGATATGTTCGGCCGGAATAGCTAATTTTGTTGATGTAAAAGTTGACTATATGTGTATGAAACAAGCATATTGGAATTTGGATTTGATACACCTATCTGCTGAAAACTCTGCAGTTCATTTGAACAGGGAGTTTATTTTGATAGATAATCTGGATATGGCAGCAGAAGAAGCCTCTGCGGATTGGGAATTTGTCAATCATCCGGTCAAGCTCTCTTTTGTCATTGTCATATTTTGTGTAACTGGCCGGATGCGGATTCAATTGAACTTACAAAGCTTCGAACTCGTTGCTAATGATATTCTAATTGTTCAAGAAGGAGCTATCGGTGAATATCATGGCATGGACAATGATACGCGGATTGCGGTGATAGCTTTTGCACCAGAAAACTTCCAGACGATTTCCCAACTGGAAGCTAATATGTCCTTGCAACGTCAGCTATATGTTTCCCCTCTTTGTCACTTGACGAGTGAGGCGATGGAAGAATCCCTGACGATTTATCGCCTGATGAAAGCAAAAGTAGGAGAGACCGGCAATCCTTTTCGCAAGGGGGCTTTGCTTGGATATGTTCAAGCCCTTACATACAATGGCTGTCACTACTTGCTCTCCCTTGACTCCGACACAGGGAAAGCAAAAGAAAGAAGTAGTAGCAGGCAGCAGGAACTCTATACACGGTTTATTGAAGAAGTTCGGCGTAGTCACAAGAAAGAACGTAGTATTTCTTATTATGCAAGTGTGCTCTGCGTAACACCTAAATATCTGTCGCAAGTTATTCATAAAGCAAGCGGTCGTTTTGCAGGTGCATGGATTGCCGATTATGTGATACTCGAAGCAAAAGCTTTGCTTAAAAGCCGTAAATATACCGTACAACAGATCGCCGACATGCTGAACTTTGCTAATCAGTCTTTTTTTGGAAAATATTTCAAGGATAAGGTCGGATATTCACCTTCTGATTATCAAAATAGCTGAAAGCCGACTTTACAGGTATTATCGTGGAGGGGACATTCGCTAACCAGTCAATGTTTTTTCATGTATTAGACTCATCGCTTCTGGGGAACCAATATAACGACAAAAGCCCCGCCGATTTCTCGACAGGGCTTTTTATTGATTTGTGGAGGTACCTGGCGGATTCGAACCGCCGTACGCGGTTTTGCAGACCGCTGACTAAGCCACTCATCCAAGGTACCCTTTGTTGTAATACTTGTTTTTTATTGCGGATGCAAAGGTAGTATATTTTTTTTAAACGGCAACTATTTGCAATGATTTTTCTTGTCCGTATAAGTTTTCCTATACTTCCAGTCATTGGATGTCTGATTGGAAGGCTTTATCTTGCAGCAGTTTGCGCAACCGTGGCAGGCACTTTTGCCGTTTTTCCTTTTCAGTAGGAAATAGATGGAACGGCCTATCTTGAGGCAGCATAACAATAATATGAAGGCTACAACCCATTCTTGCCAGTTGTTCATATGAATAGTCCTCCTATTTGATAGATAAGGAACGCCATGACCCATGCCAGCAAGGTACTGTAACCGGCAGAGAATAATGCCCACTTCCAACTTCCGGTTTCTCCTTTTATAGCTGCCAATGTAGCAATACATGGGAAATAGATCAAGATGAAGACCATGTAGGCATAAGCTACAAGAGGAGTGATAGGTATCCTTTCTCCCAGATTGTTTATATCCGTTTCAGAATCATGGGCATAGAGGACTCCTAACGAGCTTACAACTAACTCTTTTGCCCCCACTCCAGAAAGAATTCCTATACCAAGTTTCCAATCAAATCCTAATGGTTCAATAACAGGTTCTATGGCTTTACCGATGTGGCCTATGTAAGAGTTTTCTTGCTGTTCGGATGTCGTTTGATATTCTTGGTGGTTGGGATAATAACCTAAAAACCATATTATGATGGAAGCTATCATGATGATACCTCCCATTTTGCGTAGGTATTGTACACCTTTTTCCCATGTATGCCGGAATATGGCCTTGGATGTTGGTAGACGATACGGAGGAAGCTCCATGACAAAGGGGGTGTCATCTCCTTTGATCAGGAACTTGCAGAACAGCCTGGCCATAAGAATCGCCAGTATAATGCCTATTGCATAGATAGACAATAAGACCAGGCTTGCATGTTCTGGAAAGAAAGCTCCTGTCAATAACAGATAGATAGGCAATCGGGCGCTACAGGACATCAGAGGGTTGATTAGCATTGTTACGAGGCGGCTTTTATGGTTTTCTATGGTACGTGATGCCATAATTGCGGGAACATTGCAGCCAAATCCCATGATTAAAGGAATAAAAGACTTACCATGCAGCCCCATTTTATGCATAATCTTATCCATTATAAAGGCTGCCCGGGCCATATAGCCGGAATCTTCCATTAGCGAAATGAAGAAGTATAAGATAAGAATATTCGGCAGGAAAACGATGACACCACCAACTCCTCCAACGATACCATCTATCAATAAATCTTTTAAGGGACCGTCTGCCATGTTTATTCTTATGAAGTTTCCAATCCATGAGACTAGCCATTCAATTCCTTGCATTGGATAGTCTCCTACGGCAAAGGTTACTTCGAACATCAAGTACATGAACAGGAAAAATATGGGGTATCCCCATATCCGATGTGTCACGAACGAATCTATTATGCTTGTTGTTTTGGATTGTTCCTTGTGGTTGTCGGTAAATGTTTCTTGTAAAGCCCCGGCAATGAATCCGTATTTCGCGTCTGTGATTGATTGCTCGCTTTCTTCTCCCAGGACTTTGCGGAGGCGTGCTTCTTCTTTCTCACGTATCGACAGAATTTCTTCCCCGTTGGGCAAGGCGGATATTATTTTTTCCAGATCCTTGTCATTTTCCAATAGCTTTATGGCCAGGAAACGGGTGGAATATTTGTAACGGATGTTTTCGTTGACGCTGATGGCCTTTTTTATTTCCTCAATGCTCCGTTCCAGTTCCGGGCCGTGATTGATGTGTATGTGGCGGAAGAACTTGCGTGGATGCTCGTCTTCTGCATGGCTGCCAAATTCATGGTCGGACACGTAGTTCCTGTGCCAGTCTTGTAGTTCCTTCAATGTTTCCGGGCTTATCTCCCCGTTTTTGTTCAGGAAGTCTCCACCTTCATAGATGCTGATGATTATGTGAAACAACTGCTCGACTCCCTTTCCTGTACGGCAGACCGTCGGTACCATGGGGATGCCAAATAGCTGGCTTAGCTTGAGATAATCCAAGGTATTACCACTCGCTTGTAACTCGTCGTACATATTCAGGGCAAGCACCATTCTCACGTTCATGTCGATGAGTTGGGTTGTAAGGTATAGATTACGCTCTAAATTGGCAGCATCTACTACATTTATAATAATATCCGGTGTCTTGTCAATGATATGGTGGCGTACATATAATTCTTCAGGAGAGTAAGCCGAAAGCGAATATGTACCAGGCAGGTCTACGATACAGAAGTGATATCCCTGGAAGTCGAAATGTCCTTCTTTGGCATCTACTGTGACTCCGCTATAGTTGCCGACATGTTCATGGGCCCCTGAAGCGATATTGAATAGTGATGTCTTACCACAATTGGGATTGCCTACTAATGCGACATTGATAGTACGTCGCTTGCCAAGAGCCAATTGTTTTAAGGTGTTTTCATTTAAAGGGACATCTTCATGCAAACTTTCGTAATGGTTGGGATAAGGATTGATATCTTTGGCTTCTTGCTCGCTGATGACTTCTATCATGCTGGCTTCCTGTCGCCGTAGAGAGATTTCATATCCCATTACTTTATACTTGATGGGATCTTTCAATGGGGCGTTGAGCAATACTTCAATGGACTTTCCTTTGACAAACCCCATTTCTACTATACGCTTACGGAAGCCACCATGTCCTAATACCTTTATGATTACTCCTTTTTCTCCTGTCTTCAATTCGGACAAACGCATACTTCTTTCTTTTATTTGCCGCAAAGATAAGTGATATGTACATTTGCTACAAATAATTTAGAATGTTTTTAAATAGCGGATGTCTTTGGTATGATCATCTCACTCCCTTGTATCTTATTTCATCAATATATGAGATTTGTATAGAATCACATGATTCTATCCCACGGATGAAGGCGGATGTGATGATGACAACATCAGGCAGACTTGTAATCAGCCAGGCTGTACCTTCCCCTTATTTTAGTAGAGTGAGTTCCTTGCTGTTTCTACAAAAAGTTTGGTCAGCTTCTCGATGACTGGGGTTATGTAGCGTTGTCCTTTGTCCGCAGAGGCTTTCCGAGGGTCGCCCACGCCGCTGTCGACAGTAGCTTTGTCCCAATGGCGGGGGGCCCAGCCTACTTTCTCGTTTAGTGACGGGATGGCAAAGGGCTTGGCATCGCCCGGACCTGCTTCGCTGAGATTTACCAATTCGGGGTGGTAGTGCATCATGACGGATGTTTCCGACTCGCCGGCATGGTCATCCACAGGTGCTTCGAAATAGCCTTTCAGGGGCACGATGCTGAACCAATCGGCCGCGATGATGAGGAAATCAGGATAGATGAAAGCCAAATCGCGTATCATCCCTTTGAAGTTATTACCCCCGTGCCCGCTCAGGATGATGAGCTTGCGTGTGCCCTGTGCGTAGAGTGATGCCACGATGTCTTCCAAGATGGCTTGCTGCGTGGAGTAGCGCGTGTGGATACAGAAGGGCAGTTCCCGTTGGCCCGGGTTATGGGCTCCAAAGCCCACAGGGGGCATTACCATGCAGCGCACGCCGTGTTCGCATAGGGCCTTCCGTGCGGCGTCGACGGCGATGTCGTGGGGGATGAGGCAGTCTGTCAAGTAGGGTAAGTGCAGGTTATGTGGCTCTGTCGCCCCCCAAGGCAGTATGACCACATCATATTTCAGTCCTTTCACTTTGCCGTAGCAGGAGATGCTTAAGTCTATTTCTCTTTGTTCCATGATGGTTCGTCTTTGATGGATATGGTGTTAACGTTTCTTCATGATGCTGTTTACCACGCGTATGGAGGAGACCAACTTATTGGTGGAAGTGAAGACGTCTACGTTCCATACATGGGATGAGCGCCCTTTGTGGACGATAGTGGCTATGGCACGTACCGTGTCTCCCTCATGGGCCGATGAGATGTGATTACCGCTCACTTGCATGCCCACTACCATGTCGTCGGGCTGACAGGTTATCATGGAGCCGAGCCCGGCCACGGTTTCGGCCAGGGCAAGTGTGGCTCCTCCATGCAGTATGCCAAAGGGTTGGCGTGTCCGTCTATCTACCGGCATGGTGGCCTCCACGCGTGTCTCTGACGCATAGGTATATTGTATGCCCAAGTTGCCCATGAGGGCGTGGCGTGCCTGTTCGTTCAGCAGCTCGAGTGGAATCTTGGACGGATGGACTTCTGCCAGTATCATTTTCTCGACGGCTACGGCCACCCCGTCTTCTTCGTTGGAGAGGGTGACGTAGTCAGCACAGGCCTTTACGGAATCCTGGGCATGGCCCATCGCGACTCCCATGCCGGCTAGTTGCAGCATATCCACGTCGCAAACGCCATCGCCTATGGCCATGACTTCATCACGCGTCATGCCTGATTGCTCCAGTATTGCGCCCAGAGTGTTGGCTTTGCTCACCCCGTAGGGCACTATCTCCAGGAAGTATGGCTCCGAACGAAATACCCCAAGCACTCCGTCCAGGCGTTTCTTCCAATGATTCTCCAGGCCTGTGAGGGCCTCTTCATCGTCGCTTACGAGCATGCACTTGCAGGGGGGGAAGTCGATGGCGGTGGAGAACTCCTCTTCTTTCAGGAGCTTGAGCCCGTTGAGGCGTGCTTCTTGCACGATATGGGGCTGGTCTGTGTGGTCGGCAATAAGGGTATCGTCGTGGTAGGTGAAGAGGGGGAAGCCGTTTTTCCTGGCTTTCTTCTCTATGTAAGGCAGCATTTCGGGGTTGATGCGCCGCTCGAAGAGGATGGCGCCGTCAGAGGCCCGGATGACCTGGCATCCGTTGTAAGACACGATCAGTCCGCCATAATTTCCCAATTCAAGCTGCTTTGCCACGGGCATCAGGCCGTAGGTGGGGCGGCCGGAGGCCAGCACGATTCTTACCCCCATCTGCTGGACTTTGAGCAAGGAGGCCAGGGTGCGTCGGGTTATTGTCCCTTCATTGTTCAGCAAGGTTCCGTCTACGTCGAGAACCAACATCTTGTACTTCATGGCTATTCTCGTTTGGTTTGCAGACAAAGTTACGCATTGGGCGGGAATTTGGCAACGAAATGGGGGATTTTAATATATGCTTCTTACTGTCCGGCGAGGGGGGTGTCCGGCGGTGTCTTGCGGCATGCCTCTGGAGGGCTCCAGAGGGGTGCCTATATAAGTCCGGAACTTATCCTAGATGAGTCCGGGACTTATCTATGATATGCCTTTTACTCTTCCCCGGAGGCTTCCGTGGAGAGAGATTCTGGGCATGGAAAAAAGGACGGCCCGCCTGGCAGGATGGGGAGGATGTCCCCGTTGCCGGCGGGCCATCAGTCTGTGGGTCGGGCCGTCTGTCAAATGCCCAGTTTCTTGCGGATGTCCTTGGGCAGGGCGTCTTTGTGCACGAGGATGTTCATCGTCTTATAGGCCACGAAGGCTTTCGATGCGTACCAGATGCCTTTATACTTGCCGGCCTGTCCCCAAGAGTTCTTGACCATGAAGTATTCCTTGCCGTTCTGGTCTTTGGCTATGCCGTAGATTACCATGCCATGATCATCGGTGGTTTCCCAGTTGTCAAAGGCTTCCTGCCGCATTTCCTGCGTGACGGTGACCTCCGGAAGTGGGCGGGAAGTCAGTTCACGTCGCTTGTCGGCAGCCGTCAAGCCCGTCCATCGGGCCATGTCGCTGCCGGTCAGTTCGGCCCCACGTTCGGCATCGGGCATCACAGCCAAGCCATCACGGGTGAAACCCTGTTCGCTCACATCGCTGCCCCAAGCGAAGGTGTAACCCTCACGCACGGCATGGTCCATCACTTCCATCAGCTCGTCAATGGGCAAGTTGTACGACAAGGCATTGCGCCAGTTGTCTTGTATCTCTATGGAGAATTGGGTATAGAAGGGGTGATGGGTATAGGATGTGAGTGACACATAATTGTCCGGATTGATGCCAAGGCTCTGGGCGAACGACTGCGGGGTGTATTCCTTGCCTTGGTAAGTAAACGTTTCGGGGCACTCGCCCAGATACGTGTCATAGATGCGCTCCAGGCCTTTGCGCCACACAGGCGTCAGCTTCCCCCATTGCCCTTTGCCGATGGCTTTGACATAGGCCTCGGCCACGGCATCCAGCTCATTGTGCACGGGCAGGCTGTCGCCGTACATGATGCCCGGCATGGCCTCTTGCGGTACCAGCCCATAATGCTTCATGCAATAGATGATGTCGGCAAAGCTACCGCCTGGGGAGAAGGATGCGTCGCCATGGTAACGGACGTAGTTCACGGCGCGATCGGTCATGGTGTGGTGCACCACGTACATCTCGCTCAAATCATATTCGCCCTTACCCATGCGCAGTAGCTCGCTTTCCAGGAATCCCAATGCGGAGAAACTCCAGCATGTGCTGGACCGGTTTTGGTTCTTGATGCTGGTGATGGGGTTCTCAACCACGGTAGTAAATTGGAAGCCTTCGGGCTTTTGCTCCTCTGCCTCCTGTGCCATGGCACACATGTTTGCCATGCCAATGGCAACCAATAGTAAATACTGCTTCATGTCCTTATATATTTATATGTATTAAGTTTGATTGATACAGCGGGCAAAGATAGGGAAATAAATGTGAAAAGCGCATACCGTGCCCTGTTTCTTGCCGAGAAAAAATACGCTGGCATGGCATGTGCCTTGCGGGAAATTCGTACCTTTGCACCCGTTATCACCAAAACATAGACAGACATTATGGGAGGTTTTTTCGGAACAGTATCCAAGGCCGACTGCGTGGCCGACGTGTTTTATGGCACCGACTATCATTCTCACCTTGGCACCAAGCGCGGGGGTATGTGTACTTACAACGAGACAGAACGCCGCTTCACCCGCTCCATACACAACATAGAGAGTACCTATTTCCGCTCCAAATTCGAAGATGAACTAGACAAGTTCTCCGGCCGTTCAGGCATAGGTATCATCAGCGACAACGATCCACAGCCCATCATAGTCAATTCACACCTTGGCCGCTTCGCCATTGTCACCGTGGCCAAGGTGAACAACATGGATGCCATAGAGCGGCAACTCCTTGACCAAGGCATGCACTTTGCCGAACTCAGTTCCGGTAAGACCAATCCCACGGAGATGATAGCCCTACTCATAATCCAAGGCAAGACCTTTGTGGATGGCATAGAGAATGTATACCGTACCATAGATGGTTCCTGCTCTATTCTCATCCTCACCGAGGACGGGCTCATCGCCGCCCGCGACAGTTGGGGGCGCACTCCCATAGTCATCGGCCGCAAGCCGGGAGCTTATGCCGCCGCAAGTGAGTCCAGTTCATTCCCCAACCTGGATTACGAGATAGACCGCTACTTGGGTCCCGGCGAGATAGTCCGCATCCATGCCGATGGCGTCGAGCAACTGCGCCGTCCTGATGACCACATGCAGATATGCTCCTTCCTGTGGGTATACTATGGCTTCCCTACCTCCAGTTACGAAGGGCGTAATGTTGAGGAGGTTCGCTTCACCTCCGGACTCCGTATGGGCCAGGTGGACGATTCGGATGTGGATTGTGCCTGTGGCATCCCCGATTCGGGTGTAGGCATGGCTCTTGGCTACGCCGAAGGCAAAGGTGTCCCTTACCATAGGGCTATAGCCAAGTACACGCCCACTTGGCCCCGTAGCTTCACACCCAGTCGCCAAGAACTTCGGAGCCTTGTGGCCAAGATGAAGCTTATCCCTAACAGGGCAATGTTGAAGGACAAACGCCTGCTGTTTTGTGATGACTCTATCGTACGGGGTACACAATTGCGCGATAATGTGAAGGTGTTATACGATTGCGGTGCACGCGAAGTTCACATCCGTATTGCCTGTCCGCCGCTTATATACAGCTGTCCTTATATCGGCTTTACATCATCCAAAGGCGACCTCGAGCTCATCACACGCCGCATCATACAGGAGTTGGAGGGCGACCCGAACAAGGATTTGGATAAGTATGCCACCACCGGATCCCCGCAGTATAACCGGTTGGTGGAGACCATCAGGACCCGTTTCGGCTTGGACTCGCTCAAGTTCAACACGCTTGAGACGCTGGTAGCATCCATAGGATTGCCCAAATGCAAGCTTTGTACACATTGTTTCGATGGTACGGGCTGCTGCAAATAGGCCGCATATCATCTCGACAAGAAAAAAGGGGGCGCATATGCTTGTCATATCGCGCCCCTATGTTTATCTTTACCGCTGCTAAACATACGCATATCATTAATTATAAACAATAAATATCATGACCTTAGTTGAAAGATTCCTGAAATACGTAAGCTTCGACACACAGTCTGCCGAAGGCACCAACGTAACACCCAGTACCCCAGGGCAGATGGTGTTTGCACAATACTTGAAGTCTGAATTGGAAAGCCTTGGTTTGCAGGATGTAACCCTTGATGAGCATGGATACTTATTGGCCACTCTTCCAGCCAATACGGATCGTGTTGTGCCTACCATAGGATTCATAGCTCACATGGATACCAGCCCGGACATGAGCGGACAGAACGTAAATCCGCGCATAGTACATGCTTACGATGGGACAGACATAACACTTTGTGCAGAGGAGAGCATCATTTTGTCGCCTAAACAATTTCCCGAGCTGTTGTTTCATAAAGGTGAGGATCTGATTGTGACAGACGGCAAAACCCTTCTGGGAGCCGATGACAAGGCTGGTATAGCGGAAATAGTGTCGGCCATGGTCTATTTGATGGAGCATCCGGAAATAAAACATGGTAAGATTCGTATAGGTTTCAATCCGGACGAAGAAATAGGTCTCGGTGCCCACAAGTTCAATGTAGATGCCTTCGGGTGCGATTGGGCATACACCATGGACGGAGGTGAGGTAGGGGAGCTGGAGTTCGAAAACTTCAACGCAGCCTCCGCCAAAGTCACCATCCAAGGACGCAACGTACATCCGGGCTACGCCAAAGGCAAGATGATAAATGCCCTGCTTGTGGCACACAAGTTCATCAGTATGCTTCCTGCTGGTGAACGTCCCGAACACACGGAGGGATACGAAGGCTTTTACCACCTTGTCGGTTTAGAAGGAGACGTGGACCATGCCACCCTGAACTACATTCTACGTGACCACGATCGCGCACGTTTCGAGCAACGCAAGGCCACCATGGCTCACATTGCCGATGCCCTTAATGCCGAACTGGGTGAGGGTACCGTTACCTTGGACATGCACGATCAATACTACAATATGCGTCAACAGATAGAACCGGTAATGCATGTGATAGACATAGCCAAGGAGGCCATGCTGGCTGCAGGCGTCACACCCAGAGTACAAGCCATACGTGGAGGAACGGACGGTGCCCAGTTGTCTTTCAAGGGATTGCCTTGTCCTAACATCTTTGCGGGAGGGCTGAATTTCCACGGCCGTTTCGAGTTCGTGCCCATACAAAGCATGGAGAAAGCACGGGATGTCATCGTCAAGATAGCAGAGCTTACTGCTTTGCGTTGAAGTCGCAATTATCTATCATTCAAAAACTACATACACATGAAAACTACTCCGTTTACAGACATCCACGTTTCTTTGGGAGCGAAGATGCACGAATTTGCCGGATATAACATGCCCATAGAGTATAGCGGCATCATTGATGAACATCTGACTGTATGCCATAGCGTAGGCGTATTCGATGTGTCGCACATGGGCGAGTTCTGGGTTAAGGGGCCGCATGCTCAGGCTTTCTTGCAGAAAGTCACGTCCAACGATGTGTCGCAGCTCACTCCGGGGCGGGTGCAGTACTCTTGTTTCCCGAACGAAGAAGGTGGCATAGTAGACGATTTGCTGGTCTACTGCTACTCCACGGAAAAATATCTTTTGGTGGTGAATGCCTCCAACATAGACAAGGACTGGGCATGGTGCCAGGCCCACAACGACCTCGGTGCGGATTTGGAGAACGCCTCCGACCGCATGGCACAGCTGGCCGTACAGGGCCCCAATGCCATCCACGTCTTGCAGAAACTCACTCCGGTAGACCTTTCGGCCATACCCTATTACCATTTCACCCAAGGGGAATTCGCGGGTGAGGCCGAAGTCATTATCTCTAATACCGGCTATACTGGGGCAGGAGGTTTCGAACTCTACTTTTACCCGGAAGCCGCGCACCGCATATGGGAAGCCGTTTTTGCCGCCGGGCAGGAGTTTGGCATCAAGCCTGCCGGCCTTGGAGCACGTGACACACTACGTCTTGAAATGGGGTTTTGCCTCTATGGTAATGATTTGGATGATCAAACATCGCCCATTGAAGCAGGGTTGGGATGGATTACGAAGTTCGTCCCGGGCAAAGACTTTATCAACCGTCCTATGCTGGAAAAGCAGAAAGCCGAAGGCACGGCGCGCCGTTTGGTAGGCTTCGAGATGTTGGACAGGGGCATCCCACGTCATGGATATACCCTGTGTACTCCTGCCGGAGAACCTATGGGGACGGTGACCTCAGGTACCATGTCGCCTATGCGCAAGATAGGCATAGGCATGGGCTATGTCGCTACGGAATACGCCAAGCCTGGTACGGAAATCATATTGGACGTACGTGGTCGCAAGCTGAAAGCCATGGTAGTAAAACCTCCATTCCGTAAATGACAAAGACCTTTCCTGCAAGCATCGCCCTCATGGCGATGCTTTTTTTATGCCTCTCCCGCGCTTTGTACATGCCTTGCCCGGCGTTTGTCCCCACCTGTATGCCGGGATGGTCATAGAATCATCGTACATGATTCTAGGAATCATCCTATATGATTCCGGGAATCATCCTGCATGATTCTATGAATCATCCTAGATGATTCTATGGTCAAAGCCGGGATGTTCCATGGTCAAAGCAGGAGGGTTCGTGCATCAAAAGGGGGCTGGTTGGCGGACAGATACGGTCTGTCCTGTCATGGGGTGGGGGAAGGCCAGGTATTCGGCGTGGAGGTATAGCCTGTCGGCGGCGTGTCCATATAGACTGTCACCCACGATGGGGCAATGCAGTCCCAGGCTGTGCGCGGCATGCACGCGCAGTTGGTGCGTTCGGCCCGTGCGGGGTAGGAAGAGTATGCGTGTGCGTTCTCCCTCGTAGCCCAACACGTGGTAGTCCGTCACGGCGGGTTTGCCATGCAAGGGGTGCGACATTTGGCGTGGGCGGTCCAATGGATCGGGACATATGGGCAGGGTGATGCGTCCTTCCATGTTCGGTACGTGGCCTTCCAACAGGGCCACATAACGTTTCTCTACACGTTGATGGGCAAACAAGTCCTGCAACAGGCGGTGTGCTTCTTTGGTTTTGGCCGCTACCATCAGGCCGGAAGTGTCCATGTCCAGACGGTGTACGATTATCGGTCCTTCCGCGTTTGGGAAACGTTCGCGCAGAATGTCGTAGACGGAAGGGAGCTCTCTCTTGCCCGGTACGGCCAGCATCCCTTCAGGCTTGGAGATGACTGCCAGATATTCGTCTTCATAGATGATTTGCAGTTGCGTCTGCCCGTTGTTTTTTGCCAGCGGATTGGGTTCCACATTCAGTCCTTGTAGCATGTATCTCAATATGGGTCCGCATTTTCCTGTGCAGGCCGGGTAGTAATTCCCCTGCTTCCGTACTTCTGTCTGTGGCGATGCTCCCCACCAGAATTCGGCCATAGCCAAGGGCTTCCAGCCATTGAGATAGGCATATTGCAGCAACTTGGGGGCTGCGCATTCCCCGGCCCCGGCAGGAGGAATACTCCCTTCGGCGGTGAATATGTCGTACAAGGACTTTTCTTCCCCCTGGTAATTCAGTAGTTTGAATGCTTGGAACAGTTGCTGCTGCAGTAGGGCGGAACGTTCTTTCCGTTCATTGCGGAGGTCGGAGATGCGGTGTTGCCATGCCTCTGTTTCGGATTGCACTTGTGCGATACGGATATCCCATTCATGCTTCAGACGGTGATGTTCGGCTTTTTGGTATTGGCTTTCACGTATCATGGACGCCTCCTCATCGGGTGAGGGCGGAGGAGTGGACATTCTTCGCTGTTCGCGGCGGCACTTTGAGTCTTGCATCTGTTTCTTGCTGCGGGTTAGCTCCTCTTCCCGTTGCTGCTGTAAGGATATGAGTTGCTCTTGCCGTGCGCGCAGCCCGGCATCGTTTAGCAATTCTTCTATGTGCCGGTTGATTTGTGAAATGGCCGCTTCTTCCTGTTTGAAGAATCCATCCGGGCGTAACAGGTTGTAGACGGGAGGTACAAAGTATTCATGCCTGTTGCTGCCTGCCAATATGCCGGAGTAGGCTGCCAGATATCCGATGCTACCATCCGGGAGTTGTACGACCAACACGCCGAACATTTTGCCGCCGGATTCTTCATCTAACCCGAAGTCGTGTTCATTCAGGTATGCTTGTACTTCTGCGGCAGCCAGCCGGCAGAGAGGATGAGGAGTGTAGCAAAATGGATAGGTGAACAAAGCTGGTCGCTCTATGTCGGCGACATCTCCTGCAAAGCGGTGCAACATGTTGTGCAAATGTAATGGGGTTATGGTTTCTCTTCCTCAGAAGTATTGTCCTTGGATGAGTCTTGTATATCCAGGTTTGGGGATGTTTTTTTCTTCCTTTTGCCATATTTGCGCTCCAGTTCCCATGCCCTTTTACGCATTTCGTATTGTTCGTACTGTCTTTCCAGATAATTGTCTGCCATTTTGATTGTGCAAATTAACGTTTCATTTTGATGGTGAATTCATGCGTATCATAGAGTTCCCCGTTTATATCTGCGATGGCTACACGTATGGCCGCCTCTCCCGAACGGAGACGTTTCCCCGCAGTAAGCGTGGCCGTATACTTTAATCCGCTATGCGCTTCCAGTTCCTCAAGCATGATACTGGGGGAAATGTCTATGTGCTTTGCGCCAGATATTTCTTCCACTATGGGTATCACGTGGTAAGCAGTCCGTTTCCCCTCGTTCACGATATCAAAGACTATCTTGCAATTCTCGCGAGGATTTATTATGTGGTTCCTTCCGTCATCAATGAAGCGTATGTTGTGTATCTTTACCTGACGCATTGCTTTGATGTCTATCTGAGGGACACTATGTTCTTCCACTACAATGACTCTCTCCGGTTGCTGTGTTTGTGCCGCACTTGTTGCATGTCCGATGGCGGCACCGGCTATTGTTCCTACAATGGTGCCGATGGCCGATCCTCTGTATCCGCCATGCCATCCCCGGTTGCTTTCTCCAATCAGCCCGCCGATGGCATTACCTACGCTCCCGCCTATAATGGCACCGGTCAATGTGGCATCTGGATTCCCTTGGGCGTAACGGTTCGTACTGCATCCGCCCATGGTTACTACTATGCTTGCGGCAATCACGTATGTAATCAATGTCCGTTTCATATAATATATAACCTTAATTATATTATTTATCTTCGCATGCATATGCCATGGCCCGGTTCAGAAATGCGATGAAAGGCGCAGTACGGGCGAACGCTTCCACAATGCGTTCTCCTAAATGGGCAGTCAGCATGTAATCCTTTCCAGGAGACGCCACCAAGCAATAAGAGCGATACATGAGATAATGCGCATAGGGGACATCGGCGGGGAAACCTCGGGGCATCCGTTTCATTTTGTCCTCTTCATCAAGGGCGAAGCCTTTCGCTTGGGATATCAGTTGCCCAAAGGCAGACGGATCGTTGGCTATGTCTTCGCGTATGATGCGTAAGACTTGCGGCTCGAATGTATAGTGGCCGGCAGCAAGCATATTGCCACAAGGATATCCGTCCTCGTGCGGTCCTACCTGCAAATAATATCCGGCATAGCCTGATTTCTTGCCTTCCGGACATATAAAAGCTCCCATATGGCATTTATACGGGCTTTTATCCGCAGAGAAACGCGTATCGCGGTAGATGCGGTATGTGCAATCTTTTGCCGTAAGGCCTGCCACACTTGGGTCGAATGTGGAAATGCCGATGATTACTTGCTCTGCCAGTTTGTCAAAGCGTTGCTGGGCGGCAAGGTATTCCTCCTTGTGGGTATTGAACCATTCGCGGTTGTTGTTCCTCTCGAGTTGGGTGAGGAAGTCTATAACTTGTTTCATAATAAGACCTATTCTATCGGTTTTAATTGGGCCAGATAGTCATAATGTTTTCCTTCCGCCAATATTTCAGCGGTGAAACCACACGACTCCGCGTAGAGTTGCAATGTCGGGAAGTCCACATAGAGCCATGTAAATGGAGCTCCTTCTATACTTTTGTACTTCATGCGAAACTCTATTTCCCCATAATAATCCCCGGCAAGGTCGATGGCCATGCTCCCGTCTTCCTCCTCGTAGAGGTACTTCAGGTCGCTTGAGTCCAGCAGGATGCATCCCCCTTTGCGTAACAGTTGCCGTGCTTTTGCAAAGAAGTCGGGCATGTTCTCCAGGCGGCCTATGATGCCGGCGCCGTTCATCAGCAGGAGTATCGTGTCGAACTGCCCCTGAAAACCCGGCGAGAAGAAGTTGGCCAGACGTGCATCTTTTACTCCCCGCATCCGCATTACGTCTACCGACAACAGGGAGATGTCGATGGCAGTTACTTCCTTTCCCATGTCTTGCAGCACGAGGCTGTGGCAACCGCTACCAGCACCTACATCCAGTATGTGCCCTTTGGCCGCTTGCAATGCCGTGCGCTCCAAGGCGGGCAGCTGCCCCTCCGTACGGAACAGCTGGGCTACAGGAATCTCGTCCTCGTCAAATTGAGGGGAGAATACCCGTAGCTTGGCAGCTTTCCCGTCCTTCAGATAGTCGGACATGGCTGTGCCCATCGGGTCTTTATCGGGTGACAGAAGCAAATCCCTATCCATTGTTCTTATGCCTGTTGGCTCTTTTCTTCCTGATTTCGGCTTTCATCTTGGCCGCTCCCGAGCTGTGCAGCCCGGTGATATACGTCTTTTTCTTGGCCTTTGTCTTGACTTTGTTCTCTTCCTTGGGCTTCTCTTTCTTCCCTTTGAAGATGATGCCCCCCATCATTGCATCTTCTATGCTCATCGTTCCGGCAGTATTTCTATCCAGTAATCGTCGGGGTCGTTTATGAAATACAGCCCCATGGCCTCGTTTTCAAAGCAGACCCATCCGTTTTCCTTGTGGTATTGGCGGATGGCATCGTAGTCGCCCGCCACGCGGAAGCACAGGTGGCTCTCGTTTTCCCCCAGTTCGTATGCCTGCGGATGGTCTTTCAGGCAGGTGAGTTCCAGCAGGAAATTCCCGTTGCCATCCGTGAGGTATACCAGGGTGAAGGCTCCTTTGGCATCTTCCTTGCGATGGTGTTCCTTCAGCCCCAGCGCCTTTTCGTAGAATGCCAGGCTGCGCTCCAGGTTTGATACGTTGATGTTGAAGTGGTCGAACCGGCTTTTTATTTCCATATGAGGTGATTTAAGTTATTCCTTGACTTGTGCTTTTACTATCTCGCCGATGTAAGTGCGCGGCATACCCTCCGTGGCTGCCGGTGTCTGCCGCTTCTGGCATTCCAGCACGACGGTGGGTTGCGTGCTGCCGTTCGGGTAGAAGCTGACGGTATAACGCCCGGCTTTTTCCAATGCTTCGTAGGGCTGTTCCGGCGATAATATGGTGAACACCACCGCCTTGCCGTCCAGCTTCCCTAACGAGCCGCCGGCATTGGCCGTCATTACCGTCTTGTTGAACGGGTCGTCGCCTATGCTGATTACCAGTTTCCCGCTTCCTGTCTGAATCAGGTCGGCGGACAGCTGTGCGGGTTCCACGGCTTTGTATGCGGTTGCGCCGTCCTGTTGCCCGCTGACCTGGTTGTCGGGGACGATGACCGTCGCCCCGGAGGGTGCGGCGTCATGCTCCTTTTCCGGCTGGGTGCCGGCCAGCATTTCGCCGGCAGGCGTGTTGCTGCGCAGCGCGTCGGCCGCCTCGAGGAAGAGGTTGTCGGCAAAGTCCACCGTCTTCCTGCGCCATTTGGCCAGGCCGCGCACCAGCTTGGTCTTGCTCTTGTTGAGCGCGTATTTGTCGGTTATCCATTCTTCCGCCTCGTAATGTTCCTCGCCGTCGCGGTAGCTGTAGCGTATCTTTCCGAGGGTGAGCTGGCATTTTTCCGGGTGGCAGTAGGCAATGAGCCGGTAGCTTACCAGGGTGCGGTCCAGGGCCAGGGCCGAGGAGCTGAACACTATCCACTCTTCGCCGATGGCGGCTATCTGCCCTTTCTCCGGTTCGGCGTACACCACCCGGCTTTTGTTCTCGTTCTTTGCCATGCGGGCGGTCATCCAGTCTTTGAGGCGGGCGTAGATGTCTGCCTGCGACATGCCGGGGATGCTGAACTCTTTGGAGAAGACCACTTCGCCGTCTACTTCGGGAACTGCGCCTGCCAGATAGCGGCTGTCTTTGTTTTCTTGCGCGTGGCTTGCCGTAGCCAGCGAGAAGCAACACAAAAGTGTGAGGAGTTTGATGAAATGTTTCATTGTCGTCTGGTTATGATTAGATTAAATATTGATGTCGAAACACTCGCCCCGGCGGGTGACGGGCAGGAAGCGGCAGCCGTGTTCCGCCGCGAAACTCCCGATGGCGTTGCCCCCCTGGTAGTCCTGGTCGAAGTGCATGGGCACGAAGACGCGGGGCTGGAGCTGCTCGATGAACTGCCGGGCGCCGCACATGTAGCCGTCGCCCATCCGGCTGTCCACGGGAAACATGGCCACGTCTATCCGTCCGGGCACGCCCTCCCGCAGCTGCCGTATCTCGGCCAGGAAGTCGCCCTCGGCCTTGCGCGCCTCCTGGGGGGTGGATTCCGCGCGCCAATGCCAGTTGTTCAGGTCGCCGGCATGGAAAAGGAGGGCGCCTTGGAGGCCGATGAGGAAGGACACGCCCACGTCCGTCGACCCGAAGGCCTTGACGTGCAGGCGGCCGTCGTCATACGTGTCGCCCTTTTTGAGGTAGACTGCCTCCGAGGCGGTGGCACGGCGGTGGCGCAGTATGTCTTTGGAGAAGAGATAGCAGATGTCCGGCCGTGCCTCCCTCCAAGCCAGAACCTGCCGGTCGAAGTGGTCGGGGTGGAAGTGGGTGGCGAGGACGTACAGGCTGCCGGGATTGCCCAGCAGGCGGTCGTGCACGATGCCGCCGCCGTCCTGCGAGTCGCGGTAGTAGTCTATGATGACCGTCACCCCGTCCGCCTCGATGGCGAAGCCGCTGTGGTATATGTAATACAGTTTCATGCTGCTTGGATGGATTCGGCATGCAATATTACGAAAAACGGCACATAGTCCGCCCCTGCGGGCGGTTATTTTTTGTAAAAAGGGGGGACTGGCCTCTCCTTAACCCTCCCGGCCTCTCCCTAACCCTCCCCCAAGGGGAGGGAACCCGGGGCATGCGGGCCTGTCATGCCCGGCGTAGCGAAACATCTCCCGCAGGACATACATATATATATATATATAATGTAAAAGGGCCTCCCGCAGGAACATGTCCTCCGGGAGACCCTTCATTTCATTCAGGGTGACAAGGCATTCAGGGTACCAAGCCCGCCGCTACGCGCTCCCCCTCCCTATGGGGGAGGGCTGGGGAGGGGCCGGTGGGGCCTTGGGATCTTGGGCTCCCTTAGTGCGTGGCCATCTCCACAATCTTGTCCACGGCGGCTTTCAGTCCGTCGGGGTTCTTGCCTCCTGCGGTGGCGAAGTGCGGCTGTCCGCCCCCGCCGCCTTGTATGAGTTTGGCGGCTTCCTTCACCAGTTGCCCGGCTTTCAGTCCGGCGGCCACGAGGTTGTCGCTCAGGGCGACGGTGAGCGTGGGCTTGTCCCCGAACGAGGTTCCGGCCACGAACAGCAGGTTTTCGGTGATTTCACCGCGCAGCTGGAAGGCGATGTTCCTGACAGTTTCCGGCGTTACCATCGGGGCGCAGAGCTGGATGAGGCGTATGCCGTTCACGTCCTTGGCGTCCCGCAGGAGCTTTTCCTTGAGCTGGGCCTCCTTTTCCTTCATGAATTCTTCGATTTTCTTCTTCAGTCCGGCGTTCTCGTCGATATACTTGCGGATGGCGGCCGACAGGTCGGGCGCGTTGTTGAACAGGGATTTCAGGTCGCGCATGGTGTCCTGGAAGGCGTCGAGCATGGCTTCCACCCGGGCACCCGTATAGGCTTCGATGCGTCGCACGCCGGCGGCCACCGAACTCTCCGAAACAATCTTGACCATGCCTATGCATCCCGTGGCCGGCACGTGCGTGCCGCCGCAGAACTCGATGGACGAACCGAACTGGATGACGCGCACCCTGTCGCCGTATTTCTCGCCGAACAGGGCGATGGCTCCCAACTCCTTGGCTTGCTCGATGGGTATGTTGCGGTATTCTTTCAGGGGGATGTTGGCGCGTATCTTGGCGTTCACCATGTGCTCCACTTGCCTGAGTTGCTCGTCGGTCACCTTCTGGAAGTGCGAGAAGTCGAAGCGCAGGGAGTCCGGCGTGACGAGGGAGCCTTTCTGTTCCACGTGGTCGCCCAGTACGGTGCGCAGGGCCTCGTCCAAAAGGTGCGTGCACGAGTGGTTGGCGGCACAGGCGGCGCGTTTGTCCGTATCCACGCAGGCCATCATCGGGGCGTCCAGGTGCTTGGGCAATTCCTTGGCCAAGTGGATGGGCAGGTTGTTCTCCTTCTTCGTGTCTATGATGTCTATGGTCTCAAACTCGTTGACCAGTACGCCGGTGTCGCCCACCTGTCCGCCGCTTTCTGCGTAGAATGGTGTCTTGTCCAGCACTATCTGGTAGAGCGTCTGGTTCTTCTGCTTGATTTGGCGGTAGCGGAGTATGGAGGTTTCATGCTCCGTGTAGTCGTATCCGACGAACTCGGTGGTGCCTTCTTTCAGCGTAATCCAGTCGCCGGTCTCCACGGCGGCGGCGTTGCGTGCGCGCTGTTTTTGCTGCTGCATCTCGCTGTCGAACTCTTTGATGTCGGCCGTCATGCCGTTCTCGCGCAAGATGAGCTCCGTCAAGTCCAGGGGGAAGCCGAAGGTGTCGTACAGGGTAAAGGCGTCCTTGCCGCTGATTTCGCTTTTCCCGGCGGCCTTTGCGTCGGCCATCGTCTTGTCGAGCAGGCGGATGCCCGTCTCCAGCGTGCGGAGGAAGGCGTCTTCTTCTTCTTTCATCACCTTGGCGATGAGGCTTTTCTGCTCATTCAGTTCCGGGTAGGCCGCGCCCATGTTCTCTATCAGTACCGGTAGCAGCTTGTACATGAAAGCCTGTTTCTGCCCCAGGAACGTGTAGCCGTAACGCACGGCCCGGCGCAAGATGCGGCGGATGACGTAGCCCGCCTTGGCGTTGCTCGGCAGTTGCCCGTCGGTGATGGAGAAGGCAATGGTGCGTATGTGGTCGGCAATGACGCGCATGGCGATGTCTTTCTCCTCATCGGTGCCGTATGTGGTTCCGGCCATTTCGCCGATGGCTTTCAGCAGGGGCTGGAACACGTCGGTGTCATAGTTCGAGGTCTTTCCTTGAAGCGTGCGCACCAAGCGTTCGAATCCCATGCCGGTGTCTATCACTTTGGCGGGAAGCTCTTCCAGGCTGCCGTCGGCTTTCCGGTTGAACTGCATGAACACGAGGTTCCATATCTCTATCACTTGCGGGTGATCCTTGTTGACCAGTTCCCGGCCGGGCACTTTTTTCTTTTCTTCTTCCGAGCGTGAGTCTATATGGATTTCCGAGCAAGGTCCGCAAGGCCCGGTATCGCCCATCTCCCAGAAGTTGTCATGTTTGTTGCCGTTCAGTATGTGGTCTTTCGGCAGGAACTGTTCCCAGTAAGAGGCTGCTTCATCGTCACGCCCCAGCCCGTCTTCCGGACTACCCTCGAATACGGTGGCATACAGGTTAGCCGGGTCTATTTTCAACACGTCTACCAGATACTCCCATGCCCAAGCTATGGCTTCCTTCTTGAAATAGTCGCCAAACGACCAGTTGCCGAGCATCTCGAACATCGTATGGTGGTATGTGTCATGTCCTACCTCCTCCAAGTCATTGTGCTTCCCGCTGACGCGCAGGCACTTTTGCGAGTCGGCTACCCGTTTGTATGTCGCAGGATGGTTACCGAGAATGATGTCCTTGAATTGGTTCATGCCCGCATTGGTAAACATCAGCGTGGGGTCGTCTTTTACCACCATCGGGGCGGAAGGCACTATGTGGTGGCCTTTGCTTTCAAAGAAACTCTTGAACGAGTCTCTGATTTCGTTTGCTGTCAACATATGTGTGTCATTTGAATTTTAAACTCTGCAATGTTTCAGGTTTTGAAGTTCGTGAGTCTTGACGGTCTTGTCTGTATCGTTTCTTGTCTTATAAAGCCATTAAGCCGTACATGTTCCGTGCGTGAGCCGTATATGTTCCGTGTCCGGACGGAGTGTGTTGCGCATCCAAGCGGGACATGTTGCGGCCAAAGCTCCGTTTCCCAACTTGTTTATGGCCGGGGAAGCATAGCGTTCCCCGTACTTTCTCTCCATTTTGCTTTTATCTTCCCCAAGCATAGAGAATGGCTTAAAATGAAGCATCTCAGAGACTGAAGAACTTAAAAACTCAAAAAACAGCGCAAAGATAAGCCGTTTTTATTACTTTTGCCCCATTGTCAAGCGAAATATTTCCCAAAATGCGCAAAGTTTACTACATATATAATCCTCAAACACAGACATACGACCGCATATATCCCACCCTTAGGCAAAGAATGATGGGCTATATGCGCCGCCTGTTTATCGGCATGGGATTGGGAGCCGTCTGCTTCATCGCGCCATTGATCATATTCGGTTCCCCCTCGGAGAAGGAATTGAGGAAGGAAAACAGCCAGTTGCAGGCACAATACAGCGTGTTGTCGCGTCGCATGGACGAAGCTATGAGTGTGTTGCAAGACATACAACAGCGCGATGACAACCTGTATCGTGTCATATTTCAAGCCGAACCGATACCTTCACCCATACGTCAGGCCGGCTATGGTGGTACAAACCGCTATGAGAATCTGATGGAGATGGCCAATTCTGATTTGGTTATCAATACTACGCAGAAACTCGACTTGCTGGCCAAGCAAATTTACATACAGTCTCGTTCGTTTGATGACGTCGTAGAGATGTGCAAGCAACACGATGAAATGTTGCAATGCATTCCTGCCATTCAACCGATATCCAATAAGAACTTGAAGCAGACGGCTTCCGGGTATGGCACTCGCATCGACCCCATTTATGGCACTACGCGTTTTCATGCCGGCATGGACTTTTCTGCCAATTCCGGGACAGATGTCTATGCCACAGGCAATGGTACCGTAATCAAAATGGGATGGCAGACTGGTTATGGGAATACGATAGTTATAGATCATGGATTCGGCTATCAGACGGTATATGCACATCTTCGCGATTTCCGTACAAGGTTGGGTAAGAAAGTGGTGCGAGGTGAAATTATCGGTGGAGTAGGGAATACCGGGAAAAGCACAGGACCGCATTTGCATTATGAAGTACATGTAAAGGGGAGGGTCGTCAATCCTGTGAATTATTATTTCATGGATCTTAGCCCAGAAGATTACGACCGTATGATACAGATTGCAGAGAACCACGGTAAGATGATGGACTGATATGATACAATTGTGTGAAATAATGCAGAATGCAGGGATTGAAGTCCTTACTCCTATGCAAGAGGCCATGCTCAAAGCTTATCATACAGACCGCAACATTGTCCTTCTGTCTCCCACAGGTAGCGGAAAAACGTTAGCATTCCTTTTGCCTTTGGTTATGTCATTGGACGCAGATAAGGATGGGGTACAGACGCTGGTGCTGACACCTTCACGCGAACTGGCCCTGCAGATAGACGGTGTATTCCGTTCCTTAGGTACTCCTTTTAAGGCTATGAGCTGCTATGGAGGGCGTAGCACAATGGAGGAGCATCGTATAATGAATAACCTGCATCCTTCTGTCATCATTGCTACTCCGGGGCGTATCAACGACCACTTAAAGAAAAACAATATCGATGCATCTGCCATAAATACATTGGTGATTGACGAGTTCGATAAATGCCTGGAATTAGGCTTTCAGGATGAAATGTCGGAAGTCGTGACGCAGTTGACGGCTTTGCAGAAAAAGGTATTACTGTCGGCTACAGATGCGGTAGACATTCCTGATTTTGTGGCTGGTATGGGTAATAGAGATGTGTTCCTCAAACTGGACTTCCTTGATAACTCATCCCTGTCGGCACGTCTGGACATACAGAAAGTTTTTTCTCCGGAAAAGGACAAGTTGGAAACATTATATCGCCTGTTGTGTGCCATATCGTCAAACTCGCCTACGCTTGTATTTGTCAATTACCGTGAGAGTGTGGAGCGGGTGGCTACTTTTTTGTATTCTAAGCGGTTTTCTTGCGGGGCTTTCCATGGCGGAATGGAACAGATAGAACGTGAGCGTGCGCTATATAAGTTCCGTAATGGTACGACAACGGTTCTTGTATCGACAGATTTGGCCGCCCGTGGTTTGGACATAGATGGTGTGGTCAATGTGGTGCACTATCATTTGCCCGTTACATCAGAGGCCTTTACGCATCGCAACGGGAGGACTGCCCGCTGGGCTGCCAAGGGGCATGCTTATATCATTCTCCATCAGGATGAGGAGCTTCCTGGATATTTGTCCGCAACAAAGATTCCGGCTTTTACATTGCCCGTTCAAGTGACACTCCCGCCTCCATCCTGTTGGACTACCTTATACATAGGCAAAGGCAAGAAAGACAAGGTAAGCAAGGCGGATGTCGTAGGATTCCTATATAAAAAAGGGGGGATGGGGAAAGATGATGTAGGACAGGTAGATGTGAAAGACCATTATTCCTTTGCAGCTGTGCGGCGCGACAAGTTGAAAAAGCTAATGGTGCTAATCCGTGGGGAAAAGATAAAAGGGATGAAAACTATTGTAGAGGAAGCACGTTGACTTGCACAAGCACTACGGGTTATTTATCAAGCACTTGTTTATAACGCACGCAATAACTCCTTCCGCTTTTTCTTGCCTGCGCAGCATATAAAGGGTATCTTTGCCCGCATTTCCGGGAGAATACGGGCTGTCTTCCTTCCCGGAAATGCCAGTTATCCACAGACTTATAAATAACGCTCAAAATGGCAGAACAAAGGAAAACATCACGCACAGCTAAGAACAAACCGACGCAACCAGTAACAGACTATGGCCGGATACAACCTCAAGCCTTGGAGTTGGAAGAAGCGGTGCTCGGGGCCCTGATGATAGAAAAAGACGCCTATTCGCTGATAAGCGAGATTCTCCGCCCGGAATCCTTTTACGAACACCGGCATCAGCTGATATATTCTGCCATTACAGACTTGGCGGTGAACCAAAAGCCGGTGGATATACTTACCGTAAAGGAACAACTTGCCAAGCGCGGGGAACTGGACGAGGCTGGAGGCCCATTCTATTTGGCACAACTCAGCAGTAAAGTGGCCTCGTCGGCACACATCGAATACCATGCGCGCATCATAGCCCAGAAGGCCTTGGCACGCGAACTGATAACGTTCACCAGCAACATACAGACCAAGGCGTTTGATGAGACCATCGACGTGGACGACCTGATGCAGGAGGCTGAGGGAAAACTGTTCGAGATATCGCAGCAGAACATGAAGAAGGATTACACGCAGATAAACCCGGTCATTGCGCAGGCCATCGAGCAGATACAGAAGGCTGCCGCACGTACCGACGGTCTGAGCGGACTGGAGAGCGGCTTCACGAAGCTCGACAAGATGACTTCCGGCTGGCAGAACTCCGACCTCATCATCATTGCCGCGCGTCCGGCCATGGGAAAGACGGCCTTCGTGCTCTCCATGGCCAAGAACATCGCCGTGAACTACCATAACCCGGTGGCCCTGTTCTCGCTCGAGATGAGCAACCTGCAGCTGGTGAACCGCTTGATATCGAACGTCTGCGAGATTCCGAGCGAGAAGATAAAGAGCGGGCAGCTGGCTGACTATGAGTGGCAACAGCTGGACTATAAGTTGCGCGAACTGCTCGACGCGCCTTTGTATGTGGACGACACGCCGTCGCTCTCCGTCTTCGAACTGCGCACGAAGGCTCGCCGCCTGGTGCGCGAGCATGGGGTGAAGGTCATCATCATCGACTACTTGCAGCTGATGAACGCCAGCGGCATGTCCTTCGGGAGCCGCCAGGAAGAGGTGAGCACCATCTCCCGCTCGCTCAAGGGGCTGGCCAAGGAGCTGAACATACCCATCATCGCCCTGTCGCAGCTGAACCGTGGCGTGGAGAACCGGGAAGGCGAGGAGGGCAAGCGCCCGCAGTTGAGCGACCTCCGTGAGTCGGGCGCCATAGAGCAGGACGCCGACATGGTGTGCTTCATCCACCGCCCGGAATACTACAAGATATACACCTCGGCCGACGGCACGGATTTGCGCGGACTGGCCGAAATCATTATTGCCAAGCACCGCAACGGTGCCGTGGGCGACATCCGCCTGCGCTTTATCGGCGAATACACCCGCTTCGAGAACCCGAACGAGAGCATGGTGCCGCCTCCCGGCTCGGAGAGCGGGGTGATGCGCGGGTCGAGCATGAATGCGGGCAAGTCGACGGCGTCCGTGCCGCCCCCTCCCGCCGACTATCCTCCTCAGGAAAACCCCTTCGGTGCGCCGGTCGACGGTCCGGTTCCGTTTTGATTCACACCCCCTCCACAGGCACGTCTGCAACGCTCCCGGGAGGGGTCAAGACAACTCCCTAGAGTTGTCCGGCATCACTCTAGGGAGTTGTCGGGGAGAACTCTAGGGAGTTGTTTGGCATAACTCTAGGGAGTAGCAACGACCCACTCCCTAGAGTCGTCTCGACTCATTCCCGGGCCGAGGTTTGGGGCGCTTATTATTTGCTCTTTTTCAGCCACTTATCCAGCCATTCGAAGAAGGTGCGTTGCCATAGGATGCCGTTTTGCGGTTTCAGCACCCAATGGTTCTCGTCCGGGAAGATGAGCAGCTCCGCCGGTACGCCGCGCATCTTGGCTGCGTCGAAGGCGGCCATGGCCTGGTTGGCCAGTATGCGGTAGTCCTTTTCGCCATGGATGCAGAGGATGGGTGTGTCCCACTTGTCCACGAATTTGTGGGGCGAGTTGGCAAAGGTGCGTTGCGCTGTGGCGTTGTCCTTCTCCCAGTAAGCGCCGCCCATGTCCCAGTTGGCAAACCACTTCTCCTCGGTCTCCAGATACTGCATTTCCATGTTGAAGATGCCATCGTGTGCGATGAATGCCTTGAAACGCCCGTCGTGGTGTCCGGCCAGCCAGTAGACGGAGAAGCCGCCGAAGCTGGCACCCACACATCCCAGCCGGTTGCTGTCCACGAACGGTTCCTTGCACATCTCGTCGATGGCCGTGAGATAGTCTTTCATGCACTGTCCGCCATAGTCGCCGCTGACAGCCTCGTTCCACTCCACGCCGAAACCGGGCAGTCCGCGGCGATTGGGCGCGACAATGATGTAGTCGTTGGCGGCCATGATTTGGAAGTTCCAGCGATAGCTCCAGAACTGGCTGACGGGACTTTGCGGCCCGCCCTCGCAGAACAGCAGGGTGGGGTACTTCTTCTTGGGGTTGAAGTGCGGGGGGTAGATGACCCATGTGAGCATCTGCTTGCCGTCGGTGGTCGTCATCCAGCGTGCTTCCACGCGGCCGGCTTCCAGTTGGTCGAAGATGTGCTTGTTCTCGAAGGTGAGCTGGCGGGTGGTTGCGGCCTGGCCCTTGGCGGCAGTGGCGGCGGCCACGACGAATATCTCGTCGGCCTCGCTCATGGAGTGCCGTGTGGCGATGAGGTTGTCACCGCACAGGGCCAGGGAGGCATAGTCGCACACGCCGTCGGTTATCTGGAGCGGCTGGCCGTCGCCTTCGTAGAGGGAAAGGCGGTATATGTGCTCCTCGCCGTGCCATACGCCCAGGAAGTAGATGTTCTGCGAGGCGGCGTCCCACAGGAAGGAGTCCACGTTCGAGGGGAACTTCTCGCTGAGGAAACGTTTCTCTCCCGTCTGCAAGTCCATGATGAACAGGCGGTTCAGGTCGGCTTCGTAGCCGTCGCGTTCCATGCTTTGCCAGGCTATGTAGCGTCCGTCGGGCGAGTATTGCGGGTTGGTGTCGTAGCCCTTGTTGTCCTCGGTGATGTTGCGGGCCTGCTTGGTGGCGAGGTTGTAGATGTATATGTCAGAGTTGGTAGAGACGGCATAGTCCAGTCCTGTCTTCTTACGGCAGGTATAGGCCACCTGTTTGCTGTCGGGGCTCCAGGCCAGCTGTTCTATTCCTCCCCAGGGTTTCATGGGGCTTTCATAGGGTTCTCCCTCCAGCAGGTCGGTGATGTTGCTGATTGATGTACCGTCAAAGTCGGCCACGAAAGGGTGGGGAGCCGTCGTGACCCACTCGTCCCAATGCTTGTACATCAGGTCCGTCACGATGATGCCGCTGGCTTGGGGCAGGTCGGGATACTTCTCCGCCGTGGCCTTTACGGTCTTTACCTGGGAGATGAAGAGAAGCTTGGTGCCGTCGGGTGAGAAGGAGAAACCCTCGATGTCACCCTCATATCGAGTGAGTTGGCGGCGGTCAGTACCGTCAGGATTCATCTCCCACACCTGGCTGGTACCGTCCTCGTTGCTCAGGTAGGCCAGCTTCGTGCCGCCTTTAATCCACGTGGGTTGGCTCTGTTGCCAGTTGTCATGAGTGAGCTGAACGACACCGCTACCATCGGAGTTCATGACGAACAGTTCGTTGTTGCTCTTGTTTTGCGGCACGCTGTAGTAGGCCACGGTGTAGGCAATTTGTTTCCCGTCGGGCGACACGCTGACACCGCCGATGCGTCCCATGGCCCATAGGGCTTCGGGAGTGAGGCGCCCGTCGGCGATGGTGATGTCCGTGCGGCCGATGATGTCAGCTGTCGGTTCTGTCTGTTCGGCCTGCGGGTTGCCGCCGCAAGCTGCCAATGTCATGATTGCAGACATAATGAGGAGATTTGTAGGTTTCATAAATAGTTCGTTATACGTTATATCAGATTTGTTTCAGCATCCATTTGCCGTGGCGGATGTAGTACATGCAGAACAGGAGAATGAAGACTGCATATACGGCTTCGGCTGTCCAGCACAGGGCCACGTCGAGTTTAAGGTATAATATAATATATGTGATGTAGGTAGTGTAAACGACCAGCGTCAGCATCTCGAGGAGCAGGGCGGTACGCGTGTTGCCTGTTCCGGACACGGCTTGGAAGTAGACGTTGGCGGGCACCAGCACCAGGTAGGCGGCACACATGACCCACAGGGAGTGGACGGATGCCTGACGCAGGTCGGGGATGTCGGTATAGATGCTAAGCACGAGGTCGGGAAAGAGGGCGAACAGCAGGGCCAGCGGCAGTACGAATAGGTAGGCCAGGCGTATGTGTTGGCGTATCAGGCCGGGTACTTCGTGGGCATGGCCGCCGCCTATGGTGTTGCTAACCAGCGAGCCGCAGGTGGAGGCGAAAGCCATCATGACCATGAAGAGAATGCCCGACACGCTGCGTACGATGTTGGTCACAGCCAAGGCGCGTTCGCCCAAATGTTCGATGTAGAGGAAGAACAGGAACCATGTGGACAGGGAAAAGAAGTTCTGCACCATGGTCCAAAACGACACGTCAAGCATACGTTTCAGCGTGCCCATGCAGAAGCGGGCCGCTTTGTCCAGCCCATACTTGGGGCAGTCTATGCGGCGGCGAGTGTAGATGATGAAGAATAAGAGGGATACCCCTTCGGCCAGCGACGAGCCTATGGCGGCACCGGCTATGCCCAAGGCCGGGAACCCGAAGTTGCCGAATATCAGCAGGTAGTTGAACACCACGTTGCTCAAGACCATGACAATGGAGTTGAGGGTGAGTGTCCGTGTCTGCGTGGTGGCCAGGAAGAAAGCACGGAATATGACGGCACTAAACGAGAAAAATGCCCCGACCACGCGCCAATGCAGGTAGTACTCGGCTGCGCGGCACACTTGGGGGGAGGAGATGATGCGCTCCAAGATGAGGGGGGAGAGGAAGTAAGAGAGCAGGAACATGACGGCAGCCAGCGCCACTTGGAAATAGATGCCATGATAGAACAGCCGCCCTATCTCGCAATACGCCTGCTCGCCGTTGCGCCGCGCCATGAGTATCTGTGCGCCGATGCTGAATCCGAAGGCCACCATGAAGATAACCATGTAGAACACGCCGGCTATGGCCGAGGCGCCCAGTTCCACTTCGCCCACGCGGCCCAGGAAGGCGGTGTCCGTCATGCCTATCATCTGCTCCATGAGCAGGCTGATAAGAATGGGGTAGGCAATGAGCCATATCTGCCGGTTGCTGTATGTTGCGGGTCGCATGGATGATGCTGGCATAGTTTGGTAATTATAATAGACAAATGAAAGCTTCTGATATCAAACGGCGTTTGATGTAGGATCAAACGCCATCTGATGCCACATCAAACGGCGTCTGATGTGAGATCAAACGCCGTTTGATGTGGGAACCCTCGTCGGGTCTGATTATCAAGATGTTATAAACGATACCCCTCGTTGGGAATTTGTTTTACATTATCTTCCGCCTCTTCCGTGTTCCATGCGCTGCCTTTGGGCCTCCTCGGCCTGCTTCTGCATGGCCTCCAGGCGGGCGGCGAAGCCGGACTTCTTCATCTTCTTCGGGTCCTTCTTGTTGGCTTCAAGCTGTGCCAGCAGCTTGGCCTCGTCGGTCGTGCGGCGCAGTATGATGGTGGTCACCACGCTGATGAGGGTGGACAGGAAGTAGTAGTAGTTCAACCCGGAGGGGTAACTGTTCAAGATGAACAGGAACATGATGGGCATCAGATACTGCATCCACTTCATCATGGCCATCTGCGGGTTGGCGCCCGTGTCCTGCTGTTGCATCATGAACTTGGCGTTCAAGATGTTCGTCACCGTCATCAGCAGGCAGAACAGGCTGAGGTGGTTGCCCATAAAGGGGATGTTGAAGGGGAAGGTGATGATGGCGTCATACGTGGAGAGGTCGTCCGCCCACAGGAAACTCTGCTGACGTAACTCGATGGCACTCGGTATGAACATGAACAAGGCTATGATGATGGGGAACTGCAACAGCATGGGCAAGCACCCGCCCATGGGGCTTACGCCGTACTGGCTGTAGAGGCCCATGATTTCTTGCTGCTTCTTCATGGCGTCCTCCTGTTTGGGATACTTCCGGTTTATCTCATCTATCTTGGGCTTGAGCACCCGCATTTTAGCGGAGGACATATAGGTCTTCCACGTGGTTGGGAAGATGACTATCTTGACGATGACCGTCAGCAGCAACAGCACCACGCCCATGCTCAGGCCCCATCCCTGCAGCCAGTCGAAGATGTTGATGATGATCCATTTGTTCACCCAGCGTATGATGGGCCAGCCCAAGTATACCAGTCGGTTCAGCTCCCACTTCTCGTCACGCTCCTTGTCCAGCGCGGTCAAGGTCTTGTAATGGTTGGGGCCAAGGTAGAGGAAGAGGCGTGTGGACTGCTGTCCGGTGGGGTCGAAGGCGGTGTTCATCTCGGCGGCATAGTCTTTGATGTAGCCGCTCCCCTGCGCCTCCATCTTCGATGTGAGGTGTGTCTTCTCGAATCCCTCCTCGCTCAGCATCACGGCGGAGAAGAACTGGTTCTTGAAGGCAATCCAGTCCACCCGTCCGGGCACTTGCTCCTCGTCGTCGCCGTTGGCCGACAGGTAGTCCGAGCCTTCGCCCGCCACCTTGTAGGTCAGCTCGGCCAGACGGTTCTCATACACATAACCTTTCTCTATCTGACGTGCCTTCTGCGCCCACTCTATGTCCACCGTCTTGTTGGTGGATGCCAGCTTGCCGTCCATGCCCGTGGCATGTATGTCGAAGTCCACCAGGTAATTGTCCGGGTGCATGGCATACTCGAAGTCTATATAGCTGGCGCTGTCCGCAGCTAAGCGCATGGTCACCGTGCTGTCCGTCACGTTTACGGGAGTGAAATAATAGTCCTGTGTCTGTATGGTTTCCCGCTGATTGTAGAACAGGAAATTCATGGAGACATCCTCATCCCTGAACAGCGTGAGGGGGGTCTTCTTGTCCTGCTCCATGTATTCTTTCAGCACCACCGAGCTGATGCGCCCCCCCTTGGTGTTGATTGACAGGGCGGCCACGTTGTTCTGTATCGTGATGATGGAGTCTTTCCCGTTGATAGCCTGGTAGAACAATGCGGTAGAGTCTGCCCTGGAGATTCTCTCGTTGGCCAGCGCCGCTTGTGCCTTGGCCTCCAGTTCGGCCTGTCGTTGCTCCTGGGCTATGGAGTCGTAATAGTGCTGTTGTGCCTCCAACTGCTCCTGGCTCGGGCGGCTCAGGATGCTGAATACTACTAACAATATGCCTATCAGTACAAGTCCCGTGATGGTATTCTTATCCATTGGATTTCGTATGCTTTAATGTATGTTACTTGGTTTATGGGATGATTACTTCTTTTCGTTCTCTATAGCTGCCTTGACAAACGATACGAACAGCGGGTGCGGATGCAGCACGGTGCTGCTGTATTCGGGGTGGAACTGGGTACCGATGTACCACTTGAGCGTCGGTATTTCCACCACCTCCACCAAGTCTGACTCCGGATTGATGCCCACGCATTTCATGCCGGCCGCTTCATATTCCTCTTTATATTGGTTGTTGAATTCGTACCTGTGGCGGTGGCGTTCCTGTATGTGTGTGGTGCCGTATGCCTCATAAGTCTTGCTTCCTTTCTTCAACACGCACTCATAAGCTCCCAAACGCATGGTTCCACCCATGTTTGTGATGGACTTTTGTTCTTCCATGATGTCTATCACATTATGGGGTGTCTTCTCGTCCATCTCGCGTGAATTAGCGTCTGCATAACCCAGGACATTCCTTGCGAACTCGATAGCCATGCATTGCATGCCTAAACAGATGCCGAACGTGGGAATGTCATGTGTACGGGCATACTTTATTGCAACGAATTTCCCTGCGATTCCCCGTTCTCCAAATCCAGGTCCGATAAGTATGCCTGCCATGCCTTTCAGCGCATTGGCTACATTCTCGTCTGTGAGCTTTTCACTATTGACGAAGTCTACTGTCACCTTACGGTCATTATATGTTCCTGCTTGGGACAAGGCTTCACGGATAGACTTATAAGCATCTTGCAAGTCATATTTTCCCACCAAAGCAATGTGGAGTGGTTTCGTGTGCTCTGCTTTGTGGCGACGTTCAAGGAAAGAACGCCAGGGTCCTAATCCCGGGGTATCACCTACAGGAAGTCCCATTTTTCTTAAAATAGTCTCATCCAACTTCTGTTGTTGCATTAAAATAGGCACTTCATATATAGTAGAAGCATCAATGCTCTGTACTACGGCAGTCTCATCAACATTGCAGAACAATGCGACCTTTTTGCGCAGGTTCATGCTTAGTTCGTGTTCGGTGCGCAGTACTAAGATGTCCGGTTGTATACCTGCACTTTGCAGCTCTTTAACAGAGTGTTGGGTTGGTTTGGTCTTCAATTCTCCTGCTGCTGCAAGGTAGGGAACATACGTCAGGTGTACACAAAGGGCATCTTTGCCTAATTCCCACTTCAACTGGCGGATACTTTCCAAGTATGGTAACGATTCTATATCACCAACGGTACCACCTATTTCAGTTATAACGAAGTCGAATTTATATTTATTCCCTAATAGCTTTACATTCCGTTTGATTTCGTCTGTAATGTGCGGGATAACTTGAATCGTCTTGCCAAGGTAATCTCCATGACGTTCTTTGTCTATTACACTCTTATAGATCCTGCCCGTAGTGATATTATTGGCTTTAGTCGTTTGGATACCAAGGAAACGTTCATAGTGTCCTAAATCCAAATCGGCTTCATGTCCATCTACGGTTACATAACATTCTCCATGTTCATATGGATTTAGGGTGCCTGGGTCAATATTGATATATGGGTCAAACTTTTGTATGGTTACCTTATATCCTCTCGCTTGCAATAATTTGCCGATGGAAGATGAAATGATGCCTTTACCCAATGAAGAGGCAACACCACCGGTGACGAAAATGTACTTTGTTTCTCCCACGATATAAAATGTTTTTTGATTTTTTCTTTTAATGTCTAATTTTTAATGCGCAAAATTATGAAAAAAAAGGCAAGTACATAAGGTTTGTGGAAAACAATTATAGAAATGATTTTGTGTTCTATCTATTTTTAAAGTAAATTTGCACTCGAACATAAATTGGGCATTATGAAGAATAGATTACTCTTTTTATTGGCATTTGTATTATCTTCTTTGATTTTAAATGCACAAGATACTATTGCCAATGGGAATCTTGCTGTTGATGCAATTCCTATTATTAATGGGGTGCCAGATTCTGTACTTAGTTATGAAAAAATCCATTCTACGATTGAAATCTATACTGA
The DNA here is from genome assembly GCA_944320295.1 of uncultured Bacteroides sp. GTDB lineage: Bacteria > Bacteroidota > Bacteroidia > Bacteroidales > Bacteroidaceae > Bacteroides. The sequence goes on from CALUGY010000031.1 coordinate 69,159, forward strand.
TTCAACAGAAATACAATTGGACACATTAGACGTATTTGATAGTGATACTATACAAATCCCCGTTGATAAAACCATAAAGTCAATGGATTCAATACAAGTAGTGAAGAAGGATAGTTTGGGGGGCGTTCCGCGGCAATACGAATCTCAAAAGCCGGTTTTATCTGGTATCATGAAAGATTACTTTTTATTAAAATTAAACATAGATACCACCCTTGTAGAAAATAAATTGGATACGGTATCAATGCTGTATGAGAAGTATTTAGGCGTATTAACTTATTTGAACGATTCTAATACTCCCGAACGCTATATCGCATGTGACCCTGAGTATTATAGGATGTTCCTTCCTTTTACGTATTTTGATAGGCCAATAAAACGTTATTCTCAAGTTAATTGGAAATTTAAAATTCAAGGAAACGACACAATAGAATGGAACAAGTATTTATTGCCATATGATTCTTTGGCTTTTACTTCCAAAGAACGGGCTAATGTCATTGTGGATCAAGCGATGCTATATGCATACGTAGAACGACCAGATTTAGTGGTATGGACAGAAGAAGAAATAAATGAAAAACCTCTTTTTAAAGACAATATTGAAAAAGAAGCATCTTCCCGTTCATCTTCTTCTATTGTAAAATTATTTGCTTCGGAAGAAATGAAATACACGAAGCAGAAAGATCCTGAAGTGATAATTCATAAGCCTAATTGGTGGGTGACTGGTGGGAATGGTTCTTTGCAGTTTACGCAAAACCATTTATCCGACAACTGGTATAAAGGAGGCGAAAGCACTCATTCATTATTGGCTAACATACAGCTATATGCTAATTATAATGATCGGGAGAAAATTCAATGGGAGAATCTAATAGATGCCAAATTGGGATTTATATCTTCTCCTTCGGATGAGTTTCATAAATACTTGGTGAATAATGACCAACTTCGCATATATAGTAAATTAGGCTTGCGTGCGATATCAAAATGGTACTATACGATATCTACAGAATTTAAAACGCAATTTTGTAATGCTTATGGCGCAAATAGCGAAACGCTTAATGCAGCCTTCTTTGCACCGGCAGACTGGTCTACAAGTATCGGTATGGATTATAAGTTGAATAAGAGCAAAATTAATCTATCTATCTTTATTGCCCCATTAACTTATACAATGCGATATGTTGGAAACTCTGAAGTAAATGAGGTAAATTTTGGATTAGAAGAGGGGAAATCTGTAAAGCATGATTTTGGTTCACAAATTCAGTCTAATTTGACATGGAATATTTTATCCTTTGTAACATGGACTTCTCGTTTGGATTATCTGACTAGCTATAAGTGGGTACGAATTGAATGGGAAAATACAATAAATTTTGTACTAAATCGTTTCTTGTCTGCAAAACTCTACGTATATGGTCGTTATGATGATAGTAGCATGCCTACAGTTGGGCATAGTTATTTCCAGTTAAATGAGACATTAGGTTTTGGCCTTAATTATACGTGGTAACAAAAATATGTATTTAAATCTAAAAAGAATATTTGAAAGAGAAAATACGCTTGAAAGTCCTTGTGGTCCATAAATAATGCTTAAATTTGTCGCCGATTTGTAATGTGTACTTTGCAAAATGGCGGATAAAATAAAACATCAAGGTGTTGTAGAAAGTATAGGTGGAGATTGTATACGTGTTAAGATTATGCAAACTTCAGCATGTAGCTCTTGTAGTGCAAAAGGTTATTGTTCTTCCATTGAAGTTCGAAAGAAGATAGTAAACATAAGAACTACAAAAACAGAATCTTATCGTCCGGGGGATAAAGTGTGGGTAATTGCTGAATTGTCAATGGGAATACGTGCTATTACATGGGCTTTCGTTTATCCTTTTTTTATCTTATTAAGCTCTCTTTTTATGTTTATGGCTCTTTGGAGCAATGAATTATATTCTGCATTAAGTTCATTGTTTCTTCTTGTTATTTACTATATAATATTATGGTTAAACAAGGGAAGGATAGGGAAGAAATTTGTCTTTTATATACAGCCGATGAATAATTAAACGAAACAATAAAAATAACTGAACTATGAATGTAATCCTGATTGCAGTAATTTCATTGGGAATTATAGCGCTTGTTTTGGCTGCCATTCTTTATGCCGCTTCCAAGAAATTTGCTGTGTACGAAGATCCACGCATTGCCCAAGTTGCGGCAGTATTACCTCAGGCTAATTGTGGAGGTTGTGGCTATCCTGGGTGTAGTGGTTTTGCAGATGCTTGTGTAAAAGCAGACACCTTGGAGGGTAAACTTTGTCCAGTTGGTGGACAACCGGTAATGGCGAAAGTTGCGGAAATTTTAGGTATGGCTGTAACAGCTTCGGAGCCTAAGGTCGCTGTTGTGAGATGTAATGGTACTTGTACTTATCGTCCTCATATAAACACGTATGATGGAGTTAAGAGTTGTGCTATTGCAGTTGCTTTATATGGTGGAGAAACTGGTTGTAGTTATGGTTGTGTAGGATGTGGAGATTGTGTGTCTGCATGTCAATTTAATGCTATTCACATGAATCTGGAAACGGGTTTACCGGAGGTAGATGAGAATGTGTGTACTGCATGTGGGGCTTGTGCCAAAGCTTGCCCAAGAAACATTATCGAAATTCGTCCAAAAGGGAAAAAGTCTCGCCGAGTTTATGTGCAATGTGTCAACAAAGATAAAGGTGCAATTGCCCGTAAAGCTTGTACGGTGGCTTGTATCGGTTGTGGAAAATGTGTAAAGGTTTGCCCATTCGAAGCGATTACTTTGGAAAATAATCTTGCTTATATTGATCCAGATAAGTGTAAATCTTGCCGTAAATGTGAAGAGGCTTGCCCGCAAGGTTCTATTGTGGCATTAAATTTTCCACCTCGCAAACCTAAAGAGGAAGAAACTGTAGCCACTATAGAAGCTAACGGTTTGCTTGTGACAAAAGAAAGTTAACGTTTAAAATACAATTTGTATGTTGAAGACATTTTCAATTGGTGGAGTTCATCCACACGAAAATAAAATCTCAGCACATCAACCGATTGTCGTTGCAGAAGTACCCGATAAGGCTATAGTTCTATTAAGTCAACATATCGGAGCACCGGCAAAACCTATCGTGGCAAAAGGAGATGTTGTGAAAGTGGGTACCAAAATTGCCGAGCCGGGTGGTTTCGTTTCGGCGGCTATCCATTCACCGGTTAGTGGAAAAATTTCTAAGATAGATACAGTAGTCGATGCCAGCGGTTATCCTAAACCTGCTATTTTTATAGATACAGAAGGTGATGAATGGGAAGAGAGTATTGACCGCAGTAATACTTTGGTGAAAGAGTGTGATCTATCTTCAGAGGAGATTGTAAAGAAAATAGCAGATGCAGGTATTGTTGGTCTTGGTGGAGCATGTTTCCCAACTCAAGTGAAATTGTGTCCTCCTCCAACATTTAAGGCTGAATGCATTATTATTAATGCCGTAGAGTGTGAACCTTATCTTACAGCGGATCATCAATTAATGCTAGAACATGCTGAAGAAATCATGGTCGGTGTCTCTATCTTAATGAAAGCCGTTAAAGTGAACAAGGCTTTTATAGGTATTGAGAACAATAAGCCTGATGCAATTCAGCTGATGAGCAAAGTAGCTTCAAGCTATGCCGGTATTGAAGTAATTCCTTTGAAGGTAAAATATCCACAAGGAGGAGAAAAGCAGTTAATAGATGCCATTATTAGCCGTCAGGTGGCTGCAGGTGCATTGCCCATCTCTACCGGTGCCGTTGTACAAAATGTTGGTACTGTGTTTGCTGTGTATCAAGCAGTCCAAAAGAATAAACCTTTGTTTGAGCGTATTGTCAGCGTAACAGGAAAATCATTGGCTAAACCATCTAACTTTTTGGCGCGTATCGGTACTCCAATGAAGCAATTGATTGATGCTTGCGGCGGACTTCCGGAAGATACAGGTAAAATCATTGGCGGTGGTCCTATGATGGGCAAGGCTTTGGTGAGCGCAGATGTTCCTACTGTAAAAGGTAGCTCCGGAATATTGCTAATGACACGTAAAGAAGCCAAGAGGGGAGAAGTACAACCGTGTATCCGTTGTGCAAAATGCGTAAATGCTTGTCCTATGGGATTAGAACCTTATTTGCTGGCAACTATTTCGGCTCATAAGGATTTTGAGAAAGCGGAAAAAGAAGACATTATGTCGTGCATCGAATGTGGTTCATGCCAATTCACTTGTCCGTCCAACCGGCCTATATTGGACTATATCCGTTTAGGAAAAGGTAAAGTAGGTGCCATGATTCGTGCACGGCAGGCCAAAAAGAATTGATATTGCTTATTTAAATAGGTGAAATGAATATGAATAATTTAATTGTATCCCTGTCCCCTCATGTACATGGTGGTGATAGTGTGAAGAAAAATATGTATGGTGTGCTAATTGCGCTCTTGCCGGCTCTTTTAGTCTCATTGTATATCTTTGGTGTAGGTGCCTTGATTGTCACGTTGACATCTGTCCTATCTTGCGTATTCTTTGAGTGGGCCATCGGCAAGTTTATCTTAAAAAAGGAAGCAACTACCATTGGCGATGGCTCGGCTATTATTACCGGTGTCTTATTAGGTTTTAATCTTCCTTCCAATTTGCCTGTTTGGATTGTCATATTAGGTTCGTTGTTCGCTATCGGTGTAGTGAAGATGTCATTCGGGGGATTGGGATGCAATCTCTTTAATCCTGCGTTGGCTGGTCGTGTATTCCTGTTGCTTTCATTTCCTGTGCCTATGACAAGCTGGCCGGAAACGGGGCAACTTTTTGCTTATACGGATGCCGAAACAGGTGCCACCCCGCTGGCCATAATGAAGGGACTTATAAACGGCACGCCGGGAGTCGATATCAACGACCTTCCTAATGCCCTTGACATGTTTCTCGGTAATAATCCCGGCTGTATCGGTGAGGTGAGCGCCTTGGCCTTGTTGATGGGCCTGGCATACATGCTGTGGAAGAAAATCATCACATGGCACATTCCCGTGTCCATCATCGTGACGGTGTTCGTTTTTGGTTATATCATGCACTTCGTAGATCCGGAGCGTTATATAAGCGGTACGATGCAGGTGCTGTCCGGTGGACTTATGCTGGGGGCCATATTCATGGCGACAGACTATGTGACATCGCCCATGAGCCATAAAGGCATGGTAGTGTATGGCGTGTGCATCGGCTTGTTGACCGTGGTCATCCGCCTGTTCGGTGCATATCCCGAAGGAGTGTCGTTTGCCATCCTTATAATGTACGCATTCACTCCGTTGATTAATAATTATATTAAACCTAAACGCTTTGGGGAGGTGGCTAAGAAGAAATGAAAAAGTTAGAATCATCATTGAAGAACATGCTGCTGGTGCTGACCGGGGTTACCGTGGTTTCCGTGGCATTATTGGCTTATATGAATGTGCTTACGGCAGAGCCTATCGCCCAGGCCCAGAAGAAGGCTTTGGACGAGGCACTCAAGGAGGTCCTGCCTGACTTTGACGAGATCACGACCGACACCTTGTTTAAAGAGGACAAGAACGGCAAGCAGGTAGTGGACTTCATAGTGTACCCGGCCAAGAAAGCCGGTGAATGGGTGGGCACCGCAGTACAGTCCACCAGCCACAAGGCCTTTAGCGGGGACTTGACACTCTTGGTGGGCTTCGACACGAAAGGCACGGTGTTGAACTACTCCATCCTGCAATCGGCCGAGACTCCGGGGTTGGGTTCGAAGGCCGCCGAATGGTTCGGAGGCTACAAGAAGTCCGAGGGGCAACAGCCCGTCGTGCATTCCGACCAGGCAAAGGCATCCGTCATCGGCATGAACCCTGGGGAGGCCGAACTGAAAGTGAACAAGGATTGTCCGGCCGACTATGCCGGGCGTGTGGACGCCATCACGGCATCGACCATCACTTCGAGGGCATTCCTCGAGGCCATCAACCTGGCATATGCCACGTACATGGGGCAAGATACCGATGCCATGACCGGAGCTACCGGCAAGAAAACTAACGATGAACAACCCGCCGAGGCCGACGGAAACGGGGCCGAAGCCAAACAATAACAAGAAAGGAGTAAGGATATGAACAACTTCAAAGTGATAATGAACGGGATTATCAAAGAGAATCCCACGTTTGTACTCCTGTTGGGCATGTGCCCCACGCTGGGAACCACCTCGTCTGCCATCAATGGCATGGGCATGGGACTGGCCACCATGTTCGTGCTGATATGCTCCAACTTCGCCATTTCGGCCCTGAAGAACCTCATCCCGGACATGGTGAGAATACCTTCGTATATCGTGGTCATCGCATCATTCGTCACGGTGTTGCAGCTCGTCATGCAAGCCTTTGTACCCGCATTATACGCCACCCTGGGCCTCTTTATCCCGCTCATTGTGGTAAACTGCATCGTGCTGGGCCGTGCAGAGGCCTTTGCCGCCAAGAACAAACCCCTGCCCTCGTTGTTCGACGGGCTGGGCATCGGGCTGGGATTCACCATAGCCTTGACGCTGCTGGGCGCGGTGCGTGAGCTGCTCGGGTCGGGCAAGGTCTTCGGGCTGTCCGTATTCCCGGAGAACTACGGCATGCTGGTGTTCGTCTTGGCGCCGGGAGCCTTCATCGCCCTGGGCTACCTGATTGCCATCGTGAACCGCTTGAAAAAGGCTTGATGCATGGAACATATGTGTGATAACAAAATACATTAGAATATGGAATACCTATTGATTTTTATCTCAGCAATCTTTGTGAACAACATCGTGTTGTCACAGTTTCTGGGCATATGCCCCTTCCTGGGTGTGTCGAAGAAGATAGAGACCGCCCTGGGCATGGCAGCCGCCGTGGCCTTCGTGCTGACCATTGCCACGGTGGTCACCTTCCTGATACAGAAATACGTGCTGGATGTGTTCAACCTGGGCTACTTGCAGACCATCACCTTCATCCTGGTCATCGCCGGTCTGGTGCAGATGGTGGAAATCATCCTCAAGAAGGTGTCGCCGGCCTTGTACCAGGCGTTGGGTGTTTTCCTGCCGCTCATTACCACCAACTGCTGCATCCTTGGCGTGGCTATCCTGGTCATCCAGAAGGATTACGACCTGCTGACGGGCGTGGTATATGCCTTCTCGACGGCCCTGGGCTTCGGACTGGCGCTGACGCTGTTCGCAGGCCTACGCGAACAACTCGCCATGGTGGACATCCCCAAGGGCTTACGCGGCACGCCTATCGCCCTGCTCACGGCCGGATTACTGGCCATGGCATTCATGGGCTTCTCCGGGGTGGACAAGGGATTGGCCGTACTCTTCGGCATTTAAACTTATTTTTCCAGTAGGCTCCGTCCCCGCTGGGGGACGTGTTTTGGCCGGGGCTTCCCATCGGGGAGCCCCGGCTTTTTTTCACCCGGAACCCTACCTGACCCTCTCGGCCTCTCCGGCCTCTCCCCAGCCCTCCGGCCTCTCCCTAACCCTCCCCCAAGGGGAGGGAACCCAGGGCATGCGGGCCTGTCATGCTGAGCGCAGCGAAACATCTCCCGCAGGACATGCATATATAATAATGTAGAAGGGTCTCCCCAAGGAGCATGTCCTCCGGGAGACCCTTCATTTCATTCAGGGTGACAGGGCGGCAGTCATGCCGACCAATTCTTCATTCTTCACTCTTCATTCTTCATTTACCCAAGCGTCCCTTCTCCGCCGCCCTCACCGGTGCCGGGTTCGGTGGTGCCGCTGTCGTCGCCGCCGCCTTCACCCGTGCCGTCGAGCGTGGAGATGGTCTCAATGTTGCGCCACGTCACGTTCTTGCCTATCAAGGCGCGGGTGACGGTGTTGCCCACGCGGGTGGATTCGGGGATGAAGCGCACCCGGGTGCCAGTAATGCACGTGCCGTCCACCTCTTCCTTCGTGTCCTTGCCCTTGCCCTCGGAGGTGCAGGTGTAGTAGAACGTGCCGAGGCCCTCGACACGCACCGAGCGGCCGGCATTCATGAAGTTGCCCATCACCAGCCCCAGGGCGCCCAGGGCGGCCTTGGCATCGGGCATGCTGACGGTGGAGATGAGGGATATCTGCTCGCACAAGTCGTCCATGTCCACAGGCTTGTCTACCGTGATGGCCTGCGGATACCATTTCTTGGACAGTTTTTTGTAAATCGGTTTGAAAAAAGCCATAATATTTAATTTTAAAGTGAAACATGCCCTACATGCCCTTGTAGAGGGGGTCTGACACTTATCAGAAGTGTGTGCGACACTTATCAGAAGTGTCGAGGATACTTATCAGAAGTGTCAGGGACACTTATCAGAAGTGTCAACCACCCTCCTCAAGCTCCTCGCCCCCGCCCAAGGGGATGTCAGGAATTATTTATTATTCTCATTATTCATTCGGTACCAAGGTGGGGAGGCTGCCTCCGTCGGTCGTCCATTGCCAGCCGAAGTCTGCGGGGAGGTTGTTGTTCATGCCTTCGCAAGCGGACTGCCAGGTGACGGTGGTACCATCTACCTTGTAGACATCGGCTGTGCCATAGTTCAAACCGACACCTGCGGCGACATCTCCACTCCAGTAACAGGCAGTAATGGAAGTATAAAACTCATTATTACCCGCTATCGCTCCTATATTGAAACCTGAGGCTCCGGTAAGAAGTGGTTCTGCAGCATAGCAGGAGTATAGATTTGAGGTTCTACCGTCGTTCCATCCTACTATTCCTCCTACATCTCCGTATCCGACTCCTGCATAGTCAATTCCAGAAACCTTGACCGAAGAAGAGGAACATGCTCGCACCATGCCCGAAGCGTTTCCGGCAATAGCTCCTATACTATTTCCCCCCGTGACAGAGCCGCCCTCCACATGGCAGTTCTCAATCGTGCTGCTATTCATCTGAAGAATGGCTACAATCCCTCCGGCATAGTTGTTACCGGAAATCTGCGGGTTCTCCAGCGTCAGATTCTTGACGGTTCCGTATCGAATCCCGCCAAACAGTCCGGCATCATACGCTGTAATGTTCAGGTTGCGGATGGTGTGTCCCGCGCCGTCGAAGGTGCCGGTATAGGCCGGGGTCATGTTGGTGCTGCCGTCTCCTATCGGCGTCCATGCCTGCCCGCTCATGTCGATGTCGTCGGCCAGGGTGCAGCCCAGCGAGAGGTCTTTCTGCGCTTCGGCAGCCCATGCCAGCAGGCCGGCGGCGGTATAGACGATGTAGGAGCCGTCGTCGGCCAGGGTAAAGTCGATGACGGGCTCGGCCACGCCCGCAATCTCGGCGCCCTTGTCCCAGTTGGTGACGGCGGCGTTGCTCATGCCGAGGCTGGT
>CALUGY010000032.1 GCA_944320295.1 uncultured Bacteroides sp.
TAGAGCGCGGAGACAGACGAGCTAAACGGACACAAGTAATACAATTGGCAGAATATTTCAAGATAGACAAGAATGAACTTCTCACCCTGTGGCTAGCAGACAAAGTATTAGATGCGGTAGAAGATGAAGACGAATTAAAACATGATGCAATTGAAGTCGCACAGAAAAAAATAGGCTAATACTTACAATTATAGGGAACTATATGGTATCATAACTATATAATTCCCTATGCTAATATTTGATATTCAGGTGATTAATTTGCAATATTTGGTTCAAGCGTGGAACTGCGATATCCACGTCCTAATGTGAAGGTGCTAGGAAAACCTTTGGAAACAGATATGGGAATAACAGCTCCACGCATATGCGTGAAGACCATTACATCATCTCTTGTTTCCATTGTGAGCAAGTTTCCTAGGCTTTTCACATACAAGAAGAAGACATAACGCCTCTTTATTTTCTAATATATTGTTTTGGACGGAGCACTCTCCCTCCAGCCGCAAAGATAGGGAATGCGCGGGAAAAATGCTAACATTTCTTGCGGTTTTTTAATGGTAGGGCTTCTAAATTGCCCTATTGTAATGTGCGGGGCTGTATGGACTCTGTCCTGTTTTTCCATAGAGGTAAGTATAAGCACTATAGCTTATCGATTTTTCCTAACAGGAAATCCTCTATGTTCATGTATTGCACGCCGCGTTCGTCAGTCCAAGGGAGCTTGTCATCTTTTATGATGACTATTTTGGTGAAAGAGTCATCAATCCGGTTGAGCGAGTTGACCTCTTGCAGACGTTTCTCCTCTTCTGCCACGGTAAGTGCGGATTGTATATAGTAGCGTTTTTCGCCTTTGTTCAGAACGAAGTCGACTTCGAGTTGGGAGAGCTTCATTTTGCCATCTTTATCCTTCCAACGAATGGGAACTACGCCGACATCTATGCTGAACCCTCTGGCCTTTAGTTCGTTGTAGAGGATGTTTTCCATGATATGGTTCTCTTCATGCTGGCGGAAGTTTATCTTTACGTTGCGCAGACCAATGTCGGAGAAATAGTACTTCAGCGGGGTCTCGATGTAAGCCCGGCCTTTGATATCATAGCGGAAAACTTTATGGAGGATGAAAGCGTCGATGAAGCAGTCGAGGTAGTGCGAGATGGTTTCGTTCTTTATTTTCATCTTCTTGACGGTTTGGAAAGTATCGGCAATCTTTGTTGGATTGGTCAGGGAACCGACAGCTGATGAAATTACATTGAGCAACTCGTCAAGAACCGTTTCGTCGGCTTTCAGATGATTACGTTCAATGACATCCTTTATATAGATGAGGCGGAACAGGTCCGCTAGATATTGTGCCTTGTCTTCATGCGATGCGATAGACATCAGCTTTGGCATGCCGCCGTAGGTAATGAACTCCCGCCAAACGAAACGCTTCTCTCCAGGATAGGCAGCGTAGAACTCATTGTACGTGAGGGGGGATAGCGGGATGATGTCGCCACGTCCACGGAATTCTGTTGCGATATCACTAGAGAGCATCTTTGAGTTGCTCACCGTGACGTACACGTCTGCATTTGGTAGATTTTTTAGCCCGTTCAGCACATCGACGAAGCCAATTTCCTCTTCCGGCAAGTAGGGGTTTGATACGGGTTTCACCTTCTGGATTTCGTCAATCAAGATGTAATACCGCTTATCTTTTTCTGTGACAAGGGCACGTAGATACTTGCTTAGTTCCATAGGGTTTCGGTAGCGGGCATTGAGATTATCGTCAAGGTCAAGCATGATTATTTGCTCTTTCTTGACGCCATCCCGCATCAGATAATCACGATAAATCGTATTCAGGAGGAACGATTTCCCACAGCGGCGTATGCCGGTGATTATTTTCACTTGCCCGTTGTCTCGTAGTCTGATGAGCCTGTCCAAGTATCGTTTGCGCTCTATTATAGTCATTGGTCGGAGGATATTTATTGCACTATTACGTGTTTTACCCTGTAAAGATACAAATAATAGCGGACAGAGCAATAGCTGGGATGTAAAAAAAGCATTGAATACCTTTAGGAGTATGATCCCCGACATGTTCCGAGCGCGTCCGCAACGCGTCCGGAGCACGGGCGCAACATGTTCGGAGTACGCCCGCGACATGTCCCGACGGAATGCGGGTTTTGTACGGGGGGATTATGCTAAGCGGGGCCGTACCTTCACAGGCACAGCCCCGCAGCATGTCTAACAAAATAATCGCTTACTTCTTGTCTGTCAAATAAAAGTCTATGGTGTGGGCGTGTACCAATTCGTCGTGGGTGACGCGCACGCCTTTGTGCTTCCGGCCGTCCAGCTCGATGCTGCCTATGTAGGGGGCTTCACCTCCGCCGGCCGGACGGTGGGCGGTGATGACCAGACGCTCGTTCTTGTAGTAGCGCGGGTCGAGCTTCAGCGTCACCTTGTCGAACATGGGCGTGGTGAGCGTGTATTCGGGCACGCCGGGGCAGTCGGGGTAGAAGCCCATCATGCTGAGCATGGCCCAGGCGGACATGGTGCCGGTGTCGTCATTGCCCGGAATGCCGTTGGGGGCATCCTTGAAATAGGTGTTCACCAGGCGGGGCACCAGTTCCTGCGTGCGCCACTCTTCGCCGGGGAAGTAGCTGAAGAGGTAGGGATAGGCTATGTCCGGTTCGTTGGCGGGGTCGTAGCGACTGTTGTCGAACACGGATTGCAACTTGTCGACGAACGCCTTGCGCCCGCCCATCAGCCGGGCGAGGCCCTTGATGTCGTGGGGCACATAGAACGTGTAGTTCCATGCGTTGCCCTCGTGGAAGCCGGGATTCTCCTCGAAGTTCGCGCCCTGCATGGGGTCGAAGGGGGAGTAGAACGTGCCGTCGGGCAGCTTGGGGCGGAACGTGCCATAGTCCGGACAGTAGTAGTTCTTATATCCCAACGAACGCTGGTAGAACAGCTTGGCATCGTCCTTCTTGCCCAGCGCGTCCGCAAAGCGGGAGAGGGCATAGTCGGCAATGTAGTACTCCAACGCGTGGGACACGGAGTTGTCGTTCTTGGCGCGGATGGGCACGTAGCCCAGGGCAAAGTAGTCATCCGCATCGGGGCGCATCAGGTTCTGTGCGCCGGGCAGCGTGGCCGACTTGCGCATGGCCTCGTAGGCCAAATCGACGTCGAAGTCACGCAGTCCCTTGAACCATGTGTCCACAATGACGGGGATGGCCGGGTCGCCCTCCATGGTCAGCGTCTCGCGTCCGTACAGTTCCCACTTGGGCAGCCAGCCGTGTTCGCGGTACATGCCCAACATGGTGTTCACCATGTCCAGCTGGCGGTCGGGGAAGAGCAGGGTGAGGAGCTGGTGCACATTGCGGTAGGTGTCCCACAGCGAGAAGACCGTGTAGCGCCGCCCGTCGGTGGTGAGTATTTGGTCCGACTCCATGGCCGGATACTGCCCGTTGACGTCGTTCAGCAGGTTGGGGTGGATGAGCAGATGGTAGAACGCGGTGTAGAACACGCGCTTCTGCTCCTCCGTGCCGCCCTCGACCAGCACGCGGCTCAGGTCGGCGTTCCAGGCTTCACGCGCTGCCAGGCGAAGCTCGTCGAAGGTGCGGCCTTGCTGTTCGGCCTCCAGGTTCTGGCGGGCATTGGCTATGCTGACGAACGACACGCCCATGCTGACCTCTATCTGTTCCCCTTCGGCCGTGTCGTATGTGAACCACACGCCCACGTCGTCGCCGCTCATCTCCTTGCGGTAGTTGGTGTAGAGTTTCTTCGTGCCGGACGTGGAGTCCCATTGCGCTTCCACGGTCATGGGGCGCATCTGCTTCCAGTAGCCGGACGACAGGGGTTTCTTGTCGACCCGCATTACGAAATAGATGGGGAAGACGGCCTGCGGGTTGTAGCAGAACGTGCCCAGCAGCTTGGAGCCTTCTATCTCCGTGTCGCTGACAAAGCGGACGGTGGCTCCCGTTTCGTTTGTCAGGCCCTCGCCCAGATTGAGCAGGATGTTACCCTGCCCGGCGGGGAAGGTGAAGCGCGTGCGCCCCGTACGGAGCGTGGTCGTAGCTTCCGTCAGTATGTCGTACTTTGTCAGACGGTTGGAATAATATCCGGGCACGGCCTGCTCGTCCGTGTACGAGCTGCCGTATTTCAGACAGTCCACCTCCAGCGCGCCCGTGGTGGGCATCAGCAGGAGCGAACCCAGTTCGGGACATCCTACGCCGCTGAGGTTCACGTGGGAGAACCCCGTGAAATACGTGTTCTTGTACTCGTAGGGCGTAGACCACCAGCGGCTGTCTTTGTCGCGGTTTCCGTCCACGCTGCCCAACACGTTGAAGGGGACGACGGACATCATGCCTTGCGGGCAGACAGCTCCGGGGTTGGTCGTGCCATAATTGGTCGTACCCACAAAGGGGTTCACGTAGTCCACCGGCTCTTTCACGGTGTCCGCCCGTCCCGGCTGGGGGAGCAGGGCTGCGGTGGCCAATAGACCGGCCAGACAATAAGTTTTGAAGTGTGTCACGGGCTTCTGTCTCATGATTCTCATTCCCTTTCTTTTGTTTTTCAATGAATAGCTCCCCAATCGGTCGGCTCGTTGGTCATGCAGATTTCCAATGTGCCGCCCTTCATCAGCTCTTCATGGCTGAAGAACGGCGATGTCAACGGGGCGCCGTTCAACGTGGCCGACTGGATGTATTTGTTCTGCGGGGAGTTGTTCTTTGTGACGATGCGGAATGTCTTCCCTTCCGGCAGGCGGATGGCGACAGCATCGAACAGGGGTCGGGCGATGGAATATTCAGGCTGGCCGGGGCATGGTTGGTAGAAGCCCATGGCATTCATGACATACCATGCCGACATTTGTCCGCAGTCTTCGTTGCCCGACAGGCCGTCCGGCGCATTGCGGTATTGCGTGTGCAGCACGCTGTCCACCAGTTCCTGCGCCTTCCATGGCTGTCCCAGGGTGTTGTACATGAAGATGATGTGGTGGCTTGGCTCGTTGCCGTGCGCATATTGTCCGATTAGTCCGCTGATGTCGGCCGAGATTTCTTCGCCTTCCAGCTTGGCATCCGTGGTGAACAGCGTGTCCAGGCGGGCGAGCGTTGCCTCGCGTCCTCCCATCAGTTCGGCCAGCCCCTGCACGTCGTGTTGCACGGACCATGTCCATTGCCAGGCGTTCCCTTCGCAATAGTCGTCGACCCTGTGGTTGCTTGCATTGGGGTTGAACGGCGTGCGCCATTGTCCTTTCAAGTCCTTGCCGCGCATGTAGCCCGTGGAGGGGTCGTAGTAATTGCGGTAATACTGTGCCCGCTCTACATAGAGACGTTGTGTGGCCGTGTCGCCCAATGCCTCTGCCAGCGTACTGATGCACCAGTCGTTGTAGGCGTACTCCAGTCCTTTGGCCACGGATTCCATCTCCGCATCGCAAGGAATGTATCCGAGTTTGTTCTTGTAGAATTTGGATATCGGCATCAGGGCATTTTGCATCAGGTAGCTTGTGGTGGCAATGGGGGCGATGGTGTCATACTCCGCGCTGCGCATACATGCCTTGAGGGCCAGTTGCGCGTCGAAGCTTCGGTCTCCTTTCATATAGGCATCCACGATGACGGGCACGGCGTGGTAGCCGATCATCGTTCCTGTGTAGTTACCGGCCAGTTCCCACATGGGCAGAATGCCTCCCTCTTGGTACTGGCGGAGCAACGCTTGGATGTACAACGAGTTCTGTTCCGGGTCGATGATGGTCAGCAGGGGATGCAAAGCCCGGTATGTGTCCCACAGCGAGAAGATGGTGTACATGGGGCGGCCTGCTTCAGCCTGCCGGATGCTGCGGTCCATGCTCCGGTAACGTCCGTCCGCATCGGTAAACAAGGCCGGTGAAATGGCGGTGTGGTACAATGCCGTGTAGAATACGCGCTTCTGTTCTTCGTCCTTGGTCTCTATATCGACTTTCGACAGGTAGTTGTTCCATGCTTGTCGCGCTTGCTTGCGTGTGCCTTCGAAGTCCCATCCGGCAATCTCTTTCAGGTTCTGGCGGGCGCCGTCGGCATCCACGGCAGAGAGGGCCACTTTCACCATCACTTGCTCGTCTTTTTGTGTCTGGAACTTGAGCAGGGCCTTGCATAGGTGGGGTGTCTTTCGTCCGTCTTTGGCTGTGGCCTTCTCCTTTATCATCGTGCAGGTAAAGGGCTTGGAGAACACAGCCTCGAAGTATACGTCTTGCTTCCATGCCCAGCCGCTGGTATGTTTGTATCCGCGCAATGTCGAATCGTTCATCTGTTCCAGTTCCAACACTCGGTTACGTTGGTTCAGGTACTGGATGCAGTAGTCCACATCGAAGATGAAACCGGCCTCCTTGCTTTCGGGGAACGTGTAGCGGTGCAACGCGGCCCTTGGCGTGGCCGTCAGCTCGGCCTTTACGCCATACCTGTCCAGAAAGACGGAGTAGTAGCCAGGCGATGCTTCCTCTCGTTCGTGCGAGAATGCGGAAGCGTAGGGTAATGTCTGGCTGCCGTCCTCGTAGCCCGACCATTGCTGTTCGCCCACGGTGGGCATCAGCAACACGTCGCCGAAGTCGCTGCATCCCGTTCCGCTGAGGTGGGTGTGCGAGAAACCGTTGATGGTCGTGTCGGCGTAGTAGTAGCCCGAACTGGCGTCCCATCCATAGATGCGCGTATCAGGGCTGGGGTGAATCATGCCGTGGGGCACGACGGCTCCGGGGTAAGTGTGCCCATGTCCGCCGGTTCCGATAAAGGGATTGACATATTGTGCGTAATCCTTCTCTGTTGTCGCGCTATGGCATCCGGCCAAAAGCAGCACTCCGACGAGAGCCTGTGCTATAACTACAGTAGTCTTATTCATTGTATGTTCAAAAAAAGATTAATAAGTTTCACGTATATGCTTGATGTTGATTTTCTCTTTTCCCGTCAGGCCGGGCGCTTCAATGGTGATGGTACGCCGTTCTCCCGGCAAAAGGTCGAAGAAGTTGTCGCTAAAGTGTGCGCCTTGCACCGGTATCTGTATGAAAACATCCTTGGCCAGTTCTTTGGACGAAAGTGCCACCTCGTAACGGCCATTGACGAACTTTGTCTTGCACTTGATTTGTGCCTGTGGCAGATTCAGGTCTTTGGTGTAGGCCAGATAGTGCACGTCTTGTGCAAGCACTTTCCCTTTGCTGTCGCGCAGGGTGAGCAACATAAAGCTGGTTGTACGTTCTTCGGGCGCAGCCCATTGGGCAATGGGGCACAAGTATGCTTCATGGCTCGAATTGGCCGGGAGCGTTACTGCCACTTCTTGGTGGCGTAGCTCTTTGCCTTGGAAGTTCATCAGCTTCATGTCCAGCTTCAGACCGTTGCGGTCTGCCAGTTCATCCGACATGAGGTAGACATGCAGGCTGTCTCCCTTGTTCAGCGCGTTGATGAACAAGGGCTCGAAGGCACGCTTGGCTTGGTAGTGCAATGCTTTCCAGTTGCCATAATAATCTATGCCGGACCACGACACCACAGGCCAGCTGTCATTCAGCTGCCAGTACAAAGTGCCCATGCAGTAGGGACGCTGGCGGCGGTGAGCCTCGATGCTGCGGCGTATGCCCATTCCCTGCAAAACCTGTCCTACGTACACGAAGTCCTCAAAGTTGTCTGGCATCTTGAAGTATTGCTCCATGCTGGTTGCAATCAGGTCGTTGCCGACGGTGCTCTTTTGGTGCGCGGTCATGACTTCTGAACTTATGTCATAATCTTCCGGTGCGGCGAACGTTTCGATGGTCTTCATTTCCGGGAAAGACTGGAAGCCATACTCGCTGGCGAAGCGGCACCGCTCCTCGTCGGCCGATTCGAACGGCTTTTTCCCGTACCAGATACCCCAGTTGTGGCTGTCCCTTATCTTCCAGGTGTCGGGTCTTCCCCAATTGGCAAAGTAGGGGGACGTGTGCATGTAGAAGCGGCCCTCGTCATATTTCTTCACCAAGTCCGGCAACCATTCATGGAACAGTTTGTCGTAATCGGTCTGGAAGCGGCTGTGAATTTCCTCGCCGTAACGCTTCTTCCAGCCCCAGTATTTGATGCCTTCTTCTATCTCGTTGTTGCCGCACCACATGGCCAGGCAGGCGTGGTTGCGCAGGCGTTTGATGTTGTATTCCGCCTCCTCGGCCACTTTTTGCAGGAAAGCGGCATCGGCCGGATAAGCGGTACAGGCGAACATGAAGTCCTGCCAGATGAGAATGCCGTTCTCGTCGGCCAGGTCGTAGAAGCGGTCGTCTTCATACGTGCCTCCGCCCCACACGCGTATCAGGTTCATGTTGGCCTCCTTGATGTCGCGGAAGAGCTTTGTGTAGCGTTCGGTCGTCACATTGGGCAGCAGCGCGTCCGAAGGGATATAATTGGCCCCTTTGGCAAACATCGGGATGCCGTTCACCTCGAAGTAGAACGACTCGCCGCTGTCGTCTTTCTCGGTCACGACCCGTATGGAACGCAGTCCTATGCGATGTTGTTCTTCGGCGATGGTTTCTCCCTCATGAATTACCTTGGCGGAAAAGTCATAAAGCGTGGGTTCTCCCCATCCGTTGGGCATCCAGCGTTGAGGCTTTTCTATGTCGAGCGGCATTTGCACCAGGTTGGCACCCGGCTGCAAGACAATTGGCTTCTTTATCTGCGACACGGTTTTCCCATGTAGAGAGCAGGCAATCTCCACCTCGGCGTTGACCGCTTCGTCTGCTACGTTCCATATCTCCAGACGGTTGTCCAGCCGGGCTTCGTTGTCGTTCAGCGATAACTGCTTCACCCAGTAGTCGTCCACGCGGGCCACATCGTAAAGCTGTAAAGACACGGGCCGCCAAATGCCGCACGTAACCAGCCGGATGCCCCAGTCCCAACCGTAGCTGTAGGGCGCCTTGCGGGTGAATACGCTCACTTTCTTCGCGGCATGGTCGTTGTCTGCCGGGTATTCGAATCCATTGGTCTCCCATTGGGGCAAGGCCTTGTCGATGGGGGAGTGGAACACCACATGCAGTCGGTTTTCCCCGATGCGCAACACGTCTTTCACATCGGCTTCGTATGCCTTGAACATGTTGTCGGCCGAGAACAGCAGGGAGCCGTTCAGGTAGACATCGGCATAGGTGTCCAGCCCCTCGAACACCAGACGGGCAGCCTGCCTTGCCAGCTGGTTTTCGGTCAGCGTAAAGGTTGTCCGGTAGGCCCAGTCTTCGTTTTCTACCCATTGCACTTTCTGTTCGTTGATGCCATAAAACGGGTCGGGCAGGAGGCCGTGCCTCAGGAGGTCTTGGTGTACTGTGCCCGGCACGACGGCGGGCCGCCAGTCATCGTCCGCCGCCGCGTTGGAGAACGTCCAGCCGCTGTCCAGCTTCACGGTTTCCGGTGCCAGCCTGTGTTGGCCCGGTAGTGCTATCGAGTAGCACAGCAGCATAAGGAAAATGATGCGCTTCATGCGTGTCGGTATTCAATGTTGTAAACTCTTGTCAGTCTTGTTGCTTCTGCTCTTTCAGCTTCTCCTCTATGGGGTCTTGGTATTGCGTCTGGAGGCGTGCCAGCTCTTGCCTCAAGTCGGCGGTTATTTGCTCGTAGCCGGGCTTGCCGTAGAGGTTGTGCATCTCGGTGGGGTCTTCATGCAAGTCGTACAGTTCCCACTCGTCGATGTCGTTGTAGAAGTGGATGAGCTTGTAGCGCTCGGTGCGCACGCCGTAGTGCCGCTTCACCATGTGCTCGGCGGGATACTCGTAGAAGTGATAGTATAGCGACGTGCGCCAGTCGGCCGGTTGCTCCCCTTTGAGCAATGGCAGCAGCGAGACGCCTTGGATGTCGTCGGGGATGGGTGCGCCCGCCAGGTCGAGGAATGTGGGCGCATAATCTATGTTCTGCACCATTTGCGGGATTTCCCCTTTGGCCTTGAAGTCTTTCGGCAAGTGCATGATGAGCGGCGTGTGGAACGATTCCTCATACATGAAACGCTTGTCGAACCATCCGTGCTCGCCCATCCAGAAACCTTGGTCGGAGGTGTAGACCACCAGCGTGTTGTCCAGCAAGCCTTTCTCCTTCAGGTAGTCCAGCACACGGCCCACGTTGTCGTCCAGCGATTTCACCACCTTGGAGTAGTCGCGCATGTAGCGTTGGTATTTCCATTCGGCCAGTTCCTTGCCTTGCAGGTCGCGCTTGTAGAAGTCTTCGATAATTGGTTCGTAGAAGGCGTCATATACCTTCCTGTCTTCCGGGTTCAGTCGTCCCACGTAGCTTTCGTAGCGTTCCTTCAGCGGGGATGTCTTGTCCGCGCGGTCCATCTTGTTGTCGTAAATCAAGTCCATGTCCTTCAGGATGCTCATCTCCTGGGCGGCAGCGGCGGGACGTCCCTCGTAGTCGTCATAGAAGTTGTCGGGCAGGGGGAAGGTCTTGTCTTCATACAAGTCCAGGTATTTTAGCTCCGGCAGCCAGTTGCGGTGTATGGCCTTGTGGTGGATGAAGAGGCAGAAGGGCTTTTCCTTGTCCCGCTGGTTCTCCATCCAGTCTATGCTCATGTCCGTTATCAGGTTGGTGATGTACCCTTCCTTGCGTATGGTGTCGTTGTCCATGTTGATGAAGTCCGGGTTGTAGTAGTCTCCCTGCTCCGGTACGATTTCCCAATGGTCGAATCCCGTGGGCAGGCTCACCAGGTGCCATTTGCCTATGAGGGCCGTTTGGTAGCCGGCTTTCTGGAGCAGCTTGGGCATGGTCTGTTGCGAGCCGTCGAACACGCAGGTGGTGTTGTCCGTAAAGCCGTTGGCGTGGCTGTGCTTGCCCGTCAACATGCAGGCGCGGCTGGGGCCGCTGAGTGAGTTGGCCACGAAACTGTTGGTGAATATCACCCCGTCGTTGGCTATGCGGTCCAGGTTGGGGGTCTCGACGAAGCGGCTCCCGTAGCAGCTCATCATCTGGGCCGTGTGGTCGTCCGTCATGATATACACGATGTTGTACTGTTTGGCAGCCTCGTTTTTGTTGCCTGCGCACGAGGCAAGCGATGCTAAAGCCGTTACGCCCGTCAGGGGGTAAAGGAATGCGGAAGTCAGTTGTTTCATTATCTGTTATTTAATTGTTGTACATTCGTGCGAAGTTCCGGCGGGCTGGTCGGAATACAACCGCCGGGCCTCTCCGGTGTGGAGAGTTTTACAAAGATAGTGAAAGGTGAGCGCAGAGACAAGATGAAAACGCAGTTTTTATTGTTGGCTCTGCCGGACCGCATCCTATCTTCGTGAAACAAAGATAGAAAAAGGTTTCTAAATATTAAAGAAAAAGGGGAAAGAGATTTTGCCTTGGCCGTTATCCGGTACGTCTTGTCCGTTCTTGGTAAGGCATGTTATGTGCAGGGATATGACGCTGATGCTCCGGACATGTTCCGTGCGCGGGCCGTACGTGTTGCGGGCGCGCTCGCAATGCGTTGCGGGTACGCTCCGTGTATGTTGCGCTCCTGGGCGAGGAATGTTGCTTGTAAACAGCTGATACACAGCAGGTGTATAGAGACTGTAAAACAAAAAAGCCCGGAGAATAGGACTTGTCCCTATTCTCCGGGCTATGTAAACTATGAAAACAAAATATGTTACCAGTTGGGGTTGTTCTCCCACATGCCTCCGGTCAAACCGGTCGGTGCTACCATTTCGGCACGGATGGGCAACAGGTAGTCGCGGTCCAAGTGGAACTGCCAACCGTTGGGATAGTTGGAGATGTCTGCCGACAGGATGTAACCCTCGTCGTTCAGATTGATTCCATAGTCTTCGGCTGGGCCGAAGTGGTCTTCCAGCGTGGTGCCCGTATAGCGTGCGCCCACGGGGAATTTGTTCACGATGAGGTCGTCAGCGGCCGACCAGCGCAGGATGTCGGTCAGACGGCAGTCTTCGGCGGCCTTTTCCACGCGGCGTTCGCGGCGTACGGCCTGGATGTACTTATCCAGGTAGTGGAACGGGTATTCGGGGTCGCTGTTGAACTCACGGTCGAAGTCCACACCCGGCATGCCCACGCGGTCGCGCAGCGGCTGCAAGGCATCCTTGATGAGTTCTGCGTTGCCAGCACCGTCCAGCTCGGCCAAAGCCTCGGCATAGTTAAGCAGGATGTCCGCATAACGCACTTGGATGGCAGGCGTTTCACCCATCGACATGGTGCCATAGAAACTGGACTTGCCGTTGGAGTTGAACTCGTGGTGCTTCAGCAGCGAGTAGCCCGTGGTGTTCTGGTTGTAGCCTTGGTTGTCGATAGGCGGCCATTCGAACAGTCTGCTGTCTTGCATGGCTTGTCCGGGCATGAACACCGTTTGCGACAGGCGCGGGTCGCGCAGCTGCGGGTCTAACTCTTGGCCATAAACCAGCTTGGCGTCTTCTTTCTCCTGGCCTACGAACGGTTCGCCGTCACGCGTCAGGTAGTCGTCCACCAGCGATGCCGACACACCCTTGCCTCCACCACCCATGGCGTTGTAGTAAGTCACGTTATGGCCGATATTGTCAGCAACACTATACTTCTTCCACCACAGCACTTCTTGGTTGCCCGTCAGGTCGAGGGTCACGAACAGGTCGCGGTAGTCGGTCAGCGGGTCGTTGTTCTGCCGGCTGATGCTCCACACTTTGCGGTCCATCACTTCCTTTGCGGCGTTGGCAGCCTGGGTCAACCAGTCGCGGATTTGCTCGTCGGCGTTAGTCAGCGTCTTGTCATAGAACGGGTCGTTGTCTGCCCGGTGGTACTTCTCCCACGTGGCGGCAAACAGGGCCACTTCGCTTTTCAGGGCACGTGCCACGTCGCGGTGCACACGGCCTGTGGAGTTGCTGTTTTGCTCGTTCAAGTTGGCTATGGCGTCGTCCAGGTCTTTCAATATGTAGTTGGTCAACTCCGTGCGCGTGTTACGCGGCAGTTGCATTTGGCCTGCATCCGGGTCCAAAGGCGTATCCACCCACGTCACGCCGCCGTAGTCTTTCAACAAGCTGTAGTAGTAAGCGGCGCGGAAGTAATAGGCTTCGCCCACGCATTGTTTGAACGAGGATGATTCTTGGTCTTCGCAGCGATTGATATTCTGCAACAGGAAGTTTACATTGCGGATGGGCTTGTAGTCGCTCAGCTCCGAACCGGCGGAGGACATCTGTCCGGCCAGGCGGGTGTCGAACGTGCCCGGCAGCAAGTTGTCGCTATTCATGTCGCCGAAGGCGATGCCATTGCTCTGGCTGCTGGATTGCGTCTTGATGGCCGAGTTGGTCACAGTACTATTGTTGTTGCTGCTTACCGGCACGCTGCCCTGATAGAACATGTTCAAGTAGCTCTGTATTTCAGCGACCGTAGAAAAAGCCTCCGACGATGACATCTCTCCTTGAGGCTCTTGGTTCATGTCGAAGCAGGAAGCAAGCCCCAAACACAGCATTGAACTTATCAGTATATGTATCTTTTTCATAATCTTTGTGCTATATAAGTGGTTACATATTTAAAATGACTCCGACAGAGAATACCCTCGTCATCGGGTAGTTCTTACCTGCATCGGCTCCGGTGGAGTTGGTAGTGAACAGGCCTTCCGGATCGAAGATATCCAGCTTGGTAAAGGTTAGCAGGTTCTCGCCGGAGAAGAATACTTGCGCCTTGGTCAAGTGTGCCTTGCTGATCCACTTTTCAGGCAGGTCGTAGCTGACGGTCAGGTTCTTCAGACGGCAATAAGCGGCGTTTTGCACATAGCGGTCTGCCGGCTGTGAGGTCTTGGCACGGCGTGCGGCCACGGCGGTTGCACCGGCTCGGCCGATATAAGGCTTCGGATAGTAAGCACCGGGGTTGTCTTCCGTCCAGTAGTCCAGGTGCTCTTTGAACACCGTCACCTGCGCTTTGGCGCCGGAGCCCCAGAAGTAGACGGTACCGTCGCTCGGACACCAGTCGCGTTTGCCGACACCTTGGAACATCAGGCTTACCGAGAGCCCTTTCCAAGAAAGGCCGCCGTTGATGGTATATTGGTAGCGCGGGGTTGTGTTACCGATGATGGTCTTGTCGCCCATGTCTCCGTTGGGACCAGTCGTGTTGGTTCCATAGCCTATTTCACCGTCTCCGTCCAGGTCGATGTACTTCACGTCGCCCGGCTCCCATGCCAAACCTGAAAGGTCGGAGAGGTCGTACTTGGCGTTGTAAGCATCGGCTTCGGCTTGGTCTTGGATAATGCCGGATGCACGGTAACCCCAGATTTCGCCGGCTTTCTTGCCCTTGTACCAGTTCTTCGCCGGGTCGGTATAGCCGCCGTCATAAGCAGTTACTTCGGCTGTGGCATCGGAGATAGAACCACCTATGGTGTAATCTATGTCTTTACCGATCTTGCCGCGCCATTGCAATGTCATTTCCCAACCACGGTTGCGCATCTCGGCGTTGTTCGTCTCTGGAGCCACGGCACCGAAGAAGTCGGCCAAGGCCACCGAAGGACCGAGCATGTCACGCGTGTCACGCTGGAACACGTCGAACGTACCGGTCAATGCGTTGTTGAAGAATGCGAAGTCGATACCGATGTTCTTGTGGTCAACCTTCTCCCATGTAGTGTTAGAGTCTATCACTTCTCCCGGGCGGAAGTAGCCGGAGCGCACGCCGTCGAAGTACCAGTTGCCCACTCCGACGGGATCCATGGCGGAAGTGAATGTGTAGTATGCGGCACCTGCCTGGTTACCCAGCAAGCCCCAAGACACACGCAGCTTCAAGTTGGACAGCACGTTGCGCGTCTTTTCCATGAAGGCCTCTTCGCTGATACGCCAACCCAAAGAAACTGAGGGGAAGAAACCCCAGCGGTTGCCTTTGGAGAAGCGGGAAGAACCGTCGTAACGTCCGTTCACCTCAACCAGGTACTTACCCATGTAGTCGTAGTTGATACGGCCGAAGTAGCCGCGGGTGGCCCAAGCGTAACGGTTGTCGCCCAAGGTGCGGGTTCCGTCGGCCATCTCCAGGCTCGGGTTGGAGGGATACTGCAACTGTGTTACAGCTGCGGACAGATACTTGTACTTGTAATACTCTTCCTGGTAACCGAGCATGGCGGTGAAATTGTGTTTGTCGGCCAGGGTGAAGTTGTAGTTCGTGTAGATGTTCAGAGACTGGTATTGGTTGCTCATGTTGTTGCGGGTATATCCGCTCATGGCACCTCCGTTGTACATTTCCGAACGGTTACCCTGAGTCGTGCCTGTGTCATTCAGGTTCGGTATGTCGGGTAACACCTTCTTGGCCTCATAGTCGCTCGTGTTGTAGCGATATGTGTAGTCCACGAAGATACGCCAGTCCTTGATGGGTTCAATCTCCAGCCCGCCCGTCATGGTGAGGTTGTTGTTCTGCGTGTCGGCATACGTACCGCTTTGCAGGTAGGGAATCATGGAGAGTTCGGTATAGTGGCCGTTCGGGTCTACTACAGGTACCGTGGGACGAAAGCGTGCCAAGTTGTGGTAGAAGTCCTCTGACAAGGCGCCCGTTCCGAACGGTGTCGTGTTGTCGGAGCTCATGTACTTGGTGTTCACCTTCAGTTTCATCCAGTCGGTCAGTTTGGAGTTGACATTGGCGTTGAAGTTGAAGCGACGATAGTCCATGTCGGCATACTTCAGCAAGCCGTCCTCCTTGTACATGCCACCCGACACATAGAACTGGGCCTTCTCGCCGCCGCCGCTGATGCTGACGTTGTGGTTCTGCTTGAACGCCGTGTTCTTGTAGTGCAGGTCGAAGTAGTTCGTATTACCCAAGCCGAGTGCCGAGTTCTCGAGCGCGCCGACCATGTTGGGATAACCGTCGTCTTTCGAAAAGTCTCCCCACGGGTCGCCCGCGCCGGTGTTCATGTAAGCCTCCAAGGCTGCAATCTTTTCGGCGCTGTACTCTTGGGTCTTGTTGTAGTTATACGTACCCGAGTTGAAGAAGTTGGCGAACTCCACCGCGTTGGCCATGTTGGGCAACGACATGGGGGCCGACCAACCCAGCGTGGCTTGGTAGCTTACGCGCGTCTTGCCTTCCTTACCCTTCTTGGTTGTCACCAGGATGACACCGTATGCGGCACGTGCACCGTAGATGGACGATGCGGCAGCGTCTTTCAGCACGGAGATGCTCTCTATGTCGTTGGGGTTGACATCGGCCAGATCCATTTCCACGCCGTCAACCAATACATAGGGAGAGCCCGAGCCGGACAGGTTGCCCTGGCCGCGCAATTGCAGGGTAGAGGTTGCGCCCGGACGTCCGGCATTGGCATTGTCAATGTACAAGCCCGGCACCATACCTTGCAAGCTCTGTGTGGCGTTGGCCAACGGGCGTTGCTCCAACGTCTCGCCTTCCACCATGGCCACAGAGCCGGTAAGGTTGACCTTCTTTTGCACACCGTAACCTACGACCACCACTTCCTCCAACACTTGGTTGTCTTCTTGCAGGGTGATGTTCAGCACTTTGCCCGGTACTGCTTGTACCTCTTGCGTTACGTACCCGATGTAGCTGATGACCAATGTGGCATTCTCGGGCACTTGCAGCGTGAAGTTGCCGTCCATGTCCGTGATGGTACCGTTGTTCGGGTTGCCTTTCTCGACGATTGATGCGCCGATAACGGTCCAGCCCGTAGCGTCATACACTACACCCTTTACCTCAATTGTCTGTTGGACAACGCTTACGCCATCGCTTTCCAGCGACGTGCCTTTTGCGTTTACTGTCTGGGGACAAGCCAACAGAACCGCTGCTCCTAAAAGCAACATTTGCTTGATAAAGCCTTTACTAAAATAATGCAGATTCATAAATTCTCGATTTTAGAACGAATACTTAAGCTCTGGTTTACTAATCCACGACAAACATACAAAAAAAATATTAATAAAGCGGTCGAAAGTAGAAAATTATTTATTCTACACGTTTTTTTAATGAAACCGGGGCGTGTGCGGACAAGCTTCCCATCCATGTCCCGCGCCTGCGGAAAAGCGGGCTTCCCGTTGATGCTCCGCCCCTCTTATGGAGGAAATGTCCCTTGCTTTTATGTCCCCTTTTTCAAGGGAATGCTTTCCGCGTTTGTCCGCAACATGTTCCGCCCTTGCTCCGTACGCGTTCCGAGCGCGCTCGCAACGTGTTCCGGCCGTGCTCGGAACATGTTGCGAATAACCTGCTGATAACCATTGATATAGTGGGTGTAAGAATCCCCCTGCATTGTGCGGGCCGGCGGTTTGGGGTCCTGCCCGTCCGGTAAACTTTTC
Organism: uncultured Bacteroides sp.; assembly: GCA_944320295.1. Lineage (GTDB taxonomy): Bacteria > Bacteroidota > Bacteroidia > Bacteroidales > Bacteroidaceae > Bacteroides. The sequence continues at coordinate 17,135 of CALUGY010000032.1, forward strand.
CATGGTGTGGATTGCGGCACAAGTACGGCATTGATGCTTGAACGGAGCGTGGGCCGGGTGGTGTGCTTTCATAAAATGGTCCTGCGGCAAAAAAACGGTTGGTGCCCCGCGAATATTTTCTGCGATAAGAGCAAGGGGAACGGGAATTTTTTTTAACTTTGCAAAAACTAACATATTAAAATATATCGCTATGACAAGAAATCCCTTGAAGACATGGGCCATGTGCCTGTTGGCAGGAGCTGGTCTGGCGGCTTGTTCGCCGTCGGAGGTGCAAACCGGAGACTTGAATGTCATTCCTCTGCCCCAAGAGGTGAGCACGGTTGCCGAAGCCTCGCCTTTTGTCGTCCGTTCTTCCACTACCATTTGTTATCCGGAAGGTAACGCCAAGCTGGAGCGTACAGCCCAGTTGCTGGCTTCTTATATTAAAGAGGTAACGGGCACGGAAGTGAAAACCGGCACCAAGGCCGGCAACAACTGCATCGTGCTGGGGCTGGATCCGGCCATCGCGCAGAAAGACGGTTACGAGCTGAACATCACGGCCGACCAGGTGACGCTGAACGGCTCTACCGAGGCAGGCGTGTTCTACGGCACGCAGACCATCCACAAGGCATTGCCCATTACCGGCGGAAAGGCTTTGGGAGCATTGCCCGCCGGGACGGTGAAGGACTTCCCGCAATATGGATATAGAGGGTTCATGATAGACGTGGGCCGCCATTATTTCCCCGTAGACTACCTGAAGGAATTGATTGATGTCATGGCGTTGCATAACATCAATGTTTTCCATTGGCATCTGACGGAAGACCAAGGATGGCGCATCGAAATCAAGAAATATCCCAAACTTACGGAAATCGGCTCCGTGCGCAAGGAAACCATTACTGCCCCCGGCTCGGGAAAATTCGACGGGACGCCCGTCAGCGGCTTCTATACCCAGGAAGAAGCCAAGGAAATCGTGGCATATGCTGCCGAGCGTTTCATCACCGTCATTCCGGAAATAGACATGCCGGGTCACATGCTGGCCGCGCTGGCCTCTTATCCGGAGCTTGGGTGTACGGGCGGTCCATATGAAGTGGCCACCAAGTTCGGCGTGTTTAAAGAAGTGCTGTGCGGTGGCAACGAGAAGACATTGCAGTTCGCCAAAGACGTGGTGAATGAGCTGATGGACATCTTCCCCGATGCCCCCTATATACATATAGGTGGGGACGAATGTCCGAAGGCCGAATGGGAAAAGTGCCCGAAGTGCCAAGCCAAGATTCGTGAACTTGGGCTGCGCGACACGAAGGAACACAGCAAGGAAAACCAACTGCAGGTATACTTCATGGCCGAAGTGGAAAAGGAAATTGCCAAGCGCGGCAAGAAAATGCTGGCGTGGGACGAAATCTTGGAAGGAAACCCCGACCCCAAGACCACGACTGTTGCCGCTTGGACCGGTGTGCCGGCCTCAGTCAAAGCCGCACAATTGGGACATCAAACCATCGTATGTCCCATCAGCCACCTGTATTTCAGCAATCCGGGATACAACCGCCTGAAGGGCGTGAGCAGCATAGAACGTGTGTACAACTTTGAACCTTTATCCGACAAACTGACACCAGAGGAGAAGAAAAACATCATTGGGGTGCAGGCTTGCATCTGGACAGAATGGACCAAAGACAGCTTGAAGATGGAGTGGCAGATGATGCCGCGCATAGCCGCCTTGAGCGAGCTTCAATGGAGCAACCCGGCGCAAAAAGACTTGGGCGGGTTCTTGAAACGTCTGCGTCACCAGTTGGATCTCTATTCCCTGTATGGCTTCCACTATAAGGAAGACATCGAAGACGTGGTTATCGAGGCAACTCCTACAGGAGAGGAGGGTAAAGCTGTCGTAGCCTTACGGACCTTCGACAATGCTCCCGTCTATTATACATTGGACGGAAGCGACCCGACTGAGGCTTCATTGACTTACACGCAACCTTTCACCATAGAAGGAATGACCACGACCATCAAGGCCAAGGCCGTGCGCAACGGGCGTGAAACGGGCATCGTAGAGTCTACCCTGGAGTATAACTTGGCCACGATGCGCCCCATTACCCTGAACTCCGAACCGGCAGCAAGCTATACCTATAAAGGCGCTCCGGTGCTGGTGGACGGCTTGACGGGCGATGACAACTACCGCTCCGGCCGTTATGTGGGATTCTATGGCAAAGACTTCGATGTCGTCATCGACTTGCAGGAAGAACGGGAGATTTCTTCTGTTTCCATCGGTACTTATTTGGTTCCGGGAGATTATATCTTCGGCTTGACCGGAATAGACGTGTATGGTTCGGCCGACGGGAAGAACTTCAAGAAGATTGCTTCCAAGCCTATCCCGACTTTGCCCAAGGGAAGCAAGAACAATGTGTTGACAAGGGACGAGATAACCTTCGACAAGACCAAGACCCGCTATGTGCGCGTTGTGGGAAAATGCACGCCGGTGTTGCCCCAATGGCATCCGGGCGCAGGCAGTAAGACGTTCCTGTTTATCGATGAAGTAGCCATCAACTAACGATTTGTAACGGACACGTGCCCTGTGCGGCATGAAGAAAAGCGGCTGTCCCCTTGCCGGGACAGCCGCTTTGTCTATATATTATAATATGTGTATTTCCCGTTCCCAGTCCGTTCCTTGCTCATGGGGTGAGAGCAGGGACAGGATGTGTGGGAAGGCAGGAAGCCTTGTCTTTAGAACCGGAACCCTACATAGAACCGGGTGGAGCCGGTTTCCCAGTCGGACTTGCTCCAACGGCCTTCCACGCCGAGCGAAATCATCCGCCAGGCAACCGCGCCGCCCACGGAGAAAAATGTGCCGTATTTTCCAGTAAACTCCTCATCCATATAGCGCATGGCAAAAGACGGGGTGACACGGAAGTAGGCGTTCACCATGAGCCGGTCTATGGGGTTCACCGTGACAGACGGGCCGAACTGCATGCCTATCTCCGCTTGGTACATGTCCGTGTTTTCTTCTTCATAGTCGTCGTAATTCGGGTCGTAGTCGTCGGGCAGGTAATAGTTGTTGCCGTATGCCGTGCCTTGCAGGTCGTACTTGGAGAAGTTGATGTCAAGGTAACTCCAGTCCAATCCGAACTTGATCATGCCCAATATGGGATTTTTGTGCAGGTAGTACGTGCGGCCGCTGGTCAATGCCACGCCGAAGTCGTTGCGGAACGTGTACTGCCCGTCCTCGGTGGTATAGCTTTGGTTGACGTAGGAGATGTTGAAATACTTGGCGCGTCCATCCCATTTGTCCTGCACCTTTTGTCGTTTTTGTTCACCCGTCAGGTTGCCGACCACTTCTTTGAGCGAATCCAGTTCCTGGCGGTATTCGCGGAGTAGTTGATATATGCTGTCGTTGTTTTCCACCTGTGCCCATGCCGGTACGCTTGCCAGCAGGCAGAGGGCCAATAGTATCTTCTTCATGTCTCTTTCTGTTTTCGTTAATAAATGGTCAATGTCTTGTCCAGGTCTACTTTTACTTCGCCTGCGCGTTGCAATATCACGGAGTAAGAACCTTCGGATTCCGGCTTGTCGAATTGTAGCCTTTCATCGTCACGGTAGATTATGGGGGCTTCCGTTTCCTCGCCGGTCTGGTTGTTGCGCAGCACGATGCGGTCGTCCTCGGTGAAGCCCTCCCATTGCAGGATGACAGAGTGTGCCAGGGTATTGTCCATGTAGATGTAGTAGGTGGGGAACGTAAGGGTGACGTTTTCCGGGTAGCCGTAAGTCTTTGGTGTTATCTCTTCCCCGTTGCGCACGTGCACCAGCACCATGTTGCCCACGGCGTACGGGCAGCGGGCGTATTCCCAGTAGGAGATTGTCCCGCTGACGGACGAGGGTGTCCCGAGGTCTATCGGGTATTTTTCCCCTTTCAGTACGAAGTTTTTGGTCTCCGGGTCGATATCGAAGTAGCTCAGGTACATGGCGTCGCCGTCGAGGAAGTCCGTGTAAATGTACAGGCTGTTGCCCGGTTGCACGGTACCCGACAGGAATTGGGAGGTGTTGTAGTAGTAAAGCCCCAGCAGGTGCTCTTGTCCGTTGCGGCGCAGGTACACGTGGTTCATGCCTTGACCCGGGTAGTTTATGCTGTACATCGCGCCGGGCACGACGAATACCAGCTCGGTGTCCGACACACGGGCTACGCGTGCCTGCACCTTGGGCGACAGTTCTTTCACCTCAAGCACTTCGTTGCCATCGATGTCATAGTCTTCGTAAACTTCGTCGTAGACGGCCTGCACGTAGATTTCGTCAGCGGACGTGAACCCGGAGCCTTTGAGCAGGATTTCGTCGCCCGCTTTCCAGTTGAGGCTGTAGTCGGGATAGGGCAGTTTGGCATCCACGCTGTTTTGCCCGAAAGGTGAAGATTCCTCTTTCACGCAAGAGGAAAACATGCCGCCCGCCAGCAGCAACAGGGCTGGCAGCACACGGCATAGCATCTTTACTGTTTTTTCCATCTTTAGTTATTACTGTTTGAAATTAAATATATTGAATTGTAGATACGTACCTACTTTGCGCAGGGCCGTTTTTTCATCTCTTCAATAATCAAATTTCTGCCAGACGGGATACCAGAATAACCTACGATGTAAAAACAAGGGAAAGAGCCGTCCCATTACTTTCAATGCCGTCGGGCCGCAGCCCCTCTTGCACCGAATTGCCGAGGTAATGTAATTCCCCTACCGGATGCTTCCGGTTTTGCGTTGCAAAGGTATGTAGCATGTTAAAATTGTACAACCGTCCAAGGTTTAAAGAAAGTTAATGTCGGATTCGGCTGTCCCGTATTCCCGTCGTTCTTCCGGGATTGATGAGGCCGGAGTGGAGTGTGATTCTGTCAAGTTTCTTATTTACAGCAAGATACGTGTGTGCACATGTCGCTTGCGGGCGCAACATGTTCCGAGCGTATGCGGAACGCGTTGCGCCCGTGCCCGCGACATGTTGCGTCCGCAAGCCGTACATGTTGCGCTTGCAGAGGGAATAGGTGGGGAAGGAATCCCTTATTCAGACCGAACGAAAGCGGGTTTGTCCCCCTCCTTGAACGGGACGGGTGGCGTGGCCATCGGCCCGGTGCCTTCTACGGGCAGCCATGAGCGGTAGGCCGCGCCTGTGGCTCCGGCGGAGGCAAAGTCGCACAGGCGTATGGTGGCGGACTTGCCTTCAGCGTCCGTCCCGGAGACTTCGTAGAGCACTATCGGGGGAAAACGCCGGTCGGCCGGGCGATAGTCCGCTTGCGGCACGGGCTTCAGTTGGAGCATCGATGCCTGGAGGGTGGGAATGCGGTCGGCATCCGTTTCGTTGCGCGACTGGTCCCATGCAAGCAATACTGGGCCGTGGTACACGGAGCTGCGTCCTTGCACGTACTGGTCGCCGCGCAGGTAGTGGGGCGACATGTCGAGCGACAGTTCTATCTTGTCTCCCTTCTTCCAAACCCGGTCTATCGGGAGGTAGCGTCCGGCCACGGCCTGTAGCGGCGTACGTTTCCCGTCGGCCACGAGGGTGGCCGTGGTGTGCGCCGACCATGCGGGGATGCGCAGGTGTATGACCGTCTGTGCTGCCTGTTGCGGGTCTATGCGTACCGTCACTTGGCCGGACACGGGGTAGTCCGTTTCATTCGTTACCGTCCACAGGCGGCCTTTACGGTCGGAAACGCTCATTTCGCCCGGGCCGTAGTGGTTGATGTAGAGGGCGTCGGTTTCGCCCGGCTCGTTTGGAAGCACGGCCCAGTCGGCCAGCATCCCCAGTCCGCGCGGACCGTTTACCGAGCAGCAGTTCAGTTCCGGTGTACCTGCGCGCGACTGGAAAACGATGGTGTGGGCCGATGCCTCGCGTTTGCCGTCCATGGGTGTGTCGTAAGCCACCCACCGCCCGCTGGGATGGATGTAAGCCAATACGGCGTTCCATAGGGCCAGCTCCAGGGCGTCGGCTACCGCCGGGTCGTGCGTCAGTCGCAGCGCGTCGACGGAAAGGGCTATCCACGATACTGTGCAGCATGTTTCGATGGCACCCGGCCTGAACGGATTGCCCACGGCACCTTCGCCCGCCGTGAACGAGCCGTTGTTGTGGATGTCCGACGCAAGGATGCTGCGCCACAGGTTCAGCAGGGAGCGTTTGTATGATTCATCTCCCGTGATGCGGTATAGTTCGGCCAGCATCGGTATGCAATGCAGGCTTTCCCATCGTGGCTTAGGGGTCAGGTAGAAAGGCGTGCCGGCCAGTCCCTGCCGGTAGTAGTCGCCTGCCCCCTCCGTTTCCCATTCACGCAGCGTTTCCAGCGCCATGTCCAGGTAGCGTTTCTCGCCGGTCGCACCGTAGAGCAGCGCCATTCCGTGGCCTATGGCCATGTTCATCTCGTAACTCTTGGCTTCGTGCAGTTTGCGTCCGCTGTCCAGGTAGGTGTCGCACACGAGGTCGCCTATGCGCCGCGCCATCCGCAACGCTTTTTCCGACCCGGTGCGTCGGTAGTAGCCTATCAGCCCGTAGAGTATGTGGTTGTGCCCCCACAGGTCCCAGTTTCCCATCAGTTGGTCGGCCTTGGCAAAAGGGCCGAGGTAGCCGTTAGGGCCTTGACAGTCGGCCAGCTCGTCCACCAAAGCGGTCGTCATTGCTTCGAGGCGCGGGTCGTTGCACAGGCGCGACAAGGCTACGGCGGCTGTCAGGTGCTTGCCTGCAAACTCGCCGGCCCAAGGCACAGGCATTTCGTAGGGCGGCTTGCGGTCGCGCAGGCGCAGCATCTCGGTCATCATGGGGTTGGCATCCCATGCTGTCAATACCCAGTTATTGACCACGGCATCGATGCGTTTTCCTACTTCGCCGCCGAAACGGCAGTTTGTTACAATGTCCTTTTCCGGCCGGTTGTCATACTCCGGCAACACGGTGGCGCTTGCCACGGCAACCGTGCAACTCGCTAAAAGCAGCGTTAAGCATTTCTTGGCTTTCATACATTATATTATTTACAGATGGCAGGCCTCCGCCCGCGCAATGCGGCGGAAGCCCCGGTTCAACGGCCTTGTGTTTACACGGAGCGTTTCGGACGATTTCTTCCTTTCTCCGTGGCGGTTCTGTGGGATGCGGATGTACCGCCTGCTGCAAATATAGTGATTCGTTGGTGTGGGTGTTATGTTCGAAGCTTAAAAAAATGGTGTCTTTCCCGTGCGGATGTCCATATTTTCCTTATATTTGGCTGTGCTAAATCTTATGAGCCTCTTTGGCCGGATGTTTGCTTTGTTTAATCTAAAAGGTTTATGTGTATGACATCGTTGTTTTTGTTGACCGGCGCGGCCGGGGATATTGTTGCTTTGGAACCCGGAAAACTGGAGCGCCTCTGGCAGCAGTTCCTGGACTGGGGGGTAGATGCCGGAGGGCGCATCCTGGGTGCTGTCATCATCTTCGTGGTGGGCAAGTTCCTCATTTCGTTCCTGAAGAAGATGCTGGCCCGCATTTTGAAACGGCGGCAGATGGATGCCGGGGTGCAGAGTTTCGTGCGCAGCCTGGTGAGTATCTTGCTGAACCTGCTGCTGGTGGTGGCCATCGTGAGCAAGCTCGGCATCGAGACCACCTCCTTTGCCGCCTTGCTGGCATCGGCCGGCGTGGCAATAGGCATGGCCCTGTCGGGGAACTTGCAGAACTTTGCCGGGGGACTTATCATCCTTGTGTTCAAACCCTATAAGGTGGGCGACTGGATTGATATCCAATCGGTGTCGGGCACGGTAAGGGAGATACAGATATTCCACACCATCCTGACCACGGCGGACAACAAAGTGGTGTACATACCCAACGGCACGCTGAGCAGCGGCACCATCGTGAACTATAGCCGCGAGGACACCCGCCGTGTGGAGTGGGTAGTAGGGGTGGAGTATGGCGTGGACTACGACCATGTGGAGAGCGTGGCGCGGCGCATTCTTGCCGCCGATAAACGAATACTCGACACGCCGGCTCCTTTCGTGGCGCTCCATGCGCTGGACGCCAGCAGCGTGAACGTCACCATCCGCGTGTGGGTGAAGACTTCGGACTATTGGGACGTGTATTTCAACATGAACAAGCAGATTTATGCTACGTTCAATGCGGAAGGAATCGGCTTCCCCTTCCCGCAGCTTACCATCCATCAGGCGAAAGATTGACGGAGGGTGCAAGGAGTCATCCCGTGCGCCTCTGTTTGTCCTCCTTTTTCTTGGTGTGGGCAAGACGGGTAACTCTGCGGAATATCTCTTGGTGCAGGGAGAAAACCGTTCTTCGCAGCCCGAAGTCAGCCTTTGTAGGCTTAAAGTGTGTTAAATATATAGTTAAAGTATCCACACCTTTTATAATCCGCTAAAAACAAGGATATATGACAAAAACGAGCAAAACGGAGTGTTACTTCCGGCGTATTTGTCAATATTCGTATACAAAGTCCCTGTTGGAAGGGCCGCCGAAATCCTGCGCCCTCCCGTTTTGCGGAATATGAACATTTGGCTCGTGTGAGGGTGGGGCCGCTAAAAGATACTGTGTTATGAAAGGATTTGTGGAACATGTATTGGTGAACTCTGATGAAGTGCTTCGTGAAGTGGTGCGGGAATGCCTTGACGTGGAGGTGCCTTACCGGGCGGAAGATTATGCCGCCTGGCTGAAGGCGGAGCAAGGAATGACGGGTGCTGAGGCCGCTACGGAACTGCATGCGCTGACGGAACTGGACCGGGAGCTTTTCACTATGGAGGAGGACTTTTTCTGTCGGCTGGCCGAGGCGGGAGAGAAAGGGCCGGAGGCAATGGACGAGGTTTTCGGAGACTATGCCCGCATTGTGGACGAATGGATGGAAGATGCGCGTAGGGAGGATGTTGGCATTCCGCTTGACACGTTGTCCGCTTGGCGGAAGACCTTGGAACGCTATCGCCGTTTTTTAACGGGGCAGAGGGCAAGTGCCGTAGATACCTTGTCCTATTCTTATAAAGAGTTGCAAAAGAACTTCCGCCGCCGCTTGCGCACACAAGACCGCATGAGCGAGGGCAAGTTGTTGTTTTCCCCATAAGCCTTATCGACTCTTTGTTTTCCAAGGCCACCCGTGTCGGATATACTGTCGAGAGCTTTGGCTGTACGCCCCGCCAATGGTTTCGGGAGTGGCTGGATTCCCGCATTGCCTGTATCCGTGTGATTACGTCAGGGGGTGAATGCAGGATGTCGGATGTGAACCGCCTCCTCATATCTACTACCCGACGGGAAGTTCAGGTGGTTCTTAACAATGGTGCGCAAGCGGCTCTTTGTTCGAGGACAGCTTCCGAAGGCATGCACATGGTAAACGTGGCCCGCCTCGAGGATATCCAGATTCGTAACTTTCCCAGCATGAAAGAATTTCTTGAAGAACACGCCGCTAGCTTTCCCGCTTGCCAACGTTTGACTACCATAATCCGTGAGGTGGCCAAAGAGAATGGCCTGAAAATCATTACCAACAATATCAAGCTTCTCAACAGTCTTGTCATCTCCGTCCAAGGAGACCGCCTCTTTTCCCTGCTCCCCGCTTTGCGGAAAGAGCTTGAACTCGTGCGGGAGGAAACCATGCTTGTGCTAGCCGGTAGCGGCAAGAGGGGAAAATGACGAGGTCAGTAGGATGAAACCGTTACAGCCACGGCATTAAAAGAGCCGTTCCAACCCTCTTTGAGTAGGGTGAAACGGCTCTTTTCTATAAACTTATCTCGTTATGGGATGCTTGTCAGTTCACTTTGGTGAGGTGTACGACAGCTCCTCCGTCCGATGCCAGCGGCAGAGGAATGATATCGCCTTTTGTAACAGTCTTTATTTCTTTCTTTAGGTGGTTGGGATTCTCGGCCGCATCGTCGGCATCCGTGTAAATAGTGGCTTCATAATTCCCTTCTTCCAAAAAGTCCAATGACAGCTCCAAGGTGCGGGGCGACCGGGTGTTCAATGTGCCGATCCACCAGTCGGAACCGCTGCGGCGGGCTACTGTGACGTACTTGCCGATTTCGGCATGCGGCACTTTGATTTCGTCCCAAGTGCCCGGTACGGTACATAACACTTCGAATCCCGGTTGTCCTTCATAAGCCATCGGCGTGTCGCAAAGGGAGGTCAGATGGTTCTCAAGCACGACGTACATGGCCAGCATGTGGCAACGGGTACTCATGACATTGGGGTTGACATACTGTATCTTGAAGTCTTCGCGGTTTTGTGCATGGAAGCCTCCCAAATGATAGTCGGCTGATCCGGCCAACATGCGGGTGAAGGGTATGTTTATGTCGTGATCGGCGTTGACCATGTTCGCCCATTTGCATTGTTCGTAGTTGAGCGTTCCTTCGCGTGTGAACTCGTTGGGGTATGTACGCACCAGTCCCGAAGGTTTGCTTGCCCCGTGGAACTGTATGAACAGGTGGTGCTTGGCAGCGCACGCCAGTATTTCTTCTTGGATACGCATCATTTCCTGGTCATTCCTGTCCATGAAGTCTACCATGAGGCCCTTTACTCCCCATTGCTCGTAGAGGGTGAATGCCTCCTCCAATTTGTCGTATAGCGGACGCCAATGTACCCATAAGTGTAATCCCACGCCTTTGCTTTTGGCGTATTCCGCAATGCGGGGCATGTTGAGGCAGGGTATGGGTTTGGTGACATCGGCATTCGGGCCGGCCCATCCGAAGTTGAAGTTGTCGTCATAGTACCACGGCGTTTCGGCGTATCCGTATATGCCGTGTGCGTCCAGTCCGTGGCGGGCGGCAAAGTCGATGTAATACTTGTTGGTATCAAAGTTGTTTCCCGGCGAGAAGGTCGTGTCGGGCACCACGTTGCCGTTCCACCAAGTGAATGTCGTGCGGCAAGGTTTTATCCACGATGTGTCTTTTATCTTGCACGGCTCATTCAGGCTGGTGATGACATTGCTTTCCAGTAATCCTCCGGCATGGTCTGAAATGAGATAGACGCGCCACGGGCTGCAATGCGGGAATTCATCGATTTCCACTTTTATTTTTTCTTGTCCCAATTTGGGCGTGAGCCGGGCGTTCATACCGCTTTTGTCTTTTATGAGGTAAAGGCCTGCAAAGTCGCGTATGGCGGCCTCGGTGATGGAGACAAACAAGTCGTTCCCGTAGTGGAAGGTGGCGGGCATTTCAATCAGGGTATTCTCTTTCACCGCGTTGTAGTCCACGTGGTCGTAGAGGGCTTCGTGCGAGTTAATATATCCGGGCAGATACATTAGTAGGGCCTTAGGGTTGTTTTGCAAATTGAATTGTGTTTTCTCGTCGTAGATGACACACGAGTTCCAACCGTCTTGTTCGGGAAATTCATAACGGAATGCAACTCCGTCGTTGAACACACGTGCAACCAAGTGTATGGTTCGTTTAGGAGATGATTTTTCCGTCAAGGGAACGATAAGTTCGTTGCAATGGTTGCGTGCGATGCGTACTTTGCCCACCACCAGTTCGTAAGTCTCGTCGATTTCCTTCCGGCTGATTTTGCCGACTTTCAGGTTGCTGCTAAACGTCCCGTTGTCGAACTCGAAGCCCAGCTGTGATTTGGACACAAGAGGTTGTTTCTTATAACTCACGTCATAGCTCAATTCGTCCGGGCTGACTTGCAGCGTGAATTTGATGTGTTTGTCCGGTGAAGTCACAGAAATTCTTTTTTGTGCCATAGCGGAACTGAAGCATAGCAGAACCGCAGAAAAGAAGATGAATAGTTTTCTCATTGCATTTGTCAAGTTGATAAATATTAAGTGATATGTTTTTTATCGTTGTGGTATGTCATTGCGGGTTTTGGGTTAAATTCGAGTTGCGTTGTAACTGGTCGAAAGGAATCAGCATCAGGTTGCGTTTGGTGTCATGGGTCGCTTCGTGTTCCCACCAACAGCCTTCGCTGAAGTTGTTGTCAAAACGGATCAATTGACTGCGCCGTAATCCTTCCAACGCGAATTCCACGCCGAGTTCTTGCAGCAACCTGCCGTATTTGACGGGGACACCATTATAATTGATGGTGGCTTGCAATTCGGCTCCGGTTAGTTCTATAGGGTTGTCGAATGCCCTTTGGCGTACTTCATTGACTAGTGCGGCTGCTTCTTCAGGGTCGCCTCCAGTCCGTAGTATGCATTCGGCTTTTGTCATCAGTACTTCGGCGTAACGCATGATGACATAATCGTTGTCCGGTGTGCCTGTGGCACCCACTTTGATTTCGTATTTGCCGAAGCGGTATCCTTCGTACATGGTTGCTGCTCCATCAAGTCCGCTGACTTCACGTGTGTAGCTTAGCAGTATGTTGGGGTCTCCACACCAGCCTTCTGTGTATAACGGACTGCCGTCAAGCGCATATTGTTGTCCCATGCGCCAAGTCTTTTCCAAACGCTTGTCGCCTTCAATGTAGCTGTCGAAAAATGTAGGTACCCCTACACAACCGCCGTCCAGCCATGTGGATTGCAGGTTGAACGTCTTGATTTGTGCGTTGTGCAATGTCTTGCGTGCCCACATGTAAATCTGTCCTCCGGATTTTTCTTCGTCGAAAGGAATGACAAACATGGTTTCGTTGCTCAGTTCATTGTTGGTACTGAAAGGCATGGAGTAGTCGCTGTCCAGTTTGTATTTACCGGCAAGGATGATTTCATCGCAAAGGCTCTTGCATTCCTCGTACATGGGAGTGCCTATCCAGGCTTCCGCGTTGAGGTACAGACGTGCCAGCAGCATTTTTGCGTTCCACTTGTTAAACCGTCCGTAAGTGGACATCACATCTTCGCTTAAGTTGTCCATATTATTCTTCAGCTCAGTTTCAATGAAACTGAAGACTTCTGCCCTTGTTTTCGTGGGAGGAAGATACCCTTCAGGAACGTCATAGCGGTCTATGATGGGAACATTGCCGAATGCTTCGATTAGCAGATAATAGTAGAAAGCCCGTGCAACTTTCAACTCAGATATATATATGTCTTTGTCCGCCATTTCGATAGTAGAGTTTTCGAACTGATAGAGAACCCGGTTGGCACTAGCAATGCCGCTGTATAGGTAGTTCCATATATTGTTCAGATGTGCATCTTCTTCCATCCATTGATGACGGTGCAAGCGTACATAGATTCCACCGTCATACCACAAACTAAGGTTCTTTACCGGCGTGACACAAATATCCGTCGTTTCTTCCAAATCCCACCAACTACAATGCTCTGTCAGGTTGCGCATGCTGGAATAAACAGGTACCATGGCTGCTAAGAATTCGGATTCGTTTTTATAAAAGTCGCTTTCCGGGATGCTGCTGAATACTTCTTCATCTAAGTTAGTGCATGCCCCGAATAAGATGCCAGCAGCAGCGAGTGCATTTATTAAGTATGTCTTTTTGAACATGATTATTGTATTTAAGGGTTAGAATAAAAGATTTAAACCGAATGTGAACTGGCGTGTCGTGGGATACAATTCACCTGCTCCCGAACCTTCTACGCCTGGTGCCAGACCTTTGATGCTGACTTCCGGATCCAAGCCTTTGTAACCGGTCATGGTCAAGAGATTGTTTCCTGCCAAATAAATGCGAAGGCGTTTTATAATGTCTTGCTTCTTCAGATTGAATGTATAGCCTATGTTGAGGTTGTCCAGTTTTACATAGTCTCCGTCTTCTACATAATAACTTTGCATGGCTGGTGCTCCTTTGACGTACGAATTTCCCCCGAACGGCTTTTCTAATACGGAACGGGGCAGGTTGCCTTCACCTATGCGTGAGATTGTTTCCCAATGCATTCGTTGACGGTTTAGTACCTGGAAATTAAAAGCACCCCGAAACATGACGGATACGTCGAATCCTTTGTATTTGGCGTTCAAAGTCAAACTGCTGTAAGTAGTGGGTATTCCGTTACCGATTACACGTTTGTCTGCATCGTTGGCTTCTGTCAACAATTTGGGATTCCCATCGGCTCCGTATACTAACCATAGCCCGTCGTCTGTCAGGCCATAAGTTTGGAACCCGTGGAAGTTGCCAACAGGAGCACCTTCTTGTACGATGTGCGTATGTGTCTGGATGGGTGAACCGGTACTGCCTTCGTACCAGTAGTCTTTTTCGTAGAGTCCGTTGGACAACGAAAGTATCTTGTTCTTATTGTATGACAGGGTTCCGGTGATGTCAAGGCGGAAGTCCTTTGTCTGTACCGGCGTGCCGTTCAACAGAATTTCGATACCCTGGTTCCTTATCTTGCCCACATTAGCCATCATGCTCGATACCATATAGGGTGGGGTGGGGACTTCGTAGGTCGATAACAAGTCGGATGTTTCGCGGTTGTAAATGTCAATAGAACCGGATAATCTGTTTTTGAAGAACGCGAAGTCGATACCCAAGTTCAACTCACTTTTTGTTTCCCACTTTAAATCCGGGTTAGGATTTTGGTGAGGTGCTGCACCCTGTGTCCATTTGCCATTGATATAAGCGAATCCTCCATAATTCAACAGGTACATGGAGAGTAAATTGGATGTTACTTCATTTCCGGTGACTCCGTATCCGATGCGTAACTTCAAATCATCCAACCAGCTTGCACCTTCCATGAAACGTTCTTTGCTGATGCGCCAGCCTGCCGACACGGCGGGGAACCATCCCCATTTGTGATTGGCACCGAAACGTGAGGAACCTTCACGTCGTAGGCTGGCCATAAACATGTATTTTTCATCATAATTGTACGTTACGCGCCCGAAGAAAGAAATGAGTTTGTGCGTATTCCGATAGCTGGTCATGTCTGCCTTGTTGTCAGCCATGTCGTTCATGGAGCCAATGTTCCAAGGGCCAAACATATCCGTAGGAAAGTCTTTTGCCCACTGGTAGATGCCTTTTGCATCATCGTATTGATAGCTATATCCTAACATGCCACCCATATTGTGTGCCCCGATGGACTTTGCATAGTCACCGACTAATTCCAAAGTCTTTTGCGTCGTGTTGTCTGCCCAGTTCCAGACATTGCCATTATCGCCGTTTACCACGGTGGTCATGTGTTTGAAAGTATTGGCTTTGTTTTCCATCCGGTCGAAGCGTTGTAATGCTCCCATTACGCTGAGGTTTAGCCCCTCAATGGGTGATAGTGTGACCTTTCCGCTCATCATCAACTGGTTGTAGCTCTCTTCATCGCTTTCTTCGTTAATCATGGCTACCGGGTTGTAAGGCTTCAGGTTGATTTTATATTCCGTGTAGTTCCCGTTTTCGTCATAAATGGGGCGGGTCGGATTCTCCAACAGGGCGTGTAAATAAGTGGCATACCATGCACGTTGTTGAGTGACGTAGCTGTCGTTGATGTTTAGTTGGAAGCGCAGTTTGTTGTCAAACATGTTATGGTTCACGCCTACCTTGGCCGTAATCGATTCCCTGTCGGTTCTGCGAATGACACCTTCGCGCTTGCGGTAATCTACAGAAGCTACGTAGTTGGACTCGGCACTTCCCCCTTTTAGCGATAAGAAGTGGTTGTGGCTGATGGCGGTACGGCTGATGGCATCTACCCAGTCGGTAGTTGTTCCTTCATCTTGTATGCCGGGAAAATCCGGGTCGTCTTTCAATGCGCGATAGTCATCAGCCGTCAGCATATCAGCATGCTTTGCAAAGGTCTCAAAGGACACGGAACCGTTGTATTCCAATGTCGTCTTGTTGGCTTTGGGCTGGTTGGTCGTGATGACAATCACTCCGTTGGTACCTCTTGTTCCATAAATGGCCGCAGCCGAACCGTCTTTCAGTACATCTATGGATTCAATGTCCTCGCTCGAAATGGCAGTAAGATTGCCACCGGGAATGCCGTCGATGACAATCAGCGGACTGGTATTACCAGACAATGAGTTTACGCCACGGATAGTCATTTCCAAGCCTATTACGGGGTCACCCGTATAGTTGGATAATTGCAGGCCGGCAACCTTTCCTTGCAATAGTTGCTCCGGACTTTTTACCATACCTGCCAAGAAGTCGTCTTTTTTCACCGAGGTAATGGCACTAGTCACTTCTCCTTTTTTCATGGAGCCGTAGCCGACCACCACAATTTCGTCCAGCATCTCAGTATCTTCCTGCAAAACAATTTCCAGGGAAGATTTGCCGGCAACGGCTACGTCCTGCGAAATGAAGCCGATATAGGAGATGGTCAACCTCGCATCGTCCGGCACTTCGAGACTGAAATTGCCGTTGATGTCCGTAATGGCTCCAATTGTACTTCCTGCCATCGTGACATTCGCTCCGATGACAGGTTCCCCATTGGCCATCTTTACGGTGCCGGTAACCCGCTTGGCCATTGAATCTGTCCCGGCTTTCTTGTCGCTGATCACGATGGATTTTGCAGAGACGATTTTGTAAGTTAACCCCTTTTTCTGCAATACTTCATCCAGTAGGACCGATACCTTCACATTACGTTTTGAGACCGTAATGTCTTTTTTGTCGTCGATGATAGCATTCCTGTATGAGAAGCGATAAGTGGTTTGCTTCTCGATGCTTCTGAAGAACTGCCTTAATGTGGCATTCTTCAACTCTATGGTTACATTCTGCTGTTCCTGTGCATAGCTGTTAATCGTGCCTATAGTCAAAAGCAAAATAGTAATGTAGAGTATCCTTTTCACCATTGTTTTATTCATGTTTAGTAGATTAAGTTTTTAAGTAATTAGAACATTAAACAAGCTTGCTTAATGTAAAAGACAATGATTTTCTCATGGGATACCGAACAAATCACATGCTTTACAACATATATCGCTGTTCGTAGTTTCGCCGGTACATTTGTGCTTCTAATTACATTTTGTGTTGCAATATTCGTTGAAAAAAGCAATATTTGCAAGCTTTTGCAAGCATTTTATTCGTTCGCTGCATATAGCCCGGAAGTTTTTATATTGGCAATTACAATAAAATTTGTGACAACAATGCCTATGACAGAAGTACATCCTTTAGAGCCTTTTTTGCCTCAAGGGGCAAGAATATTGATATTGGGGAGTTTTCCGCCTCCGAAGAGCAGGTGGTGCATGGATTTCTTTTATCCGAATTGGACTAACGATTTCTGGAGAATTTGGGGACTTATTGCCGTGGGCGATAAGGATTATTTTGTCGTTCCTGGTGAAAAGCGTTTTGACAAGGAGCGGATTGCCGGATTTTGCAGGGAACGTGGCATTGCGCTTTATGATACGGCCGTAGAAGTAATCCGCTTGAGGAACAATGCTTCCGACAACTTCTTGCAAATAGTGCGCCCTACCGACCTCCCCACTTTGTTGGAACGGGTTCCCGGTTGTCATACAATTGTTGCGACAGGACAGAAATCGGCCGAGACACTACAATCGCTCGTTGGCTTCGAGACGCTGCCAGTAGGCGAGTATCGTGATGTGATGTTCCAGGGGCGGAACTTGAGGATATGGAGAATGCCCTCATCCTCACGTGCCTATCCTCGTCCTATAGAATGGAAGGCGGAATATTACAAAAGGGTGCTGGGATAATTCCCTTTTTCGTGATTCCTATGAGGTGGACGGGAGGATAAGGCATGTAATGCCGGGAGGTGTGAAGTGAAGCTACCGGTTATGTCCAGTCTTGAATAAGAACCGTTCTTTGTGCTGATATAAGAAAATTGTCGTAATTTTGTGATTGTGTTTATGATATAGAACCGGGAAATCTAATTCTGTTGATGATAAAAGAGAAAGAATCTGCCTTGATTGCAGAACTTAAGCAAGGGTCGATAAGGGCATTTGAACGGATATACCAGCTATATGCCAAGCGTCTGTTGGCTTATAGCGTGCAGTATACCAAATGTTATGAAGATGCCGAAGAAATAGTGGAGGACGTATTTGTCCGGCTATGGAACAACCGTGAGAAGATTCATACCACGGAATCCTTGTCTGCTTTATTGTTCATCATGTCCAAGCACCATTTGATTAATGCCTATAGGGCAACCCTGAATTCTCCAGTATATGAGGACTACGTGGATTACCAGAACAAATTGTCTGTGGATGAAGCTGCGAACGGGGTGGATTACGAGCATTATGTACGGATAATAAAGGCCGCGATGAAACAATTGCCCTTGACCCAGCAGCGCATTATACAGTTGGCGAAGTTCGCGTCCCTTCCAAACAAAGAAATCGCCATCCGCCTGTCGTTGAGCGAGCAGACGGTGAAAAACCAATTGTCATTGGGCTTGAAAACACTTCGCGGCCTGCTTGATAATGTTCTGTTTGCATTTATGCTTTCAATTCTTATATATTGTGAATAAGATGGAGGAATGAAGTACTTTAAATGGGAAAGCTTGTCTATTAATAATAGGAACGCATGGAAATGAAAGAATTAGACCGTAAATATAGAAACAATACCCTCTCCCGGGAAGAACTGGGCTTGTTGAGAGGGCAAGTAAACCATATGAGCGACGGGCAAATGGAGCAGTTGCTACTCGATGCATGGGAGAAACAGGATGCGGATGGCTCCCTTGTGGACGCTGCCCGCCTTGAAGCCATGGAAAAGCGCATTAGGAAGCGGCTCTTCCCTGCAACCCGGACTGGACTGGTGTATAAGAGAATCCTTCAGATTGCCGCAGCCGTGCTGCTTCCGGTCTTTATAGTCGCTACATTCTATTTGTACCACGAGAACACGGTGCTCTCTCAAAAAGAAGTCGTGATTTGTACGGCCAAGGGGGAACGGACCACGGTCAACCTGCCCGATGCCACGCGGGTAACCTTGAACGGCGAGTCGCGTCTGGCCTACCTGCTTTCTGCGTATAATGCGGAAATGCGCAATGTGACCTTCGAGGGCGAAGGCTATTTCGAGGTGGTGAAAAACAGCACCGCCCCTTTCCGCATTAGTGCCAACGAAATGCAGGTCTCCGTGTTGGGAACCGTGTTCAACTTCCGCACGCGCGTTTCGGAAAGTGAAGCCGTCTTGTCCCTGGAGGAAGGCAGCGTGGAGCTATTGTCTACGAAGAGCAACCGCCGCGTCATCCTGAAACCGAACCAGTATGCCGTGCTGGACAGGGAGAGCGGTGACATCCAAGTGAAGGAGAGCAAGCATGTGACCGATGCATCGGCCTGGCAACGCAAGGAACTCGTGTTCCGCGAGGCTGCCTTCTCTGAGGTGCTCGATGCCCTGTCAGATGTCTATAATATAAATATTGTGTTGGACGGCGATGCCAACGCTTTCCATGAGGACTCGTTCACAGGTGTCGTGAGCAGTACGGACTTGAACGAGGCGTTGGAAGTAATAGGGCGCTCGTACCATTTGAAAGCCATCCTGAAAGACGGGAAAATCCATCTGGCCGATTGAAAGCCTGCTGTCTGGCGGGAGATGCCGCAATCTGTCTCCTTTCTGCTTTTGAGTCTCGTCGTAACCCCGTTTACACCACGGTTGTCGGGAGTGTAATAGTCTGTTGCTCCGTACACGTTCCGAGCGTGGCCGCGACATGTTCCGTCCGCGGGCGCAACGTGTTGCGCTCACGCTCGGAACGCGTTGCGGCCATGGGCTTCTTATGATGCATGTTCCTCCCAGCTTTGGCATGTCGATGTTTGCAGTCCGGCATGTCATCTTTTCCCATGCGGGGACTTCCGCTTTTTCTCCTTTTCTTGGCATTCATGGGAAACTATGTTGTAAAACATGCAACATGTTCGGTATCTTAGTAAAATTTTACTGTCTGTTACTTTAGACAAGCTTGTTAGATATTCTAGTTACTTAAAATCTTAATTTAAATTCCAACGTGAAATGAATGATAGAATAATGATGAGAAGAATACTCTGCATTGCTATTCTGCTTTTGGGCATAGGCATGGCAAGCGGCCATGCACAAGGGCGGCAGAAGGTGACTGTGGAGTTGAAAAATGCCACATTGAGGCAGGTCTTCAGAAGCATTGAGAAACAAACCACTTATCGTTTTTCTTATAGGAATGCCATCATAGACGATAAGCACGACATTACGATTTCCAAACGCGATGTAAATGTGACCGTCGTGTTGGACGAGGCGTTGCGGGACAAAGGTCTGGCCTATACCATTGTTTCGGAACGGTCTATAGTCATCACCGACAAGAAAGCCGTGGAAGGCTCGAACCCCAAGCGGGTTACCGGCACGGTAAAGATGGCCAACGGGGAGCCTATCATCGGGGCGAACATCGCTGTGTCGGGCACTACGATAGGTGCCATTACGGACATTAACGGTAATTTCAGTCTCGAAGTACCGGGTGATGCAAGGTTGACCATTTCTTATATCGGTTTTTTATCTCAAGAAGTGTCCGTTGCCGGCAAGTCCTCCCTGGAAATTGTTTTGCAGGAAGATGCAGAAATGCTGGATGAGGTTGTGGTCGTGGGCTATGGTACCCAGAAGAAAGTGACGTTGACCGGTGCGGTATCGTCTGTCAGGAGCGGTGATTTGGTCACAACCAAGAACGAGAACACGCAGAACATGTTGACAGGTAAGATTGCGGGTGTCCGCGTGATGCAGAAGTCGGCCGAGCCGGGTTCATTCAACAATAATTTCGATATCCGTGGATTGGGCAAC